>JAEPQF010000001.1:17014-74101 GCA_017640685.1 Hyphomicrobiales bacterium
AGTTGTTCTTTATTGAGGGAGGTGATGATTTTAGCTTTTCTTCTCGGGAGTTAGCTTGTTTTTAATGTTCGCTTCGTGCTAAATCCACATTGCTATTAACCTTTATGTTGTTCATAACGTTATTAGTGGTGTTTGAGATGAGAGGGTGGGGCGGCATATATGAAATTATCTGAACTAATTGAAGGGTTTAGTGGGCCTGATGTTGAGATAACTGGGCTTACGGCTGATAGCCGCGAAGTTGAGAAAGGCTTTCTCTTTGCAGCTTTGCCAGGCGTTGCTGTTGATGGGGCTAAGTTTATTGACCAAGCTCTTTCTCAAGGAGCAGTTGCCGTTTTAACTCATGAAAAATTTAATGGGGCTTTACCCGAGCATATTCCTTTGTTGCTGCAATCAGACCCGCGTCTTGGATTGACCGAATTGGCTGCCCGATTTTATGCGCCGCAACCTGATTTAATTGTTGGGGTGACAGGCACCAATGGGAAAACTTCTGTTGCCAGTTTTGTGCGGCAGATTTGGGAGCAGATTGGTATTGATGGGGCTAGTTTGGGGACGATCGGGGTTGTCTCTAAATTGGGTGAGACAAAACTTGCCCATACAACACCTGACCCGGTGACCTTGCATAAGGCATTGAAAGAGTTGGCAGATCAAGGTGTTGATCATTTAGCGCTTGAGGCTTCTAGCCATGGGTTGGCGCAGCGCCGGCTTGATGGGGTCAATTTTACTGCGGCAGCTTTTACGAATATAACTCGTGATCATTTGGATTATCATGAGACATTTGAAGCTTATTTTAATGAAAAGAAGCGGCTTTTTTCTGAATTATTGGGTGAGAATGGCATTGCGGTGATTGATGCTGATGCGCCGGGTGCTGGTGGCATTATTGAAGTTTGTGAAGCACGGCATATTAATGTGATGACCATTGGTGAAAAGGGGCGTTATTTACATCTTAAAAAATGTGAAATTGATGGGTTTTCGCAAAAATTGACTTTGGTTCATCATCGAGGCACTTCTGAAATTCATCTTCCGCTTGTTGGAGACTTTCAGGCGAGTAATGTTCTTGTAGCTGCAGCTCTAGTGGCAGCGGGGGGGATTTCTATTCTTGAGATTTTGCCGGTTTTGGAAAAATTAAAAGGGGCAAAAGGGCGTTTAGAGCTGGTTGGCAGCAAAGAATTTTCAACTGCTGACGGAGGAGCTGTATCAAAAAAAGCGCCAGTTTTTATAGATTATGCCCACACGCCTGATGCTTTGGAGACAGCGATTGAAGCTTTGCTTCCCTATAAAAAAGGTAAGTTGCATGTTGTCTTTGGATGCGGCGGTGACCGTGACAAGGGCAAGCGACCAATGATGGGAGAGATTGCGAGCCGTTTGGCTGAGTGTGTTTATGTAACAGATGATAATCCACGAGGGGAAGATGCTTCTGTCATTCGATCAGAGATTATGGCAGGTGCTTCAGGAGCTGAAGAGATTGGAGATCGGGCTCAAGCTATTCAAACAGCGGTCGCTGCATTAAGCCCTGGTGATATTTTGCTTGTTGCTGGCAAGGGGCATGAGACGGGGCAAATTGTCGGCTCTGAGATACTTCCCTTTTCTGATCATGAGGCTGTTGAAGCTGCGCTTCAAGGGAACTGATTTGGGCCTTCGGGCATTGTAAAGCAAGCGGGGATTGGATGTAAGTCAATGGAATGTTTATGGACAGTTGGTGAGATTGCTGAGGCCGTTCGAGGGAATATTCAAGTTCTTGGCGTTGATGCTCAACATGTAGAACTTCAAGGGACTGAAACTCAAGAGATTAACAGTGTTTCAATTGATAGTCGGACATTAGACAAAGACGCACTTTACATTGCTATACAAGGAGTTAGTCAGGATGGGCACGCTTTTGTGCGGGCCGCTTTTGAAGCGGGTGCAAAAGCTTGCTTGGTCTCTCATGATTTTGAATTAGATGCCTCTGAAGTGGCTGATGGCTCTGATGGGCTTCTCATTCGCGTTGAAGATACGTTTAAAGCTTTGCAAGATTTAGGGATCGTTTCTCGCAAACGTTGCTCTGGTAAAATCATTGCGGTGACGGGAAGTGCTGGCAAGACGGGGACGAAAGAAGCGCTACGTGTGATGTTTGAAAAGCAAGGTCGCACACATGCATCTGTTAAGTCTTTTAACAATCACTGGGGCGTTCCGCTTACATTAGCGCGGATGCCACGGGACACAGAATTTGGTGTTTTTGAAGTGGGGATGAACCATGCGGGGGAAATCTCGCCGCTTTCCAAATTCATTCAACCACATATCACTTTGATTACAACTGTGGCGCCCGCTCATATTGGGCATTTTTCTAATGAAGAAGAAATTGCTGATGCCAAGGCTGAAATTTTTGATGGCTTGGTTGAAGGGGGCGCTTGTCTTTTGCCGGCAGATAATCGTCATTTTGAGCGACTGAACAAAAGAGCTGAGCAGGCCGAGGTTCAAAATATCTATAGTTTTGGGCACTCTGCAGAGGCGGAAGTTCGATTAAGTTCTGGTGAGTTTGGGGTGTCGCGAAGTTTTGTTAAAGCTGATTGTTTTGATGAGGCGATTGATTTTGAGATCTCTATCCCAGGTGAGCATATAGCGCTTAATTTTTTAGGGGCACTTGGGTGTGTGAAATTAGCTGGATGTGATGTGGCTGAAGGGGCAGAAGAGCTTGGCAATTTGGTTGCTCCGCCAGGGCGAGGTGTGCGTCATCAGCTAAGCTTAAAAGATGATGAGCTAAGCCAAGTTTTGCTGATTGATGAGAGCTATAACGCTAACCCTCCTTCAATGGAAATTGCGCTTAAAAATTTAAGTGCTTTACAGGATGATACATATTGCCGCCGTATTGCAGTTTTAGGGGATATGTTAGAGCTTGGGAAACATTCTGAAATGTATCACCGTGAAATTGCACCATTAATTGCTTCACTAGATGTGGATTTGGTTTTTGCCTCTGGTGAAATGATGGAACATATGTTTAATGAGTTACCAGAAGCAAAAAGAGGGGCATTTGCTTTCAATTCTAAAGATCTTATCGCACCTTTAGAAGAAAGCTTGCAATCTGGTGATGTGTTGATGATAAAAGGGTCACTTGGGAGTGATATGGGCTCTATCGTCACAGCTTTATGTGAAAAATATAAATAATAAACCGTAAAATACTCAATGAATGAGGGAACTATTCGATGTTATATGAGTTGGTGAGCTTTTCAGACCAGTTTGGCGCGTTTAACGTTTTTCGTTATATTACCTTCCGTACTGGCGGGGCCATCATGACGGCGCTTTTGTTTGTGTTTTTGTTTGGGCCGAGTTTAATTAAAAATTTGCGTGTGCGTCAGGGCAAGGGACAACCTATTCGTGAAGACGGGCCGCAGCGCCACATTTTGGAAAAACAAGGCACGCCGACCATGGGCGGTTTGATGATTTTGGCGGCCGTTTTTGTTTCTACAATTCTTTGGGGCAATTTACGTAACCCTTACGTTTGGGTTGTTTTATTTGTGACGCTCTCTTATGGGCTCATTGGTGGCTATGATGACTATTTGAAAGTGGCTAAGCGCACAACAGATGGGTTTTCAGGGCGAGTTAGATTAGGCTTAGAATTGCTTATTGCTGCTCTTGCTTGCACAATTTTCATGTCGTTTGGTAAAGAGCCTTTTTCAACAGCAATTACGGTGCCGTTTTTCAAAGATATTTTGATCAATTTTGGATCAGTATTTTTTATTTGCTTTGGTGCTATGGTTATAGCTGGCGCTGGTAATGCGGTTAATTTAACCGATGGACTTGATGGTTTGGCGATTGTGCCCGTGATGATTGCGTCTGCAACTTTTGGTGTGATTGCTTATTTGGTGGGACACGCGACTTTTTCGGATTATTTGCAAATTCATTTTGTGCCAGGTACCAGTGAGTTAATGGTGCTTTGTGGGGCGCTTGTTGGCTCTGGTCTTGGCTTCTTGTGGTTTAATGCGCCGCCTGCCATGATTTTCATGGGGGATACAGGCTCATTGGCACTGGGCGGAGCGCTAGGGGCCATTGCTGTTGCCGTGAAGCATGAGCTGGTGCTTGGTATTGTTGGTGGTTTGTTTGTTTTAGAGGCCGTTTCTGTGATTGTGCAGGTGGCTTCATTTAAACTTACTGGCAAGAGGGTGTTTCGAATGGCGCCATTGCACCATCATTATGAGCAAAAGGGATGGGCGGAACCAACGATTGTGGTTCGCTTTTGGATTATCGCGGTGGTGCTTGCGCTTATTGGGCTTAGCACTTTGAAATTGCGTTAATTTAATAAAAGCTTTTTTAAGCGAGTAATGTGAGAGGAAAAAACATTACTCGCTTTTTGTTTATGTACTTAGAGTATTAATGACTAAAACTATGACTAGGTGCTTCGGCTATGATTCCCATTACAGTTTATAAAGATAAAAATGTCGCATTGTTTGGGTTGGGTATTACTGGTTTAAGCGCGGCTGGGGCTTTAAAGGTTGGAGGCGCCAATGTTGTTGTGTGGGATGAGAACCAAAGTCGTTGTGAGACAGCGTCAGATGCAGGGTTTGATGTTGTTGATCTAAATGAGGCTGATTGGTCTCAATTTGATGCTTTGTTATTGTCGCCCGGCGTTCCGCTTACTCATCCTGAACCTCATTGGACTGTTAAAAAAGCGCAGGCAGCTGATGTTCCCATCATTGGTGATACAGAGTTGTTTTTTGAAGAGTTTTTGCATCGCGGTGAGCGTGACCGAGTTTTAGTCATTACTGGAACGAATGGGAAATCAACAACCACGGCTCTTACCACTCATATTTTGAAAGAAGCTGGTGAAACGGCTGTTATGGGGGGGAATATTGGGCTTGGTGTTTTAGATATGCCTGATTTTGCTGCTTCAGAGAGTGAAGATGGCAAGATTTATGTTTTAGAGCTTTCTTCTTATCAAATAGATTTAACGCCTTCTCTTTGCCCAACTGCTGCGGGGTTGTTGAATATTTCCCCTGATCATATTGACCGTCATGGAACAGTTGAGAATTATGCTAATGTGAAGGCTAAAATATTTGCGAACTTAGAAAAAGAAAACCTTGCGGTCATTTCTTTTGATGATTTCTATTGCCAACAAATTGCGCTGAATTTATCGACCAAAAGTGAAGTGCTTTTTGTGAGCTCGACACCTTCAATTGAAAATGGTGTGGTCATTGAAGAGAGCGGTTTTTCAATAGTCAAAGATACTGAAGTTGTGCGCCAAGTTGATTTGAGAAGTGCGCCGCATTTGCGTGGTAAACATAATATGCAAAACGCAGCGTTTGCAGTTTTACTTGCGCTGAAAGTTTCGGGTGATTTTGAAGGTTTGCTTAAGGGATTGATTAGTTTTCCTGGTCTTGATCATCGTATGCAACAAGTTGCGACTTTAACGAGAAGTTCTGAAGCTCAAAATTTAGAGCGGCGGCTATTGTTTGTAAATGATAGTAAGGCAACGAATGCCGAAGCTAGCGAACAAGCTTTGAAAAGTTTTAATGAGATTTACTGGATTGCGGGTGGTGTTGCAAAAGAGGGCGGTATTAATGGGCTTGCGTCTCATATGAAAGGTGTTCGTCATGCATGTTTAATTGGCGAAGCTGCTAAAGAGTTTTCGAAAACTCTTGATGAAGTTGGTGTGCCTTATGATGTTTGTGTGGACATGGAGCGGGCTGTGAAAAAGGCGGTTGAAGTGGCATTGGGGAATGCGGCAAGTGGCACTGATACCACTGGCACTGGTTCTGAGGCGGCTATTTTACTTTCTCCTGCTGCTGCAAGTTTTGATCAATATCCTAATTTTGAAATTCGTGGTGATGCGTTTAAAGATATTGTTCGATCAATTGATGGTGTTTCCATGGGTGAAACACTTGTTTGAATTTAAAGAGGCTTGATTTATGGTTTTGTCACGATCCGAGCGGAGCCATTTAACTGAATGGTGGTTTACTGTCGACCGGACAGTGCTTGGACTGGCTTTGTTATTATTGGCGGTTGGCATTGTGATGTTGCTTTCTGCAAGCCCGCCTGTTGCCATGCGAAAAGATTTGCCGCATTTTTTCTTTGTTCAAAAGCAACTGATATTTGCCGTTTTTGGTTCTCTTATTTTATTTGCTGTTTCAATTCTTAATCCATCTAATATTAGGCGTCTTGCGTTAGCGCTTTTTGTCTTATCGCTCATTTCTATGGTTGGGATTTTGTTGTTTTGCCCGGAGATTAACGGGGCACAGCGCTGGATTAGGCTTTCTGGTGTTTCCATTCAACCTTCAGAAATTTTAAAACCAGCTTTTATTGTTTTAACAGCGTGGGCTTTTTCTGAAGGGGTGAAGAGAAGCGATGTGCCCGCTCATGGGGTGGCGATAGGGTTTTATGTTGTCTCTGCTTGTCTTTTGATTTTACAACCTGATTTTGGTCAAACGCTCCTTTTAACTGCGACTTGGGTTGGTATGTTCTTTCTTGCTGGATTGGCTTGGGGGTGGGTGATGTTTTTCTTCTTAGCTGGTGTTGGAGCGTTGTTTCTTGGGTATCAATTTTTACCACATGTCACCGCGCGGATTGACCATTTTCTTGACCCATCTGGTGAGAATTATCAAATAGCTCGTGCTTTGGAGGCGTTTCGCCAAGCTGGTTGGTTTGGTCGGGGGCCAGGTGAGGGAAGTTTAGCAGAGCAATTTTTACCCGATGCGCATAATGATTTTATTTTTGCGGCGATTGCCGATGAGTTTGGCGTGCTAGCTTGTATTTTTTTGTTGATGATTTATGCAGGGATTGTGTTTCTTTCTCTTAATCGGGCAAAGGAAATGAAGGATCCCTTTGTTCGTTTTTCTGTTTCTGGGCTGATGCTTCTTTTTGCGCTACAAACTTCAATTAATATGAGTGTGAATTTAGGCCTTATTCCAGCCAAGGGCATGACTTTGCCGTTTATCTCCTATGGCGGGACATCTTTGATTGGGACGGCTCTTTTGCTGGGGATGACACTTGCGTTAACGCGGCGGCATCCGTTAAGTACGTCTCGCAGATTGTGATGCTTTGAGCGCGACATAATGAGAAAAATTTAATCATTTGTTTTTGTGAGTTTGATTTTTAGATTTTAGGTTTTGGCACATAAGGGTTTTTGAGTTATGGCAAAAAAAAGGGTTTTGTTGGCAGCTGGTGGTACTGGTGGGCATTTGTTCCCCGCGTTTGCTTTAACTGAAGAATTGAAACGACGTGATGTTGAGGTACACATCGTCACCGATGAGCGGGTTGATGTTATGGCTGGTAATAGTCCGGCTGATGAAATGCATGTGGTGCCCTCTGCCACAATGAAGGGGAAAAACCCAATAGCACTTATGAAAACAGCGCTTACCCTTGGGCGTGGTGTTATGGCGGCGCGGCGTTTGCTTAAAAAAATCAATCCTGATTTTGTGCTTGGATTTGGGGGGTACCCGACATTTCCACCATTAATTGCAGCGGGTCAATTGGGAATTAAAACGGGGCTTCATGATCAGAACGCAGTGATGGGGCGGGCCAATAAGATGTTGGCCAACAGAGTTGATGTGATTGGCACTTCATTTCCGGATGTGAAATATCTACCTGAGGGGGCAAAAAATAAGGTTCGATTAACGGGGAACCCTGTTCGCGATAAGGTTTTAGCTGTTCAAGATGTTGCATATCCCGCTTTAGATGCTAGAGCCTTGGCTGAAGGGGCGCAAAAATTTAAAATCTTAATTTTTGGAGGGAGCCAGGGAGCGCGTTTTTTCTCTGACTTTTTCCCAGCTGCCTTTGCTGAACTTGAAGAGGAAGTTCGGTCTAAGCTTTCTATTGTGCAACAATGCCGAACCGAAGATTTAGACCGTGTGAGTGCGCTTTACGAATATTCAGGGATCGAGGCAAAATGTGAGGCTTTTTTCGAGGATTTACCGCGTGAAATGAGCGAATCTCACCTGGTTATTTCACGATCTGGTGCATCTACAGTGGCAGAATTGGCAGTTTGTGGGCGTCCTGCCATAATGGTGCCGCTTCCGCATGCGTTGGATAATGACCAGCTTTTAAACGCGAAAATGCTTGAAAATGCTGGTGCAGGTTGGATTTTAGAGCAAAAAAACATCACAATGGCTGGGTTTCATAAGCAATTGTTAGGGTTTTTAGATGATCCACAGAGCTTGAAAAATGCTGCGAATGCTGCCAAATCGGTGGGGAATGCAGATGCGGTGGTAAAATTGGCTGATTTAGTGCTTGAATCAGTTTAGGGTCTAGACCCTAGTTTTTTGTTGCTCGTTATGTTGCTTTATAGATTAAGTTTTTGTTTGTATTTATGGTGCCGCACGACTAGACCTAATGAGTTAACAATATAGAGTTTTTTGTTTGCGCTTTAGATGCACTTTTAGATGTGGCTTTAGTTTCCCACCAGAAACCGCCACAAAGCATCTGAGTTTTTTAGTTGCGCTTTAGATGCCCACAAAGCATCCGCGCTATATTGAGGGATTTTATATGCGACTGCCTTTGGATATTGGCTCTTTACATTTTGTTGGCATGGGTGGCATTGGCATGAGTGCCATTGCAGAGATTTTGCTGAGCATGGGGTATCAGGTTCAAGGTAGTGACATGAACAGAAATGCGAATGTTGAGCGTTTGATCTCTAAGGGGGCGAAAGCTTTTATTGGCCATGAAGCCAGGAACGTTGAAGGAGCGTCTGTTGTTGTTGTTTCTTCTGCGATTAAACATGATAATCCTGAACTTGTTGCGGCGAGACAAGCTGGAATACCAGTTGTTTTGCGCGCGGAAATGCTTGCTGAGCTAATGCGGCTTAAATCTTCAATTGCGGTAGCTGGCACACACGGCAAGACCACGACAACGTCTTTGATTTCAACGGTGCTTTGCGCTGGGCAAATTGACCCAACTGTGATTAATGGCGGGATTATTGAAGCATTTGGTTCAAATGCTCGCATTGGTCAAGGAGAGTGGCTGGTTGCTGAAGCTGATGAATCTGATGGCAGCTTTTTAAAACTCCCGGCTCAAGTTGGCATTATAACCAATATAGACCCTGAACATATGGAGCATTATGGGGACTTTGATGGGGTTAAAGCAGCGTTTAAACAATTTGCTCTGCAAATTCCTTTTTATGGGTTTACCCTCGCCGGCATTGACCACCCTGTTGTAAAAACATTGGTTGATGACCTGCAAAGTGATGAGAGTTTAACCTCTAAAAAAATTCTTACCTATGGCTCAGTTGCAGGTGCTGATATTCACCTTGTGAATTGTGTGCCTGGTTCTGGTGAGCTTTCATTTGATCTTGAATTTTCAGACAATATGCGTGGTGGCTCTCAAACCGTAACCGGCTTCAAATTGCCAATGCCGGGGCATTATAATGCTTTGAATGCGGCAGTTGCTGTAGCGGTGGCTCATGAAATTGGCGTTGAAATTTCAGATATTCGTGATGGGCTTGCTGGGTTTTCTGGTGTGAAGCGCCGCTTTACACATGTCGGATCAGTGCAAAATTTTGATCTCTATGATGATTATGCACACCATCCGGTGGAGATTAATTCTGTTCTTGGGGCATCAAAATCTTCAACCAGTGGGCGGGTGATTGCGATTATGCAGCCGCATCGTTATTCACGGTTGCAGTGTCATTTTGATGAGTTCAAAGAATGTTTTGATGATGCCGATATAGTCATTATGGCGCCGGTGTTTGCAGCCGGAGAAGACCCGCTTGAAGGATTTGATCATCAAACTTTGGGGGCAGGTGTTGCAGCGCGGGGGAATGATGTTCGTTATGTTCACCACTCGAGTGAATTAGCACCCATGTTGAGTGAAATTGCAAAGCCTGGTGATCTTATCATTGGTTTAGGTGCTGGGAGCATTTCTAGCTGGATGCATAATTTACCGAATGAGCTTAAGGAAGTTGCGGCTTAAGCGCTTAGCTTGAGGATTTGTTATTTTGCGTTCTATTTTTATTAATTTGATTTCTGTCATTGTTCTTAGTGTCTTAGTTCTATTCAGTGTTTAATTCAGTTTGATTATCAAAGATTTTATATTGTTTGGATTGTTATATTTTTTGTGATCATTTTTCTAAATGATCACTTTCCGATTTGGAGATTTATGGTGTTTGAAGATTATTTAGAGCGCTTTCAAGAGGCGATGCCAGAGCTAAGAGGGCGGCTTAAGGCGAATTCGCTGATGTCGGAGATCACCTGGTTTCGGGTTGGGGGGCCGGCACAGCTTTTATATACGCCAGCCGATGAAGCAGATCTCTCATATTTCATGAAAAATAAACCGGTTGATTTGCCGATTACTGTGATTGGGCTTGGCTCGAATTTATTGGTGAGAGATGGCGGTATACCTGGCATTGTTGTGCGCTTGGGGCGCGGTTTTAACTCGATTGAAGCTTTGGGTGACAATAAAATTAAAGTTGGAACCGCTGTTCCTGATATGAAATTAGCACGAGCAGCGGCTGAGCACGGTGTTGCAGGGCTGAGTTTCTATAGGGGGATTCCAGGTTCTATTGGTGGGGCGTTGCGGATGAATGCCGGTGCGCACGGTGGTGAAACCCGTGATTATTTGGTAGAAGCGCGCGCGGTTGATTATGAGGGGAATATTCACACCTTTTCAGCTGAGGAAATGGGGCACACTTACAGGAATTGTGCACTTCCTTATAATTTCATTTTCACTGAGGCTATTTTTAAAGGTCAGCCAGGTGAGAAAGATGAGATTGAAAAGGCCAATGCTGAGGTTGTGGCTTATAGAGAAGAAAAGCAACCTGTGAAAGATAGAACTGGTGGTAGCACATTTAAAAACCCGCCTGGACATAGTTCTTGGAAACTCATTGATGAAGCTGGACTTAGAGGCTTTAAAATTGGCGGTGCTAAAGTTTCTGAAAAACATTGTAATTTCTTAATCAATGAAGGGGATGCTACAGGAACGGATTTGGAAACACTTGGTGAAACTGTTCGCAAGCGTGTTTTTGAAAAGAGTGGTGTAAAATTAGATTGGGAAATTAAACGTTTAGGCGTTGCCGACGTTATGGGAGAGGATTTGGCGCAATGATTGATGAAAATGCTCACGTTGCGGTTTTAATGGGTGGCTGGTCTGCAGAGCGGGAAGTGAGCCTTAGCAGCGGTAAAGCGTGTGCTAAAGCGCTTCGAGAAGAAGGTTTTACAGTTACTGAAGTTGATATTGAGCGCAATATTGCCACGGTTTTAGAAGAACTAAAGCCTGATGTTTGCTTTAATGCGTTGCATGGACCTTTTGGGGAAGATGGCTGTATTCAAGGCATTTTGGAAGTTTTGAACATTCCTTATACTCACTCTGGTGTTCTGGCGTCTTCAATGGCGATGCATAAAAAAATCGCTAAAGAGATTATTGGGGGGGCTGGTGTTCCTGTTGCGGGGGATAAAGTGGTCAAACGCGGGGAAGCGGCTTTAGGTCATTTAAAATTACCTCCTTATGTTCTAAAACCGATTGCTGATGGTTCGAGCTGCGGGATTTTTATTGTGAAAGATATGGATACCCCGCCTCCAGGAAGTGATATTCTTGCGGCTGGCGCTGAAGATGATGACATGCTTATTGAAGAGTTTGTTGAAGGTCTGGAGCTGACATGTGGTGTTTTGGGAAACAGGGCGCTTGATGTGACTGAAATTCGCTCTGAGGCACATGAATTTTATGATTATGATGCTAAATATGCACCAGGCGGTTCACAACACATCATTCCTGCGGAAATTTCACCAAATATTTACCAATTCATACAGAAATGGACTCTAACGGCCCATAATGCTCTTGGGTGCCGCGGCGTGAGCCGTGCTGATTTTAGATATGATGAGAAGAAAGATCTTCTTGTATGTCTTGAAGTGAACACTCAGCCTGGCATGACAGCGACCTCTCTTTTGCCTGAAATGGCTGAAAAAGCTGGTTGGAGTTTTAATGAGTTGGTGCGCTGGATTTTGGAGGATGCATCTTGCAATCGATGATGAATAGAGGGAATTCAAAGACTTCTGAAGCATCTGTTTCAGAGAGCCTCCCTTCTATTGGTTGTTATGTTAAAGATGAATATGCTGAAGAATATCATATTGCGCCTTCATCTGAGCGCTATATGCCGCAAACGTCCAAAAAGACTTCTTTTGGGCGTTTTTGGTTTGGACTGATTGTTTTCCTCATTATTGCAGTTGGGTTGTTTTTTGGCTTTAGGCGCCATATTCCGGATGATTTTTCTGTAGTTGCGATTGTTCAGGATTATGGCCAACGGCTTTTCTCCATTGTTCAATTCCCTATAAAAGAAGTTCATATCGCAGGGCATAAATATACAAAAGAAAGAGCCATTGTTGAACGTTTGGGGGATGTTTGGGATCAATCTCTTGTGTCATTAAATACGTTTGAAGCACAAAGAAAAATTGAAAGTTTGCCTTGGATTTTAAAGGCTGATGTGCAGCGTGTTTTTCCGCATGGTTTGAATATTTATGTGGAAGAGCGTGAGCCGATTGGCCGTTTTGTGACGCTTTCAGGGACTTATGTTTTTGATAAGCTTGGGGTGATTATTCAAAAGGTAAAAGTTGGCTCTCATTTTGAACTTCCTATTTATGAGGGCCGAAAAGCGCCACAATCCGCGAATGAGCTGCGCGAAATTTTGACAAAATTTGATGATTTACAACCTCTCATAGTTCGGTTTCAAAGGGTTGATCAACGTCGTTGGACTTTGATTTTACATAATGAAATGAAAGTTTTGTTGCCGGAGAATAGACTAGAGGGGGCTTTAAGTCGGTTGCGGGCGTTGCAAGCTCAACATAATATTTTAAACCGCGAATTGGCGCATATTGATTTGCGGCTTGGGGATCGGATAACCTTGCGACCGAAAAAAAGCAAAAAAATCAAAATATTTTCAAGAGATGAAGATTTTTCTGTCGGTAAAACGGCTGATCAAGATAAATTATAGTTTGTTCTTCCCGTTTCTGGGATAATGTTTTCTCGCGAAATGATTTTTAAACGGAAAGTTGATGCACTGTGTTTGGGCGCTCGAAACAAGCCAGTAAAATGGGCTCTACTGTTGCGGTAATAGACCTTGGAACCACGAAATTCACCTGTTTGATTGGGGAATGGGTTGATGGGGCTATGCCTGTTGCTCAGTCTGGCCCGCTTTCAAACTCATTTGCTAATGGCGCTCGTTCAACTGATGAATTAGGGCCTGAGGGGTATGGAGGGCGTGAAGGGACTGGATCACGCCCGCTCGGTTCTGTTTTACGTATAATTGGATATGGGCATCAGCGCGCACGAGGGATGAAGGCTGGTGTGCTTATTGACTTGGATGCCGCTGAAAATGCTGTGCGTGATGTTGTTAGCCAGGCTGAGAAGATGGCTGGTCACAGGGTTGAGAATGTTGTTGTTTCTGTTTCTTGTGGGCGGCTGCAATCGTTGAATTATACCACCAGTGTTCGATTAAATGGGCATGGTGTTCGTCCGTCTCATATTGATGAGGTTATGGTGGCAGGGCGTGATTATGCGGCGGAAGATGGCCGTGCTTTATTGCATCTTATGCCACTTGGTTACACACTTGATGAAGCAACAGGTGTTGTAGATCCCATTAATATGGTTGGTGATCTATTGGAGCTCGATCTACACGCGGTGACAGCTGATATATCTCCTCTTAAAAATATAGCTCTTTTGCTTGAGCGGTGCCATTTGCGGGCTGCTCGTATTATGGCGACTTCTTATGCGAGTGCGCTGGCTGTTGCTGACCTGAGTGAAATTGAGCTTGGAACGACCGTGATTGATATTGGCGGTGGCACCACAAAGCTTGCGCTTTTTGCAAATGGTTATTTTGTTCATTCTGATGCCATTGCAATTGGGGGAGACTTAATTTCCTTTGAAATAGCTCAGGCTTTGAATTGTCCTTTGCAAGAGGCTGAGCGTATTAAGGTTCTTTATGGCTCTGCGTTTTCAGCGGGGATGAAGCTGGAAGGAACTGATTGGGACAAGCCAATTCAATATTCCATCGTTGGTGAGGGGCAAGTGACAGAAGGTCAGATTAGTGCCGCGCAACTGGCTGATATAATCAGGCCGAAAGTGCAGCATATTTTATCTTTGGTTATGGATCGCCTTAATAACAGCGGTTTTGGCGGGCATTCTGGGCAAAGATTGATTCTCACTGGTGGTGGCAGTCAACTCAATGGGCTTGCTGAGTTTGCTTCTGAGATTTTTTCTAAGCCGGTTCGGTTGGGCGCACCACCAGCTATTTCAGGTTTGCCACCAGAAATGTTAGGTGGCGCATTTTCTAGCTCTATTGGCTTGTTTGAGGCTTTGCAACGTTATGATCTGGCTGATGAGTTTACTATGAAGGTGGCAAGAGGGCAGCATCAGGGTGGATATTGGTCACGTATGGGAACGTGGCTGAAAGATAGTTTTTAATAGTTGCAATTGATTTTAGCATTTAATGGGCCGAATCAGTTACCATAGGGATGTGCTTCCTTATGAAGCGGGGAAACAAATGAGTTCAAATGTCCATAATTTTCATGAATTGCGCCCACGCATCATTGTGATGGGTGTTGGTGGTGCTGGTGGCAATGCGGTTAATAATATGATCGCATCTGGGCTGCATGGCGTTGAGTTTGTTGCGGCAAACACAGATGCGCAAGCGCTTTCCACTTCTGGTGCTGATGTTCGCTTACAGTTAGGGGTTAACCTAACTGAAGGGCTTGGTGCTGGCTCTAACCCTGAAATTGGGGAAGGTGCTGCCGAAGAAGTTATGGAAGAAATGAAAGAACTTCTTTCTGAAGTTCACATGATTTTCATTGCTTGTGGTATGGGCGGTGGCACAGGAACTGGTGCAGCCCCTGTTATTGCTCGGATTGCCCAAGAGCTTGGTGTTCTGACTGTTGCTGTTGTCACAAAACCTTTCCAATTTGAAGGGCAGCGCCGGATGCGCATTGCTGAAACTGGTATTGAGCAGCTTCGCAAATATGTGGACACGATGATCGTTATTCCCAATCAGAATTTATTCCGTCTTGCTAATGAGCAAACAACATTTGCTGATTCTTTCTGTTTAGCTGACTCTGTTTTGAATTCAGGTGTTGCTTGTGTCACTGATCTCATCATGAAAGAAGGATTGATTAATCTCGATTTTGCTGATGTGAAAACCGTGATCACTGAAATGGGCGCGGCTGTAATGGGCACGGGTGTTGCTCATGGTGAAGGGCGAGCACGAAAAGCGGCTGAAGAAGCAATTTCCAATCCTTTGATTGATGATATTTCACTTGCTGGTGCTAAGGGCTTGTTGATTTCCATTTCTGGTGGGCAGGATATGACGCTTTTTGAAGTGGATGAAGTGGCTAGTCGAATTCGACAAGAAGTTGATCAAAATGCAAATATTATTGTTGGTGCGACGTTTGATGAGCAATTAGAAGGCTATTTGAGAGTTTCTCTTGTAGCTTCCGGTCTCAATCGAGGCCATCCAGAATCTATGCATATTGAAGCTGATCGCCGCCGTATGGAGATTGATGCTGAAATAGAGCAAAATACACTTGGCCTTAATGAGCGGTTACAATCCTTAGAAACGTCATCTGAAAACAATGTTTCGCAAACTGGTGAACAAAGGATTCCTCAAAACGATCCTTCGCTTCAGGCCGTTAATGGTCGTATGCGTCCTCAAGGACCACAAGGTGGACCTGTTTCCCATGCTGTTGCAGGTGCTGCTGTAACTGGTGGTGTGAATGAAGGACAACAAAGAGGTGGGCCTTCGCCTCAAAACGCTTCAGTGAACCAAGCTGATGGCCGTGGAAATGTGAAAATTGTAAATAAGCCGCCGCGCTTTATGTCTCCTGATAGTGACGGTGGTTATTCGCCACCAGCTACACCGGGATCACGCGATCGTATGCAGGGTGAGGCGATGACTGACCCGATGACGGGACGTGAATTTGTAGCAGGAGCACCGCAAACAATCAATCGCTCTATGCGCCGGATGCCGAGCATGGAAGATTTGCCAATTACAGGGCAAAATCAATTGCGTGCTTACAAGGCACCTGAGGGACAATTTAAAGAGGCTGAACCTAAGAAAAAGGGTGGCTTTTTTAGTCGCTTAACTGGGCGTAACCGCAAGCAAGAAGAAGTTGCTTCTGAGACTTCTGAAGAGATTGTTCATCAGCCATCTATTGATGAATACGCTTTTGGTGATGGTTCTATTCATAATGAGGGGCAAGTTCCTCATCAGTATAATAAACCCGTTCAAGAAGCAGGCCCTGCTAGAGACCAACAGCCCTCTTTTCAAGAAACTGAGCAAAACTCTTATATAAACCAAGGTGGTGTTGCTCAAGGTAGTGTTACACAAGGTGCTGTGGTTCGAGATCCGCATCTGCCACAAAGAGAGAATGGTGTTTTGCCTTCTGATCAGCCTATGGGAGCACCTCATAAGCCTCAGCCGCCTTCAAGAGATGTTGTTTCTTCTTCTGATGGAGAGGTACGGAATAATGTACCTCCACAAGGAGCTTACGACCGACATTTAATGAAAAAACAGGGTATTCCTAAAGGGACCGCAGATAAGGCTAGCGATAAGCAAGCTCCTAAAAGTGACTATGATCTAAGTATGGAGGAGCATTATAAACAGCATCCTTCTGCTAGACCGGAAACAATCATGTCTGAACATGATGGTGTGAATAATGAGGGCAGGGCTGGTCAAGAGTGGGTTCCCTCAAAACCTGAAACACCTGCTGAGCGTTATCCGACTTTAGAGCTTAATAAATCTGGCGTTGGTAATATTCCTCTTGATGAAGAAGAAAATATCGCTGATATCCCTCCTTTTCTTAAAGAGAAACGCAAAGGGTGATTTTTAAAGCTGAGTTTAGCTGCACTATTTTAATTTGAAACAAGCTTAAGCGGAGACATTGTCTCCGCTTTTTTTATAGGCTCTGTTGCTCTATTTTTAGGCGAATCAATTAACCAATTTTAGTTTCTGTTTCATATTTATAACATTTCAACAGTAGTTTTATGAAACTTTAGGCGATTTTTTCGTGTTTTTTTCTTTCTTTTCAGTGTGTTAACGAGTTGGTAACAGACTGTAAGAAACCGTGATTTGTATGATTAATCTTCTCTATAGTAAGGTTTCTTTAATGATGGCCATAGGCTTGATTATCTTAAGGTTAGATTACTGATTAATTTGATTAATCGCGTTGTCATCAAAGCTTTAAGATTAGTTGTTTGTAACTCTCTAATTGAGTTTGTGTCTCGATTTAAGATGAACTTAAATTATAAAAATGGTTTTAAGTTTGATCTTGAGTGAGGCTAAAGTTGAAAGATTTAAAATTTATCCTTTTGATGGAGAATTTTAATCAGAAGCTAAAGAACTTAAAGTTGTTACAGTTTTGAAATCTGATTTTATAATTTAGAAGTCTGGTTTCACAAGATTGTAACTTTGAGATTTTAGAAACTCTGGACCATGATAAAAATATAAACATGGTTTCCGCGTTTCATAAGCTGATCTGGGTAAAAATATACCTTTTAGGTGTTTTGCTTATATAGGAAGTTTTACCTGGTCTGAAGATTGATACTCAGATGTGAGTGAGTGTTGATTGTTAAAATTGAGAGAGCTTGTTCTCTAGGTTTTATTTTAAGACCACTGATTAGGTATCAGAGATTAGAAGATCGGACAGCAGTCAGGTTTATGGAGGGGGGCTCCGAATAGCTAGTTGGACTTAAAATTTTTAAAACTTAGTTTTTTAAGAAAGTTAAGATTTTAAAGATAATATTTTAAAGTTCCCATGCGTTCTGGATGTCTAGAGAAGACAGGGTAAATTAGAGGGTATACTCTCATGGGTAATTCATATGTTGGAGCGAAACAAACCACGCTCAGTCAATCTGTAGTTATGACTGGTGTCGGTGTTCATTCAGGAGCTCCGGTTTCTATCACTCTTCATCCGGCTGATGCCGATAGCGGAATTAACTTCTCTGTTTTAAAAGATGGCAAGGAAGTTGAAATTCAAGCGCATTGTGATTTTATTAAAAACCTTACACTTTGTACAATTTTAGGCTCAGACTGTGGCGCCATGGTGGCGACTGTTGAGCACCTTATGTCTGCGCTTCGCGGACTTTCTATTGATAATGTTCTTGTTGAAATTGATAATGGCGAAGTTCCAATTATGGATGGTAGCGCCATGCCTTTTGTTCGCGCGATTGAGGAAGTTGGTTTAAAAGACCTTGATGCACCGCGTACATTTATCAAAGTTTTGAAACCAATTCGTGTTGAAGAAAATGGCTGTTGGGGTGAATTGCTTCCTTACAATGGCTTTAGACTTGATGTTGAAATTGATTTTGACACACCTGTTATTGGACGTCAGAGATTTTGCTCTGATATGAACCCAGGGGTGTTTCGTGAAGAACTAGCTCGTGCTCGGACATTTGGCTTTATGGAGCAAGTTGAGGGTTTGTGGGCTGCTGGTCGTGCTTTAGGCGCTTCCTTAGAGAACACTGTTGCTATTGATAAAGATAAAGTTTTGAACCGCGAAGGGCTTCGCTTTGATGATGAATTTGTTCGTCACAAGGCTCTTGATGCTGTTGGCGATTTGGCCTTAGCTGGTTCTCCTTTGCTTTGCTCTTATAAATCATATCGTGGTGGTCATGCTTTGAATGCTAAAGCAATTTCCACTCTTTTAGCTGATAAAGATGCTTGGACGAAGGTTTCTGTACCTGCTGTGCCTGCCTCTGTTGTTGAACATCATGGTGATGGGCGGGGGGCTGCCGTCCTTTCTGCTGCTAATTTTGCTGCAGATCGGAGTTAATCGAGTGTTTTCAAACACTTTTGATTAAATATATCATTGATTTTGTTCATCTTAAAAGACAAGTACAGAAATGTACTTGTCTTTTTTCTTGGCGCTTCAAGTTGCCATTTTATAATAGGCCTTGAGGTTTCCCACAAGAAACCGGCCCAAGCAACCGTGCTTTTTTTGGCGCTTTTGGTTGTTTTTTTATTGAGACTTCAGGTTTTCTGGCAGAAAACGGCGCAAGCATCAGCTGAACACCCCTACTGTGTTTGTGTTTTAGATATCTCTTGGGATTTAACTGTATTCACTTGATTGTTAACCAGAAATTGACACAAGTCAGTGAACCAGGCGAAATATCTATTTTCTCACTAGGGAAAATGTGTAAATTAGACACGCTATTAAGTAATTCTTTAAAAAAAATTCTAGAACTGTCCAAATGCGCTAAAAAGTCATATAATTGGGCATAGAATCTCCACATTCCTGGCTTCTTTTGTGAAGCTGTTATGAAGGAAATTTCTAATTTATGCTTGAGATACTCACTTATGAGATGCTCATTTGTGAGATGTTCACTTTTAAGGTGCTCACTTTTTAGGTGCTCAATTAGCTGACAGGATTTTTTTATGAGGCTTTTGGCTATAAGTCTGGTATTAATCGGTTTATTAGTCCTTTGCCTATTTATTTTTGGTTTTTCTCTTTTCCTTTAGGGGGATTTTATGTTGACGCTTAAGCGATTTGCTTTTGTTTTTGTCATTTTATTTACAGCTTCATTAGGTGGTTGTTCTTCTTCGCCTTTGTCAGATGTTGGGTCTTCTGTTAGCTCTTTAGGGGGCTGGTTTGGCGGCGATAAGAAAGAATTTCTTGACGCTGAGAAGGTTGAGCCTGCTGCAAAGCTATATAGTGAGGCTGATCAACTTCTTACTTCAGGTAGTTATGAGAATGCCGCGAAGAAGTTTGAAGATGTTGACCGTCTTCATCCTTATTCTCCATTAGCGCGCCGCTCGATTGTTATGGCGGCTTATTCAAACTATAAGGGTGGCAAGTACCCTGAAGCGATTGCTGGTGGTAAACGTTATGTGGCGTTGCATCCAGGGACGAAAGAATCAGCTTTAGCACAGCATGTGATTTCAATGTCTTATTTTGATCAAATCGCTGATCCGAAGCGAGATCAAAAACGGACAAAAGATGCGCTTAAATCTTTAGAAACATTGGTGCGTCGGTATCCGAATAGTCGCTATGCATCTGAGGCGAAGAACCGGATCCGTGTGGCACGAGATGTTTTGGCGGCAGCTGATATGAATGTTGGTCGTTATTATTTGAACCGTAAGAACTATTTGGCTGCGATTAACCGGTTTAAGTCTGTGATTAAGAATTATCAAACAACGCAGCACGTTGAAGAAGCTTTGGCGCGGATTGCTGAGGCCTATATGGCGCTTGGTATTGCATCTGAAGCACAGACCGCTGGTGCGATCTTAGGTCATAACTTTCCGAATTCGCCGTGGTATAAAGACACTTATGCCTTGTTAAAATCTGGTGGGTTGGCGCCGCGCAATAATTCAGGGTCTTGGCTCTCTAAAACTTGGAGAAATACAGTCAACGCAGCTAAGAAGCTGAACCCAATTTAAATTTAATATTTAATTTTAAGTTTTTATATGCCTCGCAGGTTTGATTATCGCCTGCGGGGCATTTTTATTGGTAGATCTGCTTTTAAAAAGCTCTGTATATCTTTTGGTTAGTGAGCTTTGTTGCGATGCTTTCATTTTCTCTTTTTTGGAAAAATGCTATTCATTCAAAAATAATAATTAATCAACAGGCCATTTTTATATGAGCGATTTTTCTAACATTGAAATTCAAGATCTTGATGAACAACAAGCATTGAGTGAACTGAAACGTTTGGCTGAAGAAATAGCCAGACATGATAAGCTCTATTTCCAAAAAGATGATCCTGAAATTTCTGATAGTGACTATGATGCGCTTCGCCAACGTAATTTAGCAATTGAAGGTAAATTCCCTGACCTAGTATTAGATGCAAGTCCTAGCAAACGTGTTGGGGCTGCTCCTGTTGATGGATTTGAAAAGGCTGCTCATGCGGTGCCGATGCTTTCTCTTGGCAATGCATTTTCTAGAGAGGATGTTGAGGACTTTTCTAGCCGAGTGCGACGGTTTTTAAGCCTTGATGATGATGCGCCTCTTCCCATTGTGGCAGAGCCTAAAATTGATGGTCTTTCTATTTCATTGACCTATTCAAATGGTGAGTTTGTGCGGGCGGCAACGCGGGGTGATGGACGAGTTGGGGAAGATGTAACGCATAACATCATGACCATTGCTGAAATTCCAAAACAGATAGCTGGCAATGTACCTGAGTTGTTTGATATACGCGGCGAAGTTTATATGGGGCATGATGATTTCGTTGCCTTAAATGAACAGAATGAAAAAACGGGGCAAAAGACTTTTGCTAATCCACGAAATGCGGCGGCAGGATCTTTGCGCCAATTGGACCCTTCCATTACTGCAAAGCGACCTTTGAAATTTTTTGCATATAGTTTGGGGGATGCTCAGGTGCTTGGGGTGAAGCATCACTCGGATGTATTAGCTCAGTTTGATGCCTGGGGCTTTCCAGTAAACCCATTGACCAAAGTTTGCCGCTCGGTTGATGAATTGATGGAACACTATGAACACATTGCGCTTAATCGCTCTGACCTTGGGTATGATATTGATGGTGTTGTTTATAAGGTTGATGATCTGGCCCTTCAAGAGCGGCTTGGGTTTGTCTCGCGTGCACCGCGGTGGGCTGTTGCGCATAAGTTTGAAGCTGAAAAGGCTGTTACCCAATTAGAGGCGATTGAAATTCAAGTTGGGCGAACGGGCGCTTTAACACCAGTTGCGAAATTGACGCCTGTGACTGTTGGCGGTGTAGTTGTTTCTAATGCGTCTCTTCATAATGAAGATGAAATTGCTCGTAAAGATGTTCGTGTTGGGGATTATGTTGTGGTGCAACGGGCGGGCGATGTCATTCCGCAGATTGTGGAAGTGTTACTTGATAAGCGCGCTGAAAAAAGTGAGCCTTTTATTTTACCTGATGTTTGCCCAGCCTGTGGCTCGCCGGCTGAGCGCGCAGTTGATCCAGATACAAACCGGCAAGATGTGGTGCGCCGGTGCACAGGTGGGTTTATTTGTCCGGCACAGGCCGTGGAGCGGTTGAAGCATTTTGTTTCTCGTAATGCGTTTGATATTGAGGGGATGGGCGAAAAACAGATTGAGTTATTTTATGGACTTGAGTGGGTGAAAACACCCGTTGATATTTTCTCGTTGGAAGCTCGCGATGGAGACCGTTTAACTTCCTTGAAAAATATGGATGGTTGGGGTGAGAAATCAGTTTCGAAACTTTGGGATGCGATTAATGAGCGCCGGACCATTGGTTTGGACCGTTTTATTTATGCGCTTGGCATACGTCACGTTGGGGCGACAACGGCATCTGATTTAGCGCGCTTTTATGGTGAGGCTGAACGTTGGCTTCAAGCCATGGTTGATGCGGGGGATGAGGAAAACTCAGCCTTTGATGATTTGAAAAATATTGATGGTATTGGCGGCGTTGTGGCGCGATCTCTCACTCATTATTTTAACGAGAAACGGAATTTAGAACAGGTTCAAGCTTTGTTTGAAGTTGTCACTGTGGAACCGGTTGAGTTTGAAGAGGTGGCTTCTTCTGTCTCTAACCAAACGGTTGTTTTTACTGGTAAGCTTGAATTGATGAGCCGTGCTGAGGCGAAAGCGCAGGCGGAGCGCTTGGGGGCGAAAGTTGCTGGCTCTGTTTCTGCAAAGACCAATATTGTTGTGGCAGGCCCCGGCGCTGGATCTAAGCTGAAGAAGGCAGAAGAGCTTGGTGTGAAGGTTTTAACGGAACAAGAATGGCTTGATTTGATTGATTAGTTTTTTAGTTCGTAAACTAAAAACTTACTTGTACGCTCCGGGATTGATCCGGGCCCCACCTATTTAAAAGATGATAGTAAAAAACAATTCATAGATCCCGAAAATTTTCTCACATCACACCCTGATAAAACCATGAGCCAAGCCATTGGATCCCGAGTCAAGCCCGGGATGACATTTCATTTGTTTCTTTGATTAGGTGTTTTTGTTTTTAATGGAAGCTAAGCTTTCTCAGATGTCTTTTTCGGTTCTGGTTTAATTGGATTGGTCGCCGCTTTTAACCACGTTTTTACTGGCCCTTTCAGCTCGGGGCTGAGGGTTTTGTATACGGTGCGATGGTAGTTGTTTAGCCATTTGAGCTCACGTTTGTTTAAGTATTTGCAATCGATCAAGTGACGATCAAATGGGGCAAGCGTTAAAGTTTCGAAATGCATCATCGGGTGTTCGCCGCCGGTAATCTCTTCTGGCTCGGTTACCAAAATTAGATTTTCTAATCTGATGCCGTAAGCGCCTTCTCTATAATACCCAGGTTCGTTGGAGATGATCATACCAGGCTCGAGGGGAACAGTGGCACGCCTTGAAATACCTTGTGGTCCTTCATGAACGGAGAGAAAACTACCTACCCCGTGGCCGGTGCCATGAGCAAAATCGAGCCCGGCTTGCCACAAAGGCGCTCGCACCAGTGGGTCCAGATCAACACCTCTGGTGCCTTTGGGAAAATAAGCTGTTGCTAAGTTAATATGAGCTTTGAGGACCAATGTGTAATGACGGCGCATGGGACCTGTTGGTTTGGTTGTTGGTGCATCAATGGCAACAGTGCGGGTGATGTCTGTAGTGCCGTCTTGATATTGCGCGCCAGAGTCGACTAAGTACATATCGCCCATATGAAGGTGCCGGTTGGATTGCTCACTTACACGATAATGAACTATAGCGCCGTTGGGCCCGCTACCTGAGATGGTTTCAAAGCTGATGTCTTTTAGTGCGCCTGTTTCCTTGCGGAAATTTTCAAGAGCCTTGGCGCTATTGATTTCATCAAGTGAGTTATTAGCAGCATTGTCTGATAGCCAATGAAGGAACTTGGTAACCGCCACACCATCGCGGATATGGGCTTGGCGAGACCCTTCAATTTCAGCTTTGTTTTTTTTCGCTTTCGGGAGGGCGCATGGATCATCACCTCTGATGATTTCAGCTCTTGCTGAGCGCAGGGTTTGGTAAATGGCGCTGTTAGTCCTTGTTGGGTCAATCAACACTTTTTTGAATTTAGATCCTAAGAATTTAAGACGATCATCAAATGTTTGCGGATTTAACAACCGAGCATTGGCAGTGATTTGCTCAGCTGCTCTTGTGCCGAGACGATCTGATTTTAAAAAGAGCTCTGGCTTTGCCTGGCGGTGAATGATGGCATTGGCTAACATAATGGGTGTGTGTCTGATGTCACTACCGCGAATGTTAAAAAGCCAGCAGATTGATTCAGGAGCAGTGACGACAAAGGCATCGCACTCTTTGTCTTTTAATTGTGATTGAATAAGTTCTATTTTTTCACTTGTTTCCTGACCAGCATATTTTTTCGGATGAGATACTACTGGATTTTCTGGAATAGCTGGCTGATCTTCCCAGATTTCATCAACTGGATTATTGGTGACTGAGATGAGTTTTGCACCGGCCTTTTCTATAACTTCTAAAAAAGTCTCATAGGCTTTGACACTATGTAGGGTTGGGTCGATGGCGATTTTTTGTCCGCGCTTTATTTGCTTACCAAGCCATTGAGACGGGAGTTGCTCTGTTATTGGAACTGGTGTGATGACTTTTAAATCTACTTCATTTTGAACTTGAAGTGTGTATCTTCCATCAATGAAAATGGCTGCTTTGTTACTTAAAATAATGGCTTGGCCTGCCGAGCCTGAAAAACCGGTGAGCCACAGCAAGCGCTCATCATGTGGGGCGACATATTCGTTTAAATGTTTATCACTGCGAGGGAGAATGAGGCCGTCAATCTTTTGTTTTTTTAAAAGGTCACGTAAATTTTTGATGCGTTCGGCGCAATGTTCTGGTCCGCCGCGATTTTCATAAGATTGGAACATATTAAACTTTCTTTAGATGCTCCTTCGGTTGCCCATAAGCAACCGTCGCTGTTACCTACAGACTTTAGAGCAAATTAAATTGATGTTTTATTTTTACATCTAGGGCCAACATCACTTCTGCGCTGGCGCTTCGCCATGTCCCTCAGCCTGGATCCGGTTGCTGGTGGACAACTGAAGGACAAAAAAGGCAAGGCTCCTTCTTCGTATGATTAGGCCTAAATAAGATACCGTTTTTTCTAGTGTCGTTTAATTGGAGTTAGTTTATCTATTTTCTAGTCTACTGATAGTTGTTTTTTTATAAACACCATAAATAAAAGATAAAACATCTTATCCATTTTTGTGGAACAAGCTTGTTGTCCATTCGTCGATTAAATCTGTTTTGAGATGAGTGAGGCCTTCGGCTTCATAGGCCTTTATGACATCGGCCGACTGAACATCTAAAATACCTGATAAAAGAAGCGTGCCATTTGGGGCGACGGCTTCTGCGACCTTTGGGGCCATGGCGATGAGTGGTTTGGCGAGGATGTTGGCAATCAGTAGATCAAATGGCGCACAAGCCTGGATCTTTTGATCATTTAAACCATCACTGCAAATATGAGTGATTGATGCTTGATCTGATTTCTCAGGCCTATTGAGCTCATCATTAGTTTTGGCGACCTCTACTGAGATTGGATCAATATCACAAGCGATGATGTTGGCTTGCTTGAAAACTTTAGAGGAGGCGATGGCTAATATGCCAGAGCCCGCACCAAGATCGAGAATGTTTTTGGGGTTGAGAGTTTCGCTAAGTTCACTGATAGCCTTAAGGCACCCTTCTGTTGTGCCGTGATGAGCGGTACCGAAGGCTTGCGCGGCATCGATGAGAATTGGATAAGGCTCGTTTTTGGCCTTGTCACTATCATGACTGCCGTGAATGAGAAAGCGTCCTGCACGCACAGGTTTTAAACCTTTTTGAACGTGAGAAACCCAGTCGATATTTTCGACTTTAGAAATTTCTAACTCATAGTTCTCTGGTGAAAAACCCAAAATATTTGATATTTGCTCCACAATATTTGCTTTATCTGGCTCGCTTTCATAGTGAGCTGATGTTGTCCATCTATCTTCGTTTTTGTTTTCTTCAAAGTGGCTAACGGCTGTGGGTTCTGGATATATATTTTCCAACAAGTCAGCTATGCCGTCATTGATTGATTTTTCAGCACGGATGGTGAGTTGATAAAGTTGTGTCTCAGTCATTTTGGCTTTTCTCTTTTCTCTCACGGGCTATTCTGCCGTTGAAGCGGCAGGCCCTCCGAGGTGCGGCGCAACGCGCCGGACGCCCTTGGCGTCATGTCCCCCAGCCTTATGCCAGTTGCCATTAGTAACTGGCATAAGGCTGGGCTCCTTCTTCGTAAAGAGGGGACTGACTCTTTTTTATGCTTTCATTTTACAGTGCAGCAGTTTTTAAAGCACCGCGCCATAATCTGTGGAGTTGTGATGAGGCTCGGCTGGGTGGTAACACTTTATAGCTGCCATCATCGGTTTTTTCAACCAAGCCATCTCTTAGCAAACGACTAAAGCCATCTTCAAGATCGAAATTAATATCAACTCCGAATTCTTTTTGTAAAAACAGCTCAATATCAGCTTTTGCTGTGCTTAGGTTTGTGCCTTTGTCTTTGTTGCGGACAAGGTAATTATAAAGAAGTAATTCTTCTTTGATGTCTTCTTCTTCAGCTCTGTCAACAAGCAGTGTGAGAACGCCGCGATTGTTGGCGAGATTATGGAAATAAAGATTTTGCGCGAGTGTCATCATATATTCGTTGCGTTGATGGAAGACCTTAGTGACTTGGCGCACAAGAAGACCAATGATGCCGGCTAGAGATGTGAGTAATACAAGCGGGTTTAAAGCGGCTGCCGTGATACCAAGGATTAGTTTCGGAATTGCTGTTGCTAAGCCTGCGATGGTGCCACCACCTGCTGTGAGGCCGATTTTTAATTTGTCGAGCAGTTTGAACTCGACCTTTGTGTTTGGGAACATCATCTCTAGGTCGTCTTGAGGGATGTTTTTAAAAAGCTTTAAATAGATGAAATCACTGGTCACGCCATCAGGTAGCATTTTGCGATTTTTCTTCACTAGCTTTTCAGCTTTTTTATGGGTGAGTTCGTCTCGTAACATGATCTGATTGATCATTTCTTCTTCAGGTTTTAATTTCAGCGCGACAAAGAGGCGTTGGAAAATCGGGGTCTCTACGCCTTTCTTTCTAAGGTAAAGCCATTTCCAATCTCGATATTCAACGATTTTACTACCGGCACCTCTGAAATAAATCACAACATCATCAAAGGCATCTAAATCTACATGGAGACGCAGGCCATATGGACTGTCTGAGGTGAGAAGAAGGTCTAAATCTTTTTGAGTGACTTTTTCATAATTGGCGGATTCTAGGAGATCACCTAAATGTTCCATTAGGTTATGGCGCATTTTTAGAAGTTGGACGGGAGTGAACTCCATGGCTCTTACCGTGTCTCTATCTGGACTAAAGGTTAGGTAAGATTGTTTTAACGCAGTGAGGCGAGAGCGGTAAGATTGGTGGCGCCAGGCATCTAGATAATCCATGAAGGTTGAGGCATGTTCATACTCGCCTTCTGCCCAGCTTTCTGGTCTTTTCAAATAATCTAAGATGGCTTGACGTGAGACAGGAATAAAGCGCTCTTTTTCTGGGCCATCAATGGCGGTTAGGCCTTCTTTGACGATTTTTTTTGGGTATTTGCGCTCTGTGCGTTCTTTATTGCGTGCATCAGCACTAGAGGGGCGAAAGAGGTTATAAAAGCGTTTAAAGCCTTTGATCTTTTGTTCAGATTGGGCTGTAGGCTGGTTTTCGCCTAACGCTATTTCCCCGTTACTCATAACCTTACTCCGCTTAACTCTATTTGCCTTTGTTGCGCTTCAGTTGTTTTTTTAAAGGCCCTTCAGGTTTCCCACCAGAAACTGGCCTTAACGCGACTACGCTTTATTACGTAATTAAAAAAAAGGGGTCTAGACCCTAACTATATTGCTGAATTTGTTGAAAATATAGCGAAAAACTCACAACAGATAAGCAGCAAAATTGGTGTAAATTAAGCCTTGTTTATAACTTTTTGGGGGAAGCAGTGCAATTAAACTAGCAAAGGATAGGGTTAATTTGGAGGATTAAGGGAGAGAGCGTTGCATTTTTGTTGTTCTCCAGGAATTTCAAATATTTACTTTGAGCTTAGTGCAGTGCTGTTGCTTGCTTTGATATTTCATTTCTTTTAAAATTATAGATCAAACAGATCTATTGCTAGCTCATGAGAGTTTTATGCTCAAAATTATACTTAGTTTGTCAATTGTAGTGGCGGTTTTAATGTCTCTTTATGAGTACAAAATAGGTGGCCCTTATGATGGTTATCCCTCATTGTGGAAAAATTTACAAACTGAGGAGCAAGGCTGTAAAGAGCTAGATGCTCTTTCGCTCAAAGAGCGTCAACATGCATTAAGAGGTAATAGTCCTAAAGAGGCTTGCGAGATATTATTTTTTGAAAGCCGTAAGATTAACTCAGTCTCTACTTTTTTAATTGCTACTCAGTTTGAAGCTTACAAAAACCATTTAGCAAAAAATGAATGTTTACAAGCGGAGCAGGTTTTATGGGGGCGTTATAAAGCCGCCTATCCTGGTACACCAAAAGTCGATTTTTTGAAAACTTATGATAGGCCGCGGGTAAGGTGGAGACATTTTGTATTAACCAAGCAAGTTCCAGAGGTTTTTTTCTGCATTCATAGAAAAAGCTATGAAACCAATCAGCAAGAGATTTTAAGCAATAATCTAGTGACACGCCCTGTAAGAGATTTGTTTAAGCCCCATTATGTTAAGTCGGATAGTCAATTTGTAAAGGAACGGAACCAAAGTTTGATGCTTATTGCGCATCTAGCAAGATTGGATTTTGCACCAGCTCAGATCTACATTTTAGAACAATCAAAAAAGGGGAATGTCTTTACTCTTTTGCCTTCCGAGCAATATCGTTTGTTAAAACGTCTTGAGATGTTGGGTAATCTACCGGAGACTCTAAAGGATGAGTTTGTAGAGGCAAGAGACAAGCTACCCATGAGTGAAGTTCAAGAATTAGAAAAACAATTGACTAATTATAGTTTTTTTCTTATTTCATCCATGCCAACAATGGTGAGTGAGAAGAGGTGAATATTTAACATCCTAAATTGCTTCTTTCATTCTCAATTTGGCGCATTAAATCTCTTTGAATATATTGAATTTGTTCAACTTCTTTCAATATTTGTTTTGCTTCTTCAATATCTCGTTTTGTTGAAGAGATCTGATCTTCTAACTTTCGTTTTCTACTTTTCAATTGAGCAATTTGGCCTGCTGACACTATACCTATTGCTCGACCACCAACAAAACCGCCTACTTCGAATGCGCCCAATTGAACATTGATCTGGGTTATTTCGTATTCATATCCAGATATGTTTCCATTGCCGGACGAAATTGTATTCTCTGCATCTGTTTGACGAATTTTAGCAGCATTTAGTTTAATATTGGCTGCGCGAAACTCATTGTTTAAATTTGAGCATATTTCGCGGTTTGATTTATGCATATTTTCAAACTCCTAACTTGTTATTTGTTAGAAGTATGATGGATACTCACTTAACGGGGATAAGTTTTAGAGCTTTCCAGGTCAATTCCAATGTTGTTCTTCAGTGGCAATGAAACTTTTTTAACACTTATATTTGAGAATTGCTTGACTTTTATTACTCTGGTTGGCAGTTTTTTGTTCTGTTTATTGGGGGAATTGTATGTTGTATCGTATTATATTTGTTTTTCTTGTTGCTATTTTTGGTCTTACTGGTTGTCAAACAACCAAGCAGCCATCTGCAGAGATGATTGCTAAGTTGCAGGGGGGGAAGACAAAAGTTGTTCTGTATGGATTTTGTGTTCCTATGGACCATCTTGTCAAAACAACTTTGGTAAGACACTCAATTACCTTTTCAGTAAATGGTAAAAGAATGGGGACAATGAAAAGTTGCAGTTATAAAACTTTTACAGTTCCTTCTGGTTACTGGAACTCTCATTATGCACAACCTTTAGCGATCCCTGTTCCCTTAGGACATATGACTTTTGAACCAGGTAAAACTAAATACATTTATATGCGACCTGCTGGATATGGCAGTTTTGAGGCTATTTCGGTGAGCAAAGCTCAGGCTGATAAAGGTATTGCTGATATCAAGAAAATTGGTCAGGTTTTTTAATTAGATCACTTTAAGCCAATTTCACTTTTCACAATTAGTGACGCTCCACAAAACTCGCCTTCACCTTTTTAGAGCTGGCTTTTTCGAAGTTGATGTACAGGGTGTCGCCGTTGATCTCAGCTATTTCGCCATAGCCAAATTTTTGGTGGAAGATGCGCTCGCCGACCTTAAAATCTGTCGTCACTGTTTTTTTCGCAATGACTTTGCCTTCGATTGTTTTGGGGCTGCGGGCGTTATTGAAATTGGCTGCTGATTTTCTGTTGTAGTTTTTGGCAGCTTTGGCTGTGCTGCTTGGGTTTCGCTCGTAATTTTGTGGCATGTTTTCAAAGCGAGAGGTGGTTTCAAAGCGAGACGTAGCATAGCCACCGAAATTGCCCATTTGTTCAATCACTTCAATGTTTTTCTCGGGCAGTTCATCAATGAAGCGCGATGGTGGCTGGGTGACCCATGAGCCGTGGATGCGGCGGTTTTGGGTGAAGCTGATGTGCGAGTTTTTCTTAGCGCGTGTAATACCGACATAGCCCAAGCGGCGCTCTTCTTCTAACCCTGCTTTGCCTTCTTCATCCAAAGAGCGCTGGTGGGGGAACAAACCTTCTTCCCATCCGGGGAGGAAAACCGTGTCGAACTCAAGGCCTTTTGCTGCGTGCAGGGTCATCAGGTTAACGCGGTCGCCATCGCTATCAGCGTCGGCATCCATCACGAGTGAGACATGCTCCATAAAGCCGGCCAAGTTTTCAAACTCGCCCATATAGCGAATTAATTCTTTTAAGTTCTCTAACCGTGTTTGGGCTTGTGGGCTTTTGTCCTTTTGCCACATTTCTGTGTAGCCGCTGTCATCAAGGATTTGCTCAGCGAGTTCTGTGTGCGGTGTTGTCTCGAGAAGCGAGCGCCAATGGCCAAAGCGCTCAATGAGAGCTCGCAGTGAACCTCTTGGTTTTGGGCGCAATTCGCTTGTGTCAACAATCTCCATAGCTGACTCAAAGAGGGAAATGCCTCTGGCTCGTGCATGATGATGGAGAACTTCTAGCGTGGCGTTGGCTAAGCCGCGCTTGGGCGTGTTGATGATGCGCTCGAACTTCAAGTCATTGGCTGGGTTGAGGACAACATCGAAATAAGCGCAGGCGTCCTTAATCTCCATGCGCTCATAGAAGCGCGGGCCGCCGATGACACGGTAAGGCAGGCCTAAGGTGACAAAACGGTCTTCAAAGGCGCGCATTTGAAATGAGGCGCGGACTAAAATGGCGATTTCGTTTAGAGAATGCCCTTTGGTTTGCAGGGCTTCTATTTCATCACCGATGGTGCGGGCTTCTTCGGCGTCATCCCACACACCTTTGAGGGTGACTTGGTCGCCTAGACCATCCTCGGTGTGCAGGGTTTTGCCTAAGCGGTCTTCATTGTGAGCTATGAGGCCTGAAGCGGCAGCTAAGATGTGGCCGGTAGACCTGTAATTGCGCTCAAGGCGGATGGTTTTGGCGCCTGGGAAGTCTTTTTCAAACCGAAGGATGTTATCAACCTCGGCACCGCGCCAGCCGTAAATGGCTTGGTCATCATCACCCACACAGCAGATATTACCGGTTCCTTGAGCGATGAGGCGCAACCACATATATTGGGCGACGTTGGTGTCTTGATATTCGTCCACCATGATGTATTTGAAGCGACGGTGATATTCTTTCAAAATATCTGGATTATTGCTAAGAAGTTTGTTCATCTCCAAGAGTAGATCGCCGAAGTCTACGGCGTTGAGTTCTTTCAAGCGTTTTTGATAGTCTGCATAGAGTTTGACGCCGCGCCCTTCAGCGAATTGACCGCGCTCATTTGAGGGGACTTTTTCTGGTGTGAGGCCTCTATTTTTCCAACCGTCGATAATGGTAGCGAGGCGGCGAGGCGGCCAGCGTTTTTCGTCTATGTTTTCAGCTTTTAAAAGCTGCTTTAAGAGACGCAAGCTGTCGTCAGTATCAAGAATGGTGAAGTTTGATTTTAAATCTGCCATCTCTGCGTGACGGCGCAGGATTTTCACGCCGATAGAATGGAAGGTGCCGAGCCATGGCATGCCTTCAACCATGCCGCCAATCATGGAACCGATACGGTTTTTCATTTCTCTTGCGGCTTTGTTGGTGAAGGTGACGGCGAGAATTTCATTTGGTCTGGCCATGCCAGTGCTGAGAATATGACCAATGCGAGTAGTTAGAACGCGTGTTTTGCCAGTGCCAGCGCCAGCGAGGATGAGAACAGGGCCTTCAGTTGTGAGAACGGCTTCTGCTTGCTCCTCATTTAACCCATTTAAGTATGGCGGCGTGTTGGGCGGGGCGATATTGCCTCTGGCGCGCTCTGAAAGAGGCACTTTTTGAGTTGGGGCTTTGGCGTTGTTCGATGACATTTGTGGGGTTTTCTCAGCTTATCGTCTTTATAGATTCTTGAGGGTCAATCTATCGGAGTTTTATGGGAAAAAAAAGGAGAGGGGGCTAATAGACGTGCTTATTGAGGCCAAAAGGGGAGGTTATCCACTTTTGGGTTGAGTTGCGTGGTTAAAGTGAGGTTTTTTAGCTCTTTAGTGGCTTTTGGAATGAGAATGGATTTATTACGTCTTTTTAACTTTACTCTTTCATAGATTTTGCCCAATCTTGTTTTGATTTATGTGTTTAACACTGTGGAATTATTCAAAGAATTTGAGGAAGGCTGGGTTAAAATGCGCGTTTTATTTGTACTATCGATTTTTTGTTTTGGTGCTTTGGTATCTTCAAATGTTCATGCTTACCAAGGAATGGAAAAAGATTTTGCAACTTGCACACAAGGCAGTGGCAAGGTGTCCAACACTCAGATTGTTAAGGCTTGTACGCAGTTGATTGATAATGCTGTGAAGCATAATTCTTTAACGGGCTACTTCTTTGCATTGCGTGCAATAGCGAACACTGACAAGGCAAGCAATTGCCGGGATGCTCGCCAAGCCATGAAACTGCTTGATAACCCTAAGCTTATTGAGCACACGAAACAGTTGATTAAAATCAACTGCTAGGAGCGTATAGGGCAAACACTTTTCACTCTAGCTCAAAAAATTCTCAAGAGAGATTTATTCCACTATGATCTTGCCGCTCATTGAAGGGTGGAACATGCAATAATAAGCGTATGTGTCTGCTTTTTCGAAAGTGACGACTTCACTCTGGTCTTTTTGAAGCTCTCCACTTTCAAACCTGCCGTCTGTGGCAGAGGCCGTGTGGGGGGCGCTGTCTTTATTGATGAATTTGACTTTGTCGCCTGCTTTGATGGTGAGGATTTTGGGACTGAATTCCATGCCTTTGATCTCAACTGTATGTTCGGCAGCGATGGCACTATTTGTATATGTGCTGCTTAAAGTTAAAAACAGACAAAAAACAGCAAAAAGAGACGATAGTTTTTTTAATAGCATTTTACGCTTCCTTATAAAATTCAAGAACAACATTTTATAAACTGCAAGCACTGGGCCAGATAGCGAAATGCGTGGATTGTTGTTTGATTTCAGTTAGGTAGGCGTGAATTGGGTTTTGACCACAAGTTGATTTGAGGTAGGGATGATTGTTTTTTGTGCGATCTATCTCATTGTTTAGCCGAGAGTTCTGTGAGCATGTGCCATAGTTGACCAAATTTTTCACGTGCCTTTTCACGGTGAGTTTTATATTGAACGTGTTCGGAGGGCTTTGCATCCGGTCTTAATTCAATTGAAAACAGGGCGCTGATTTCATTTGGGACAAAGGAATAGCGTACATCAATAATGCGGTTTGAATTTTTTGGATCAAGCGCAGTAAAACCATTACTAAAATGAGTAAAGCGGGTTATGTCTTTGGCTTGTTGAGTGTCGCCTTTTAGCCAGGGGAAGTCCTCTTTGACGTTTAATTTTGAAACTGATGTTCCCTCGTACACTCTTGGTGCAATTCCAACGCGCATTGCATCAATAAAAAAGCTATCTTTGGTTTCATAAACACTTTTCCAAACAAGGATGTTTGCAAAGCTGGGCTTTACCTCAAGCCGTATTGGCTTATGACCGCGTTGCATTGCTAACTCGCTAGCAATTTCTCGTGCATTTTGATGTTGCCACCAGCCTGCCCCTAAATAAATGAGCGCCCAAGCCAGGCCAAGACGGGCCCAAAGCACATTGTTTCGCAGCGCTGCTACTAAGACAAATAACCCTAATGGTACTGTGAAAAGAGGATCTATGATGGAGATTATGCGCCAAGAATAGCGTGTTTCATCAAAGGGCCAAAGGAGCATCGTGCCATATGAAGTTGTTGTGTCTAAAAGCGCATGTGTTGCATAGCCAAGGGTACAAAAAGCGACTGTTTGCCAAAATTGCAGATGCCATCGCTTTCTGAAAATTCCATGTGCTAAAAGTGCTATAATAAAACCGCCTAGCGGTATAAAAATGAGCGAATGTGTGAATTGTCGATGATACTCAAGAAACAATAGCGGATCTGTTTTGGAATATATTAGAACATCAAGATCTGCTGCCATTCCGCCAATCATCCCTAAGAAACCAGCGAGAAGAACTTGGTATTTGCTATGGGTGGTGGGTTTAGCAGATTTTGCAGATGTTGATTTAGCTATTGTGGATTGAGGTAATGCGGCACCCAGCATACCTTGTGTTAGTGGATCCATAACATTCCATGATTGTTTAGCTGGTGAATGACAGCGTTAGACATATAGGATACAATATACTCTTCCTTAGAACGACCGGCAACCAAGCAAATTTCTTCGAAACAACAGTGGTTTATTTGTTAATTTACTGCCTGGTGTTTAGAAAAAAGAGAGGCCGCAAAATTAATTACGACCTCCCTGGCTTTATTGTCCCTTAGCTTAATAAGTTTGAATGAGTTTGTCGTAATCACCGCGGATTTGGAGAATGATGGTAACATCTTTTTTGTCGCGGTTTCGCCAGAACCAACCGTGTTTTCCATCTCTTGGTGCTGTAAAAGCTCCTTCGGCGCCTTTCTTGCCACGCCCTTTTTCATAGCTCACTTCACCACTTGCTCCATCGCCATGAAAGTCGTAATTGATGCGGCCATTTTCTGCTCTCCATTTATATTCAATGGCTTGGCCTTTTTTCATGATGAGTTTCCACTCGATGCCTTTGCCTGGTTTTAGGGTGAAGCTTTTTTCATCCTTCCAGTTTTCTTCTTTTGTTTTAGCTTCTTCAGCATGAGCGGTGCTGATAAAAAGCTTGAAAAGAAAAGATTGCTGTTTTGCGGCAGCATCTTTCTTTCGATCTTCTTCTGCTTCTTTTTCGAGCTGAGTTTTGATCTCTCCCATTTCGGTTAGGCCGATGACGCGCCCGATGCCTGTTGGATCTATGGCATATTCTGCAGGAAGCACAATGGTGACTAAGATCACCATTGCAGAAATAAATGCAATGAAGGTTGAACGAAGGAGCTGACCGGTGCTTGGCAAGTCTTCCATGTTTGGTTTTTGTGTGTTGTACATTCTTATTCCTTAGAAAATTAGTTTGAGAGTAGATAGCCGCTGATCTGATATCCCATCAGTAGGAAACCAGCGGACATCATGATGATGTTGGCTGTGTAAGCTTGGTGCCAAAAACCGAGTGTGCGGCGCCAGAACCCCATGAGGATTAAGATCAAAGCTAATGCCAGGATTTGTCCGAGCTCGACACCAACATTGAAGGCAAGCAAATTGGCCAATAGCCCTTCTTCTGAAATTTCATATTCAAGAATTTTGGTAGCAAGACCAAGCCCGTGAAAGAGGCCGAAAATTAATGTGGCGGCTTTCGTGTTGGGCTGGAGCCCAAACCAACGTTGATAGGCGCCCACATTATCTAGTGCTTTGTAAACCACGGACAAGCCGATGATGGCGTCAATGATATAAGCGTTTACATTCCAGCCAAAATAGACACCAGCTAACATGGTTGTTGAGTGCCCGATGGCAAATAGGCTGACATAAAGAGCGACGTCTTTCATCTTATAAAGAAAGAAGACAACGCCAAAAAGAAACAGGATGTGATCATAGCCTGTTATCATATGTTTGGCGCCAAGATAGGCAAAGGGAATTAGATTAACCCCCCAAATTTCCTGGACATAGCCTGCATCACCTGCAGTGATGTTATGAGCAGCGACACTATTTATCATTAGGAATAGCGTAGCCGCAGTGATGAGGAGGACAGACGTCATTTGCCTTATGGACAAAATGCGCCCGCACTCATTTATCAAGTGCATAGAAACTTCTCCAGCTCTAATTTTTAAATTTTAATGATCAATATTTTTATTTTGAAGTTTGATTAGGCACGCGGAGGGGGATCTTGCAGAAAAAGAGCTGCTAGTTTGATTGGTGGGAACCGTCCTTTGCTTTCAAGGAACGGTAGTTCGAGAAGGGCTGCATATGGCGGCGCTATCATGACGACAGCGCTGTGGTCATGGTCAATATTATCATGTGCGTGACCGTGCAATAGCCAATAAAAATCTTCAAAGTGGTTATGAAAGTCAATATGGGAGTGCCCATGCTCTGAGACTAAATGTTCTTTATGTTCTGTGAATTCGACATGTTCACTGAATTCGACAAGGTTAGCTGGGTTATGGGAGAGAATATTCACCATCGACATATGAATGAGAGAGGCACATAACAATAGAGGCAGGAATAGAGAAAATTTCTCTTTCGCTTTCATTTTTGTTTTTATGAAAAGCATTCTCTTTTGCCTGTTTATCAATCACTCACACTTCGTTTCTAATCTGCCAGTAGTTTGGACAAATAGCAAGTTGGTTTGCTCTTTGTCTTGTGCCACTTTTGTATCGGTTCTTGGATGTTTTTGTTATTTTATAATTACTTATGCTCTTCCTCATGGGCATGAATAAGTGATTTGTTGTAGGCATTGAGGGCGGCTAAATGAGTGGCGTGGCCTAAGATTTGGTGGTTATGTTTGTCTATGATGACAGGTAATTTCTCTTTGCCGCTTTGGTCGAATTTGCGCAATGCAATTTCGATGCTGTCATTTAAGTGCAAGTTGGCAGGGTATTTCCCGTCTTCATCAGGTTCGAGTTGAGTAGGCTCTGTTTCACGGTTTTCTTCTGAACTCTCTTCATTTTCTTCAATAGGTTTATAAAAGTCATCGACGGTGAGAGTTTGGGCAATTTGTTTGTGAGGCCCTGCAAAGAGGAATAGCCCCCTTGTTGAGAGTTGCCAATGAAAGAAGCTCATGCCTAATACGGCATTAGAAAGAGCGGTTGAGATAGAAACGGTGACAAGAAGAGCGATTGTCATTTCATAACCGCCGGTTAGTTCAAATACGATAAGAGTTGTTGAGATGGGAGCGCCTAGAATGGCTGCTGCGACACCGCCCATGCCGAGGATGGCATAGAGCCCGTCACTTGAGGCAGTGCCCGGGAATAGTGCTGCCATGATGAGGCCAAAAGCGCCACCAGCACAAGCACCGAGATACAATGAAGGAGAGAAAACGCCGCCTCCAAAGCGAGAGGCTAGAGTGATGGAGGTGGCGATGATTTTTGCAAACAATAATGAAAGTAAGAGGGTGAGGCTTAAGTTTTGTTTTAAGGCGTTGTCTGTTGTGTCATAACCGACACCTAAAACTTCAGGGAAAAACACAGCAATACTCCCCACTAAAATACCGCCTATTATAGGCCGGGCCCAGATCGGGATGTCATAACTCCAAGCTAAGCGCTCAGTGGTGGACATGCTTAATTGGAATAAAATTGAAATAAATGCTGCAAAAAGCCCCAAGGCTGCAAAAGCCGGGAACTCCAGATAAGAGGAAATTGAATAATCTGGAATGAGGAAGGCTGGGTACTCGCCAATTGTGAGGCGAACGATGATTGTGCCAGCGACACTGGCCAGGACAACGGGCACGAAAGCACTTAAGGCATAATGAGCTAAGATAACTTCATGAGCAAAGAGAACGCCGGCGATGGGGGCATTAAATGAAGCGCTTACAGCTGCAGCTGCTCCAGATGCTAAAAGGATGCGCCGATGAGCGTAGCTTAACTCTGATGCTCTTGAAATGAGAGATGAAAGTGTTGCGCCTAAATGGACAACAGGCCCTTCACGGCCAGCACTTCCTCCAAAGCCGAGACTGATTGCTGAGATGAGTGCGCTTAGTAAGCCTGTTTTTAAATCTATGTGAGATCCTTTAATTGCTTTTGCTTCTATAACATCAGCGACTGCGTGAGCGCGCTTGCCAGGCATTAAATGGTGAAGGATTTGACCAACGATTATACCGCCGATGATGGGGGCAAGGAAAAATATATATTTGGGTGTGGTTTGAAAGAGATTTCCGATTTGCTCACTTGCTGAGCCAAGCCAGAGCCATTGGATGGCACCTATCATATGACGGAACAGAACTGTGGCACAGGCAACGCAAATGCCAATAAGGAGGGCTACTGACCAAAGAAAGAAATCTTTATTTTTAACGAAGCTGCTGAGATGAGGTGCAATGCGGTCATAATATAATTCGTTATAAAGAGGCTTTAAGCTCCTTGATTTGTATTTGAGCGCTAATTTTAATTTTTTTATTATTTCTGAGTGTTTCATTGTGCTCTCAAATATTTGTCGAAATCGCCTTTTTTTCGTCCTATTGATCTTTGTTCAAATTTATGACTGAAATAAATGATAATGTTGTAATTTGTGCTGTAGATACAGTACCTTTTTATTATTAATGCAAAATTATTTGCTGATTGGAATATTGTTAGACATTTCAGCTCATTTTATGCTCAGTTGAATGGTGTTTTCGCTGTTTTTGCTAAATTTTTAGTCATGGACTGTTTTAGTAAATGATTGCCGGTTTTAAGGAATAGGGCCTTGAATAATCTACTTACTGCCATTGCAGCCTTTATGATTTTGGTTTTAACCGCTTTATTTACGGTTCCGTTATTAATTAATTGGGATGATTATCGGTCTGATTTTGAGGTGCGCCTTACTGAGATTATGGGCACTAAGGTTGAGCTTGATGGTGGTTTGAATGTGCGTCTTTTGCCGGCTCCCTTTGTGCGGGCAGAAAATTTGCGTATTGGAGAAAGTGGAAAAGGGGGGAAGCCTGTTCTTGAAGTTAAGGAACTTACCCTTTGGGTTGCTGTGCCGCCCTTATTAAAAGGTGTTGTTGAGGCCAGCACAGTTTCACTTGATAGCCCAAAGCTTCTTTTGCTTTTTGATAAAAATGGGAGACCGTCTTTTGATGTGGGATCCAAAGGGATACAAAGCAAAAGTAAAAGGGCTAAAGTTAAGCAAAGAGAAGTTGTTCAAGAAGCTGCGATTTCTGGCTTTCAATTGAGCCCGAATTTGATTTCTCTTCGCAATGTTAAAATTAAAAATGGGTCATTGCATTTACAGTCGATTTCTCAATTGAAGGGCAAGAAAAGAGGCGCTTTAACTTCGAAAGTTCGTTCTTTTGATATGGAGAACATTGATGGGGTTCTCTCGGCCATTACTTTGACAGGGCCGTTTTATTTCAATGGGAAATATTTAAGTCAGGATGCGCCTCATTTTATTCGTTTAGCTGTTGGGGAACTTGCAAAAGCTTCAGCGGATAAGAAAACTCTGCAGTCTGTTTTTCCCGTTCAGGGCAAAGTGACTACGCCTAAATATGATCAGCAAATTGAATTTGATGGGCAAGTTGGTACCAAAGGTGGCGCTTGGTTTGCTAAAGGGGCTTTAAAGGCTGGTTTAGGGCGGTTTGGCACACCTTTACAAACGAATATACAAAAAGCTCAGAACGAAGAGACACAAAATGATGATAACTCTAATAAGGTTGAGGTGACGGGGGCTAAAGAAGCACAAAAAGTTTCTCAGAAAAAAAATCAAATTGCTGGTTTGAATGGGACAGGTGATCAGGTTTTTCTCACTTCTAAACTGCATGTGCGCTCTAATGAAGCTAAGTTGACGGATATTTTAATTCGCACAGGAAATTTGGCGAGACCGCAAACTGTGCGTGGAAACATGCAAATTAACTGGAGTGATGAGTTAACTCTTACTGGTATGGCGAATGGCCAAGTGATTGATTTGAACTCTGCACTTGGTGGGGGGGCACTTACTGCTCGTGTATTGGGTGGTGGTAAAGTGGCTCAAGGTTTACCACTTGCTTCATCTCTTTACGTTGCCCCTGGTGTTGGACTTTCTAAGCTAAATGATTTGCTATTAAGCCAGGCTAGATTTTTTGAGCGTATCGATTTTTCTGCCAAGGTTGCTCAAATCTATTTAGGTTATGGAGATGTGCGTGATTTTTCTTTGGACGTTAAAGGGCGCGGTGGACGTATTCGAGTTGATGATTTATCTGGTCGCATGGCGGGGAGCACGCGGTTAAGTGTCAGTGGTGATTTTTTAGAAAAAGATGATGGTGCTTCTTTTAATGGGGCGCTTTATTTGCGTGGTCTTCAGTTTCATGAATTTTTGCGCTGGGCTGTTCCTTCTTATAAAGGAGATCATAAATTTGGCCGCGGGAAATATATGCTCTCTGGTGGTATCGTTTCTGAAGGGGAAGCGCTTTATTTAAACGGTCTTCAAGGGGTGCTTGGCCGCTCTTCTTTGCGCGGAGATTTGTCTTATCTCAAGGAGAGTAAAAAAAGCGGACAACGCCCTGCTGAAATGCGGCTCTCTCTTCGCTCTGGTCCTTTAAGGATTGAGGATTTAGTCGGCGAAGCCATTGATTTGAAAGATTTTGAACAGGAGTTTGCTAAAGTTTTTAACTCTCAAACGCCTCAAACTTCTAAAGATAACCAAGGGGCGTCAATTCATAGTGTGATTGACCTTTCGGCTCAAAAAGTGATTTTCAATGATAGTGTTCAGAAAGATGTTCGTCTTGTTTGGCGAAATGAGAAAGGGCGTTCTTTTGTTGAAAGTTTGACAGGTGTTAGCGAGCAGGGGCTGAAGTTAATTTACGAAAATGGACAAGCTGATCTGTCTCAAAAAGATATAGCGTCTTCTTCGACAACAAGTGGAAAGATGCGCCGGGATAAATTTTTTATCGAGGTTTTGAATGAGGCTGCCTTAAAAGAGCTGATGGGCATCTCTGGTTTAGATAAAACTTATAAGATTTCAAATGTTATTGGAGATGGGTTTTATCCACTCAATTTTGGTGTCCGGCGGGATATATCTGAGGATTTTACGCACTATCGATTTGATGGACAGATGGGGGGAAGTGATACAGCTTTTTCTGTTTCTATTCCATTTGAGGGGGCTGATAAGCGCCCTGGTGTGATGACTATTCTTGGTGGCATGGAGGGTGCTGATGGTGCTCAGTTGGCGGCAAAATTTTTACCGTTTTCAATCAAAAAACGTGTTGATGGAAATAATTTGGGGGCTTCCAAAGTTTCTTTTACGGCAAGCGGGACGGGCAAAGACGGATTTCAGGGCCAAGTTAAATTTTCAAATAAGATTTTGTCAGCGAGCTATGAAGGGCAATTTTCTTTAAATGAAACTGATATTACTTCAGATGGTGAAGTGCTTATTAGTTCAGCTAAGGCGCGTGATGCTCTCTCGATGTTTGGCCTGGGTAATTTAGGGGCAGCAGTTTCTCAATCAGGTGATCAGCAGAGTTTAAAAGCAAAAGCGCAATTTTCTAAAGTTCAAAATGGTTTTGCATTGAGTGATTTGAAAATTGCCCTTGGTGATACTCAAATTGTGGGGACAGGGCTATTTGAGGAAAAAGATGGCCAACCTCGTTATCGTTTGGCTTTGGCAACAGAGCGGCTTGATTTTAAGAATTTACTAGGGGCTTTGCAAAAACAATCAGCTGATTTTGGCGGACGAGGTGAAGTTAAGGTAGCGCGTTTGGAGACCAATAGTAATAAGTCTGATGGAGCAACTCATCTTCTTAGAAGTGTTTGGTCTAATCAGAAGTTTGCTCTTGGATCTGAGGGTGGAACACAAACGGAAAATGGAAAAGATAGCTTAGGTGTTGGTGACTTTTCTATTCGGGCAAGTGAGTTACTTTTTTCTGAAAAATTAAGTTTAGCTGATGCGACAGTACGCTGGCGGGTCCATCCGAATTTTATTGAGATTGTTAAGATTGAAGGCAAAAGTTTGGGTGGTGTTTTTAAAGCGTCTGGTACTCTTAGAGAACGAGGTGAGGTTTACAATTTAAATGGCACTGTATCTTTAGAAAAAGGCCAGCTTGAAGAGATTGGTGCTGCTGAAGAAGCGAATTTAGGAACAGGTGAGTTTTCGTTTAACCTATCACTGAGTGGTTCAGGAAAAACGCCAGAAGCGCTTGTGAAGAGTTTGATTGGTGAAGGGTTTGTTAAGCTTAGTGATGGGGCTTTGCGCCAGGTGAACCCTTTGGTTTTAAGCCAGGTGGCAGAGCGTTTTTTACAATCTGAAAATGGTGATGCTCAGCAATTAAAAACAGATTTAGCTTTGCTTGGTGAGCAAGTAAAACCATTAAAATTTAGCTCTCTTGACCTTGGGTTGCGATTGCTTGATGGGGCCGTGAAAGTGCGGCAAAAGGATTTTGGTATTCGCCCTGGTGTCATTGGATTGAAAGGGGAGTTGAATTTGGTTGACCTTAGTTGGTTTGGTCGATGGTCTATTCAACCTCAGCCGCGCAAATCAATTGGGAAAGTGCCTGGAGTTGTTCGTGATGTTAAGGGGAATTTTCAAACCGTTGCTGGTTTTCAATCTAAGTTAGATGTGAATGAGTTTGAGCGATTTTTAACTCTGAAACATAAAGAAAGAGAATTGAGAACTTTAGAAAAAATCAGGCTTGAGGAAGAAGCGCGCCGCTTGGCTGAAGAACGCCGCCGTGCAGAAGAAGAGCTGAGAAGAATAAATGAAGAAAAAGCTCGGTTGAAAGCTGAGCAAGAAAAGTTTGATAATTTGAACCGGACTGAACTGCCGCCTTTGCAGCAGTAGATTGCATCGAATTAATATCATAAAAACAAATAAAAAAGCCTTTCCTTTAAATGATTGATATATTTAGAGGAAAGGCTTTTTTAATATTAGCTGGTTGCTAATTGATTGCGGTAATATTGCAAAATGTAAATGCGAATGGTGCTGGATAGCCCCGCTTCACCTCTTGTTTCGTCGATAATTTCAACCAATTCTGAAATGGATTTGGTTTGCTTGTTAGCGATATCATTGAGAGCTGACCAAAAAGCGTCTTCAAGTGATATGGAGGTACGGTGTCCTTTTAATGTGAGAGATCTTTTTTTGGGGATGTCTTGCATTTCCAACTTTTTAAATTAACTCCGGGGAAGTGGTTAAAGGTTAAAGTTTGCGATTATAAACATAGTTTTTGGCTCAAGCATTTTCAAATTTGAGATACTTCTCTTAATCTGTTGCTTGAGCCAAATCATTCTCTTTATTTGGGGCCAATCATGTCTTCTGGGCGAACGATGGCATCAAATTCTTCCGATGTAACAAAGCCTAAATTCAAAGCTTCTTCTTTTAGTGTTGTTCCATTTTTATGAGCTGTTTTGGCTATTGTTGTGGCATTATCATAACCTATTTTAGGAGCCAGAGCTGTTACCAACATAAGCGACCGGTTCATCAATTGTTTGATTTGCTCTGTATTTGGTTTGATGCCGACTATGCAATTATCAGTGAATGAAATGGAGGCATCGCTGATAAGTTGAATTGATTGAAGTAAGTTATAAGCCATCACTGGTTTATATACATTCAGCTCAAAATGACCTTGGCTACCTGCAAAAGTGATTGTGGTGTGATTTCCCATGATTTGTGAGGCTACCATTGTAAGGGCTTCACATTGAGTTGGGTTGACTTTACCCGGCATGATAGATGAACCCGGCTCATTTTCAGGCAGGCTTAATTCACCAAGGCCAGAGCGCGGGCCTGAACCAAGAAGGCGAATGTCATTTGCTATTTTAAAGAGGCTTACTGCGATGGTATTTAAGGCGCCTGACATTTCTACAAAAGCATCATGAGCAGCGAGCGCTTCAAATTTATTAGGTGCTGTGATGAAATCTAGGCCAGTGATATTTGCTACATGACTAGCAAATTTAACGGCAAAATCAGGTTTTGCATTGAGACCAGTTCCAACGGCTGTTCCGCCTTGAGCAAGGGCATACATTCTTGGAAGTGCATTTTCTACGCGTGCAATGCCATTTGCGATTTGTGCTGCATAGCCAGAGAATTCCTGGCCTAAAGTTAGCGGTGTGGCATCTTGGCAGTGCGTGCGGCCAATTTTGATGATGTCGTTCCAACTATTAGCTTTTTCGTCCAAAGCTTTATGAATATGGTTCAACGCTGGGATTAGAGATTTATGGATTTCCTCTACAGCTGCGATGTGCATTGCAGTTGGAAATGTGTCGTTTGAGCTTTGTGAGCGGTTAACATGATCATTTGGGTGAACGGGTGTTTTGCTGCCAATCGTGCCACCTAGAATTTCAATGGCTCTGTTTGAAATAACCTCGTTGGCGTTCATGTTTGATTGAGTGCCAGAGCCTGTTTGCCAAACTACAAGTGGGAAATGATCGTTTAATTTCCCATCAATAACATCATCAGCAGCTTTTGCTATTGCATCTGCTAATTCAGCTTCAAGATTATCTAAATCTTTGTTACTTAGGGCCGCTGATTTTTTTACAATGCCTAATGCTCTGATTAATGATTTTGGCATGGTTTCGATGCCAATTTTAAAGTTACCAAGTGAGCGCTGTGTTTGGGCTCCCCAATATTTGTCACTTGGGACATCTAGGGCGCCGAAGCTATCTGTTTCTGAGCGAGTTGACATTGAAATTTCTCCTTTTGATAGGACCTGAGTAAATGCTCTTGTTATTAATCTCCAAAATTGATTGAAACTGAATGTTTTGGCATGTCTCTATATGAAGAAAATTTTGACATGGCTTTGGGCGTTATTCACATGCAGTTGACCTCTCCATATTGTGCAATTGGCACTAAGGAGATGTTGTATAAAGGTTTTGTTGGAAATCACCCCATTGAATAGAGGGAAATGATCAGAAAAGCCATAGGGATTTCGTGAAAATGAGTAAAAAAATTTATTTTTTTCTCATAACATTCATGAAAACATATATTTTGGGGTAAAGATTGCTCAAAAAGAACTCTTATTTCAACAACAATGGCTTTTCACATTTTGTTGAAAATTAAGATTAGCTATTAAAAATTGATTGAAAATTTATTTGTTTTTGCGAAAGGCGTCGAGTGAAACAATCTCAGCGCTGTCATTTTCGGACAGGTCTGCTTGTTCTTTATCCTCTGTGCTTTCTTCATTTTCGATGGGAAAGTTGGGAATTTCTTCTTCTATGTTTATTTCAGTATCAACAGCGGTATTGGGTGAAAAATCAGGTTCAACTGATTGGCCAAATTGACTGACATCTTCCATCGGCATTTTATGAAACGGATTGTCGCCATTATCAGTTTGCATTTGCCAGTGTTCTTCAATGAAACCTGATTTATCTTCAACAGCTTCTGGTCTTTGGGTTTGATCGAATTGAAGACCATAAGGAACTGATGGGTCGAAAAACACTTTTACCGCGCTATATGGAATGACCAATAGTTCTGGAATGTTTGAGAATGAGAGACGCACTTCGAAGTAGTCATCTTCAACTTTTAAATCCCAATATTGATGTTGCAGCACAATTGTCATTTCTTTTGGGTATTGCGCTTTTATACGGTTAGAGATTTTAACGCCTGGGGCTGTTGTATGAAAAGAGATGTAAAAATGGTGCTCGCCAGGAAGCCCTTCTTCTTTCACTTGCTTTAGAACAGAATGGACAACGGAACGAAGAGCTTCTTTTGCTAAGTTTTCGTAATTGATTGTTTGACCGTTCATGACCGGCAAGGCCTCTTTCTTTTGGTGACTAAAACTATATTTATAATTCAATTTAAACAGAAATAGAGCCCATTTGATAGATATTTATTCTGTTTAAAGAATGGAGAGCTTCTGTTGCCCGGTGCTCTCCAAACCGCGCCTAGTCAGGCTTAATTGACTAGGAGTTTTATTTCAGTGCACATCACCGCTTACTAAGCAGCTTGAGCAACTGGAGCATAGTTGTCGTTTGCAACTAATGTAATGGTCCGATACCGGTGGTACCATGCCGAGCGAAAGACCACCCTTTACACCCTCGTCGATCCTATTTCGCCCCCATCAAAAACAGGCTAGCCTGTTTGTAATTCGTTTTGTGCTTGCCTTTAGGTTTTTTGTTTGAACCCATTAATCTTAGGCTTGCACTTAAATTACTAGCGGCCTTGCCAGCTTTTGGTGGAGGCGCCGGGTACCGCCCCCGGGTCCGAATGGTTTATTACGATGACAGTTTATCGCCATAGCGGAAATTCTCCCGCAACCTCAATATAGTGCAGCTCCATGGCAAAAAAAAGGGTTTGTTTGTCAAAAGGGTAACTGAATGGTTGAAATTATTTGGAAAACTGACAATTTTTCTCATTTCAAGCAATTTGCCCACTGAGTGAGCCTAACCTTTTGTTACCAGTAAGCTTGGGGATTGGGCGGGAAAAAGCCTAGACCTATTTGGAATTTTAAGCCAAAACAGAGGGCATGAAACAATATCTTGATTTACTTGCGCTGGTTGCTAATGAGGGGACTACGCGTGATGATAGAACGAAAACAGGTACTCGCAGTGTATTTGGCCATCAGATGAGGTTTGACCTTTCTGAGGGGTTTCCTGTTTTAACGACGAAAAAATTACATTTAAAGTCGATCATTCATGAATTGCTTTGGTTTTTAAAGGGAGAGACGAATATCTCTTACCTTAAAGAGCATGGTGTTTCAATTTGGGATGAATGGGCTGATGAAAATGGTGACCTTGGCCCTGTTTATGGCTCGCAATGGCGATCTTGGCCAGCGCCTAGTCAAGAAGATCCTAATCGCACAATCGATCAAATTGAACAGTTGGTGACTTCTTTAAAGACCAATCCTAATTCACGACGTCATATTGTTAGTGCCTGGAACCCAGCTGAGGTTGACAATATGGCATTGCCGCCGTGCCATTGTTTGTTTCAATTTTATGTGGCGGATGGGAAGTTGTCTTGCCAGCTTTATCAAAGGTCTGCCGATGTTTTCTTAGGTGTTCCTTTTAATATTGCGTCTTATTCCTTGCTCACCATGATGTTGGCTCAAGTCGTTGGTTTAAAGCCGGGTGATTTTGTGCATACTTTAGGTGACGCTCATCTATATCTTAATCATATTGAGCAAACAGAATTGCAACTTACTCGGACGCCCAAAACACTTCCGGTTATGAAGATTAATCCAGAGGTGAAAGATCTTTTTGAGTTTAAATATGAAGATTTTGAACTTGTCGGTTATGAAGCAGATCCGACGATTAAGGCACCGATTGCTGTTTAATTTGGTGTTTTAATCTTGGCGTTGTTTTGGGCGGTGCTTTGATTGTTTTCTTAACGATGTTTATTCAGAATTATTAAAAAGGGTAAGGGCAATGGATGTTTCATTTGTTGTAGCTGTTGCGGAAAATGGCATTATTGGAAACAATAATGAATTGCCTTGGCGCCTTCCCTCTGATCTCAAACGATTTCGCAAACTTACCATGGGGAAACCAATTGTGATGGGAAGAAAGACATTTCTTTCCATTGGAAAGCCTCTTGATGGGCGGGCGAATATTATATTGTCGCGGGATAAGAGTTTTTCAGCGGAAGGTGCTTTTGTTGTTGATAGTGTTGAAGCAGCTTTAGAGCTAGGGCAGGAAAAAGCCGAATTGTCAGGCGCTGATGAAATCATGATTATTGGTGGTGCTGAAATTTATGCTGCCTTTATGCCTCATGTTACTCGCTTATATTATACTCTGGTTCACGCAGAGCCTTTAGGAGATGCATCGTTTCCTTTAAATGATTTTTCAAACTGGAAGGAAATTAGCCGTGAACTGGTTAAAGCTGGCCCTAAAGATAGTGCTGACTTTAGTAATATTCTTTATGAGAAACTTTCTTAAAAACTCTCCCGTTAATCACAAAAACTCCCAAAAACCTCTTTTTGAGCAGTAAAACTGGACTAAAGTTCTGGTTTTATGTGTGTTTTATTGCGTTTCATGGTTGATCATCTGTTAACGAATTAAGTTTATCCTTTCGGTAGTATTTAACCTGCTTTCAGTTTTGAACTGGGGTGGAAAGAAAAGATACAGTTTAATTTTATTGCAATTCAGGGGTGGATTAATGGGTGTGCAATTATTAGTGGATGAAGCTGTTGGTTTAGATGTTTCGGATGAGACAACGCATGGCCAAAATGGGCCAAAAGATGCGGCTAAGTTAGAGGCAGTTAAACAAGCCTTTGACGTGTTAAGTACGAGAGTTAGTCATTTAGGTTTGGATATTGCCGAAGCTTCAGGAACAATTGAGGGGATTGCAGACCGCTCATGTGCTGATAAAGAAGAATTTTTGAGTTTTATTGAAAAGATTAGAGAATTGCGTGCGGTTAATGATGAAATCGCAAAAGAAATCCAGCATTCAAGTGAAATTGCTCGTGGTGCTAACCATGAGATGATGGCATCTCAAGATACGGTTTCTACAACAGTTGATAAAATTTCCGGTCTTGTTGGTTCTGTTGAGAAAATTCAATCTGCGATGACAACTATGAGTTCGTCGCTTGAGAGTGTTGGAAATATTGCAGGTGTAATTAACGGTATTGCTAAACAAACGAATTTGCTAGCGCTGAATGCGACGATTGAAGCAGCGCGTGCTGGTGAGGCTGGTAAAGGTTTTAGTGTTGTAGCGAGTGAAGTGAAAGCGTTGGCAGGTTCAACCTCTCAAGCAACAGCTGAAATTGAAGAAACACTAGAAGAAATAAAAAATGGTTTCTCGCAACTTAGCCAGCAAAGTGATGATGCAACATCAACTGCAAGTGAAGTTGAAAAACAAGCTGCTATGTTTACCGAGCTTCTCAATGGCTCTTCTCAATCTCTCTCTGAAGTGGATGATGCGACAGATCAAATCTCGATGCGTATGTCGAGTGTGATTGATATTTGCAGTGGTATTCTTTCTTCCGGTGATGTGGTTTCAGCTAATGTTGATCAAGCAAATGAAGCGTTGCATGCTGTTTCTAAGAAAATGAGCCAGGTTTGTGACTCAGGTGACGAACTTGTTGTGATTGCGGCGTCACACGATGCAGCTATTTCAGATACTGACATCATTAATTACACAAAAGATGGTGCGAAGGAAATTTCTCAAATTTTTGAAGCTGCTATTCAAAGTGGGCGAATTCAAGTTTCGGATTTGTTTGATCGTAACTATCAAGAAATGCCGGGAACTAACCCTGTACAGTATTTGACAAAATTTACTGAGTTTACGGATGAAGTTTTGACGCCTTTGCAAGAGCGTTTACTAACAAAAAATGATCATATTGCATTTTGTGCAGCAGTTGATGATAAAGCTTATTTGCCAACGCATAATAAGAAGTTCTCTCAACCTCAAGGGGATGACCCGGTTTGGAATGCAGCGAATTCACGTAATCGTCGGATATTTGATGATAAAACGGGTAGCCGATCAGGCGCGAATACGAAAGATGTTCTGTTGCAGACTTATTTACGTGATATGGGCGGCGGGAATTTCGTCGTGATGAAGGATTGCTCGGCGCCAATTTGGGTGCAAGGGAAGCATTGGGGTGGGTTTAGAGTTGGTTACAAACCTTAGAATTATTATCTTTTATGATCTGATTTCGTTATCAGAAGTTTAAACTTCACTATCAAACTTATTTATATTTTTTAAGCGAAGCTTTTACTAAGGCTTCGCTTTTTTTGTTAATCGATTGTTTCTCCTGTTAAAATTTACTTTTCTCTCATTCTGTTCTCATTTCATTTTTATTTTTATAGATTTCATCGGGCTGGTCGTTCCTGAAATGGAAGGTAATTTTTGGTTAAGACCTTGTCATTAGCCTTTTTATTGCTTGATCTTTAGGGGGATAATCAGATGTCTGAGATTTTAAAAAAGAGTGATGTAACCTCTATTAATGAGGGTGCGAATTCTTGCTTTGTTGAGGATGATCGCTCTGATGTGATGGAAAGCCTTAACCAAATAGGTGAAAATTTAAGCCGGGTTGGGCTTGACGTTGCGGTTTCTGCTGACGTTGTTCAAGAGATTGCGGCGACGGCAAAAAAGGATGTTCAGCAATTTTCTGTTTTTGTTGAGCAAATTTCTGACCTCAAACACACGACAACAGAAATTTCAGATAATATTTCAAAAGCAAAATCAGTAACCCATGATGCGAGCCAAGAGATAACTGCTTCACAGAGTACGGTTGTTTCAACGAACGAGGAAATTTCAAACTTAATTGAAGCGGTACGAGAAAGTGAAGCGCGTTTGGTCAAGTTAAATGAAGCCCTTGAAAGTGTTGGTAGCATTACAAATGTTATTAATGGGATTGCGAAACAGACGAATTTACTTGCTCTTAACGCAACGATTGAAGCGGCGCGCGCTGGGGAAGCGGGTAAAGGGTTTAGTGTCGTTGCGAATGAGGTTAAGGCGCTTGCCTCTTCTACTTCAGAAGCCACCATGCAAATTGAAGAAACACTTGGAGAAATCAAAACAGGTTTTGATTTGTTAAATGTGACAAGTGAAAACACTTCAAAAACAGCGTTAAAGGTACAAAATTGCTCAGGCACATTTAGTGACATTCTTAGCAAGGTTTCTGAGGCTATGGAAACAATCGATTTAACAACGGGTGTTATCGACCAACAAATGACGACAGTGAATTCAACGTGTCATGATTTTTCTGAGAATTCGACGGAAATGGCTTTGAATATGCAGAATTCGAGTGAGAAATTAAACGATGTTTCTCAATCTATGCGGCATGTGGCTGATGAAAGTGACAAGCTTGTTTTGCTTTCTGTTATGAACGGAACCAATAAGGATGAAGCGGCTATTATTCACAAAGCAACTATGGCTGCTGAACGTGTGGCAGTGCTCTTTGAAGACGCTGTTTCTTTAAATGAACTAACTGAAGAAGATTTGTTTGACCGAGAGCATGAACTTGTTCCAAATACTGATCCTCAGCAGTTTATTGCAAAATTTACTGATTTTAGTGATCAGAAAATTTCTCCATTGATTGAGGAAATTGTGTCAAGTGATGAGCGAATAGCTTGGTGCGCAGCAACAGATAACACTGCTTATATTGCAACTAATATTAAGAAAGTTTCGCAACCTCAAGGGGATGACCCCATTTGGAATATGGCAAATTGTCGTAATCATCGTTATTTTAGTGATTTTACTGGAATACGGGTTGCTAAGAACCAAGAACCTTTATTGTTGCAAACCTATCAAAGAGACATGGGGGGTGGGGTTTTTGTCCCCATGAAAGATATTAGCTCGCCTATTTTTGTGAATGGACGTCATTGGGGTGGGTTTCGAATAGGTTATACCCCTGATTAAGCCCCTAAATTAATTAGTGAAGAAATTTGTTTCTTTTAAATTAATTTTTCCTGAATTCTTGTGTTAACTGACTTCAAATTCTTATTTGTGTTTTCTTTTTCTCCGCCCATTGCATTCACTTCATTCGACTTTTATAACATTAAGCTAAGAAAATTACCTTTTGAGGGGAAAGATTGACGTTTTCTCCTCATAAAGCTGCTTTTTTGGGGTTTAAATCTTTAAGTTTCTTCCTAAATTAGTGCATATGGATAATTTTTGGCAAAAAATGAAATTGTTTGTTTTTTTGCCGTTATGTTTTCTTTAATGTTTGGCGCTTTAATTTGAGCGTTCAAACTTTATGATCTTGTCAATAACATTGTAGGAAATAAGCATGCCTTGGAGTGGTCAGAACGGCAATAATGGTGGTCGAAATGGTGGTGGTGATGGACCGTGGGGGCCTCGCAATCGAGGTGGCGGTAACCAGCAACCGGATATAGAAGAGCTTTTTAAAAAGAGCCAAGATCGCTTAAAACGCGCCATACCAGGTGGTGGCAATGGTAAATCTGGTGGTCCGAGTGGTCCAATATTTTTCCTATTTATTGCTGGTTTGGCCGCTATTGTTGGCTGGCTTGCTTTCACAGTAAAGGTAAATCCTGACCAAGTTGGCATTGTTACGCAATTTGGCAAATATAACCGTACTTTGACTGAAGGTTTGCATCTTCGTTTTCCAAGCCCGGTTGAGCAAATTTATTTAATTCGTCCTAATTTTGCGCAAAAGATTAATATTGGTGGAACGCGTGATTTCACTTCTGGCCGTGGGTTTGGCAACAATACGTCGTCTGATCGTAATGCAAGCATGATGCTCACCGGTGATAATAATATTGTTGATGTGCAATTTACCATTCAGTGGAACATTAAGGACGCCAAGAAGTTTCTTTTTAATGTTGAGCGCCCAGCTAAAACAGTTCGTGAAGTGGCTGAAAGCGCTATGCGTGAAGTGGTTGGGCAGAAAACACTCAATGAAGTTTTAAACAAGAACTTTGATCAGAACCAAGATCAGGTTCAAACTTCTATGCAGCGAACTTTAGATGAATATGATTCAGGTATTAATGTTCGTGAGGTTGTTATTGGCAAGCCTGACGTGCCAAATGAAGTTATTAAAGCTGTGAACGATGTGGAAGCGGCGAAACAAGATAAAGAACGCCTCATACAAGAAGCCAGAGCCTATATTAATAAGGTCGTGCCTGAGGCACGTGGTGCTGCATCTCGTATTACGCAAAAGGCTGAGGCTTATAAAGCGCGTGTTGTAGCGGAAGCTCAAGGTGAGGCTGAGCGTTTTAAATCAATTTACTCAGAATATAAGAAAGCTCCTGAGGTGACGAGAGAACGGCTTTATATTGAGATGATGGAGCGGGTTTTCTCTGGCACGGATAAGATTATTCTTGATAATGATGGCAAGTCTGGTGGTGTTGTGCCCTACCTTCCATTGAATGAATTAAATAAGAAACCAGCAAGATAGGGAGAGATCTAATGCGTGCATTTTTTAGCTTTTTGGTAGTTCTTGGCATTGCAGCCGTGGTTCTTGCCTATTTTTCATTATTTACCGTTCATCAAACGCAAAGAGCCATGGTTTTGCAACTTGGTTCTGTTCAGAAAGAAATTTCAGAGCCTGGGCTTCATTTTAAAATTCCTTTTGTCCAAAATGTTGTTTATTTTGACAAGAAGCTTTTGGAAGTTGATGTGCCATCTCGTGAAATTCTAATTGCTGGTAAAAAACGGATTATTATTGACGCGTTTGCTCGATATAAAATTACTCAACCGTTGGAATTTTATAAAAATATTGGGTCTCGTTTGCAGTTTGACAGTCGCTTGTTTGACTTTGTGAACGCCTCTTTCCGTCAGGTTCTCTCGGGTGCAAGTCTTGATGATATTGTTCGCGATAAACGTAAAGAACTGATGGTTGAGGTGACGAAGATCGTGAAGCAGAAAGTTCAACCCTTTGGTGTTGAGGTTGTTGATGTTCGTCTTAAACGAGCTGATTTGCCACAACAGTTGGAACAAAATGTTTACACTCGTATGAAGCGGGAACGCCAACAGGAAGCGGCGACTTATCGTGCGGAAGGTGAAGAAGAGTCGATTAAAATTCGTGCTGAAGCTGACCGTACTGTGATTGAGCTGAAAGCTGAAGCGACGAGAAAATCTGAGATTATTCGTGGTGAAGGTGATGCGGAACGCAACAGCGTTTTTGCTGATGCCTTTAACAGAGACCCGAAATTCTTCGCTTTTTATCGCTCTATGCAAGCTTATGAGAAAGGCCTTGCTTCAGGTGATACACGGCTTGTGATTACTCCTAAATCAGAATTCTTCAGATTTTTTAACAAGCCGAGTGGTGAATAAGGAGACTTGGTTATTTGATGTTTGATTTTTTAATGGGAATTGGTTTTGCCTTTGTTATTGAAGGGCTTATTTGGGGCCTTTTCCCGCGTCAAATCACCAAAGTTGTTACCGAACTCATTAAAATGGATACTATGGCCCTGCGTTATTTTGGCGTGGGGTCTTTAGCGCTTGGTGTGGGGATTATTTGGTTTGTACAGCAAATAAGGGTTTAAACTCTTTGTGAGCTTTGTTTTTAATTGCTTGTTTTGCCTTAAAATACCCTCACTATATAGATTATAAAGGTTTCGATAATTATAGGACTTTGATCTGGTATCTTTGTTTTTGAAGCTTATATATTATGATGTTAAAGCGGATTTATTATAAGCTCTGGTAACAGTGTTTAAAGACTTTCGAATTTTGAGTTTCAAACATTTGGGTGTAAATTAAAAAAGCACTCACTTTTACTTTAAGTGGCTTTTAAGAGGTTAGTTAAAGTTTTTCATGATGGAAGCCAATGTGATCATGTAACTTTGGTATTTTTTCATCCGGTTCTTTCAGGGAGAAATGCGATGGTTCGCAACCGTTCAGATTTTATAGCACAAGAACAAAAGGCTCGTTTGATACGCGCTAATAATAAAAATAGAGCTGTTGCACTTGCTCAGACAAAAGATGCTCATTTCTCTCGATTTGTAAGAGATGCACTTATTCTTTTTGCAATCACATTATTTGCTTTGTCAGCTTTAATGATTGGCAAAGCAAATGCCAAGGAAACTCAGGATAGAACCTTAGCTGACTTGGCTGATAGTTTGCAAAATGCGGTTGTTAATATTTCAACCAGCCAGAAGGTTAAATCTAACTTTAACAAAAGAGGTGCTCCTGGGCGCCCACCTCAATTGCCTAAAGGTTTGCCGTTTGAAAAATTCTTCAAGGATTTCTTTGACGAAAATAAGCGGAATAATAGAGCGCAACGGGTAAGCTCACTTGGATCTGGCTTTGTGATTGATACTAGCGGTTTGATTGTGACCAACAACCACGTGATTAAAGGCGCGGATGAGATTTTTGTAAATTTCGTTGATGGCACGAAACTGAAAGTTGATAAGGTTCTTGGTGTTGACGCTAAAACTGATTTAGCGCTTCTTAAAGTAACGCCTAAAAAACCACTTTCTGCTGTGCCGTTTGGTAAATCATCTGAAGCTCGGGTTGGTGATTGGGTGATGGCGATTGGTAACCCGTTTGGCCTTGGTGGTACTGTGACGGTTGGTATTGTTTCAGCGAAAGACAGAGATATTAACTCAGGCCCTTATGATGAGTTTATTCAAACTGATGCGGCGATTAACAAAGGTAACTCTGGTGGCCCGCTTTTCAATATGAAGGGTGAAGTGATTGGTGTTAACACAGCGATTATCTCGCCTTCTGGTGGGTCAATTGGCATTGGTTTTTCTGTGCCTTCAGACACAGTTGTGAATGTTGTTGAGCAGCTTAAAAAATATGGTGAGACACGTCGTGGTTGGCTTGGTGTTCTCATTCAAAAGGTTACGCCTGAAATTGCTGAAGGCTTTGGTATGGTGAAAGCTGAAGGTGCTTTGGTTTCTCGCGTGACCAAAGGTGGCCCTGCTGAAAAGGCTGGGTTTGTGCCGAGTGATATTATCTTGGAATTTGATGGGCATTATGTGAAATCTTCTCGTGAACTGCCAAAGATTGTTGCATTAACTCCTGTTGAGAAAACAGTTGATGTGAAGTTGCTGCGCCAGGGTAAAGAAGTGACCGTTAAAGTGAAAATTGCTCGTCTTGAAGCGGCTGAGAAAAATAACCCTGAACTTGCTGGTCGCGCTCAACCTGACAAGCCTGTTGAAAGTTCTGTTCTTGGCATGACACTTTCTAACATTACGCCAGCTCTTCGCCGTCAATATCGTTTGGATGCGAAAACTAAAGGTGTTGTTATTACGAAAGTTGCGCCTGGTAGCCGTGCTGCTGAAAAGGGACTTCGTCCTGGTCATGTGATTGTTGAAGTTATGCAAGAGCAGGTTTCTACAGCTGATCAAGTTGTTAAGAGAGTTGAAGCTTTAAAGAAAACAAATAAGAAGAATATCATCTTCTTCATTGCGCGTGGTCGCGGTGAATTTGGCTTTGTTGCTTTGCCTTCTAACCCTGCGGGTTAGAAGTTTTTTAGCTGTGCTTCAGGTTGCCCATAAGGCAACCGCACTTAACCCTGCGGGTTAGAAGTTTTTTAGCTGTGCTTCAGGTTGCCCATAAGGCAACCGCACTTAACCTTGCGGGTTAGAAGGTTTATTGTCTCTCACGGGCTATTCCGCCGCTATAGCGGCGGGCCCTCCGAGAGGCGGTGTTTTTTTATGCTTCAGTTGCCCACCCATGCAACCGCACTAACACCGGTCTTTGCTGGCGCTGTGCCATGTCCTTCAGCCCTAAAAAGGGCTGAACTCCTTCTTTGTGCAAATAGATTTATAATAATTATATTACTTTTGAAGTTTCAGTTGATGCCTTTCGTTGTAGCCTCGGTTGACTAAGGAAGCTTGCTCTATGTCCTGTTTCTAACTTGGTAGTGATTATTTTTCGTTCATTCAATTCTATTAACCCAGTGGTCATTTATTTGGTTGCTGGGTTTTTTTATATGATTTTTGTTAATCTTGCTTTCGTTCTGGATTATGAGAATTTTCAAGATAGGTGTATAGTTGTTTTGGGGTAATGAGGCCGCTCTTTGAGTAAGGAGTTGCTTATGAGTTATTTTCAAAATAATTTTTCTGTTTTCTATAAAGTGGCAATGGCTGGTTTTGTTGCTCTTTTTTTCTTTTCATTAAATTCGCCTGCATTTGCTGATCGACCAGATCGGTGTTTTCACAAACATTATAATAATAAATCGACTTGTAAGGCTGGTATTCGTGGGAAAAAATGCACGGATGCAAAGGGAAATAAGGGGAAGTGCGTGCAGAACAGCTCTAAGTGTTATTGCAAAATTTACAAAAAGAAAAGCAAGAACAAAGAGCTTATTGACCTTGGGGTTGATGTTGGGATTTCAATTTTAAAATCTAAAAAACACAAAAAACATCATAAACACCATGATTGATTTTATGGTGTTTTGGTTTCATGAATAACCAGTTGTGGGAATGGAATTTCCAGCTCATGGGTGTTGCAGGCTTCAATCATGAGTTTGGTTAATTCAGCTTCCAGGTCTTCATATTTAGGGGCGACATTGCCTTTGAAATCAGCTTCTATTTCATAATCGATGGATGAGGGGCCAGCGCCTAGAACTTCAACTTCCACATTTCTAATATTGTCTTTGCCAATATATTTGCTGATGCCAGATTCGATATGCGTTCTTAGCTTGCTTGGAATTTCAATTGTGGCTTCTTTTTGATGTTTATAGGAAATGCCAAATTCAAGTTTGATGCGAAAGCCCGTTGAGAGGTTGCGTAATTTTGCGTCGAGAAAATCTGTTGTTTTGAAAGTTATTCTTGCCCCGCCTAGTTCGATGAGTTGAACAAGCTCAGGCGTTTGA
>JAEPQF010000200.1 GCA_017640685.1 Hyphomicrobiales bacterium
TAATAAAATCCTATATGCTTGCAAAAGGGTTAGTTGATCATGCTGACCAAGCTTTAGCTTATTTTGACTTTAATGATGACAATTTTGATTTTAGTACATTTGACTTGTACTCTGAATTTTCGAATTGTAAAGATTTTCAAAATCTATTACTGAAAAAACTGAATGAATCTACAACTTATTTCAAAGAAAAAATAGATGGTTACGATCAATGCGTTACCAATGGGGACTTTCAAAGCCATCTACTAAGTAAAACACTTAATCTTGGAACTGTCTCCAAAGATATCAATAAACAAGCTCAAGAGTTAGTTGAAGTAACAAATTCACTTAGTGAAAAACAAATGCATTATGATGTGCAATCAGAGATAGCTCAAAGTCATAATGCTCAAAAAATAGATGTTTCTGATAGAGAAAAATTTAAAAATGAACACATCTCTGTTATCAGGTTTTTAGGAGCTGCAATATTTTTAGGCGCTGCTGCGGAAAACTTATCAAACGAATTTAAAGAAAAACTGATATTTTCAATAATAGAACTTGCTGAATTAATTTGCACTGATCTCTTGACTATCCACTCTAAATTTGATGTACCCAAGGCAGTGATTGAAGTGATTGATCAAATTGAAAAAGATAAAACTATTCAGTTTGATGATGATAATGCTAGAGAGCAATTTTCTCAATATGTTGAATTAATGGTCGCAGATTGGCAATTTAATAAAGCAATTCATCCATTAATGACATTAATGTCTTTTTTATGCGAAGCTGGTAGAACTAACGTACTTTTAAAACCAATTCTAAGTTCTAAGGCAAATTCACATTTACAAGAATTTTTTAAAACTTTTTGGGCTTTTGATATGGAACCATCAACTCAAAAGGCCCTCCCTAAAAACTTGTCTAAAAAGCTTGGTCAAGCTCGTTTCTTAAGAATGGCATTTGCAATAGCTACTATAAAAAGAATTTATTGGTATCACTCATCAAAAAGTAAAAAATCTGCGCTGGCAAAAGGTATTGATGAAATTCTTCAACCACTTTCAATGAAAAGTGACATCCACACAATTGAAGATTAATTCATTTTCCAAAATAACTAGAGTTATTCTCTTTTTGAGAATTGATGAGTCAGAAATAATTTTACCTTTAATGTAAAAAGGATAGAATTTGAAAAACGTATAACAATATCAGTTTTTAATACGTTTATATGGGTAATCAATAGGCATTTAGGATCGATTTAAATTTTTATTATGTAAGATATTCTGTGAACTTTTCATTCCTATTCGATGCAAATACTCTACAAACTCCCCCAAACACCTCGCCAAGCTTCAAACTCTCGTGGCGTAACGGCATAACGAGCAAAATTGCCTTCGTGTAAACTTAGGATTTCACTTTCCGCTGATTCTATGAATTTTGTCCTATCCTCATCAGATATGTTTTCTTCGGACCATTCAGCAATATGCTTCGCCGCTTTCGCCTGATCTAAGCTTTCTCGGATCACGTATGTGATGATTTGCTTTAAAGCTTGCCTGTAGCGCAAACGAAATGGATCTGGCTCTCCGATTGTTTGGCGCACCGCTACATACCGTGCTGAAGATTTTTCATAGGCCCATAAAAAGACATCCTTTATCAGGTCAATTCGATTGAGTTCATAAACACCTAGCAAACCTTGTGTGTACGTTTGGTCAGGCATCCCGATAAAAGACATTGGAGCAAGGTTATTGCGAATAAGAGGTATGTTCATCGCTAGGCGTGATACTCGTTTGTTCACATCAATGAATGGTTGAAGGTAGGGGAGCTGCACCATCACAAAAAAAGCTTGTTCAAAAGGGTCTGTGATTGCGCTGGCTTTTTTCAATATCTTGTCAAAACATTCTTCTATTATTTGCGGCACTTCAGGGGGCATATAAACAGTTCCGCTTATGCCTACGGCTTCTTGACGAATGCGTCCTTCAGCTCCAGGGTCCGGCAGTAAGTTCTCAGCAAGCAAGGCATGCAAGTTCAATATGGTCATGCGATTAAATCCAACGTCTCTCGCAGACTGAACAAGGAATTCTATCGCCGCCTTGTGATTTAATAGCATTTGCGCATCTCGTGGAGCTTTGTCCTCCACAGACTGACCGAGTTCGATAAGTCGCTGTGTCTCTAAAAGCGAATAGGTATTTCCTTCTAACCTGCTTGAGTTCCAAGATAGATCAATCAACAAACGGTTTAAGATTTGTAAGGCGTAAGTACCAGCTTCATGTTCAGCATCTCCTGTGCGTCCCATGTCATGGAGTTTTCTTTTTTCTACTGCTGTCAAAAAGCTCGATTTATTTGGTTCATAGTTTTCAAGAAAGTCTCGATTATAAGGAACAGGTTTTCTATTAGCTAAAGGACCGCTTACAATTTTTAAGACTTCACTTCCTCCTTTAGAAAGGGGGGCAAATAATTCTGTTTGTTGTTGTTGCTTTGGTTCTTCTTTATCTTTTTGAACGACCTGTATGTTTTCAACAACTGCTATATATAGCGTTGCACGCGCTTTACCGACTTTCTCGATAAGCCCCTGCTGTACAAGACCGTCAAGCCTGCGATTCAGGGTACGCCGATTCAATCCCAGCGCAGCTCGTTTTTCTATTTCGTCTGTCAGCAGGCCGTGGGCTTCCTTTGCAATGATTGCGTGGAGCTGGTCTAGCTGTTCTTGTATTTCCTTTTTTGCTGCCATTTATCGCGACACTTTCATATTTTTCGCGACACTTTATCCTATTTTTTGTCGCGATTGCAAGCATTGCGACACTTTTTTGTGTTTTTTGTCGTGATTTTTGGTTTCGCGACATTTTTTTGTCGCGATAATTGTTTTCTGTCGCTATTTTATAGGAATCATAGAAATTTGTTATAAAACTCGCACAATTTAACACACATAAATCTATTTAAATAATTTTTATTGTTATTTTTCATATATTTATATTACATGTAATCAGGCTCATAACCTGAAGGTTGTAGGTTCAAATCCTACCCCCGCAACCATCGTAACTTGCGATATGAATGGGTCACTCTTTAAGAGGGGCTC
>JAEPQF010000201.1 GCA_017640685.1 Hyphomicrobiales bacterium
TGCTTCATTATTTTGTTTTGCGACTTATGTTTTTTTGGCACAGATTATTAAACTTTATTTACTAGATCTTTTGTTTAAGGTGGCGAAATTTTAAAAACCGCGTAAAAAGCAATTTGAGTGTTATTTGTTGATATTCAAAGAAAAAATTTTATTAGTACGGACAAGTATTCGTATTTTTGTTATACTTTCGTTTTTAAATTTTAGTGTGTTTAAGGTGACCTTAATTTTTGAGTAAATCGTTCGTGAAAACCGGCACTTTTGGTCAGAATTTTATAGTTACTTTTCTTATTGTTGATTATTTTTAATCGATAAGGTGGACACATTTCGTATCGTGGGAGAAATTTATGAGTGATCGTGACGTGTCAGACTCACCCACCACTCGTATTTTGGAGACCGATAAAGAGATTGGCGCTGTTGGCCAACTTGAATCGGATGTTAATTTATTGACTGTTGAATTAGAAAAAATCACGCTTGAACGTGATGACCTTAAAAAAGAACTAGAAGCTTCTTTAGCTCGTATTTCTGAACTTGAAGGTCAGCAAAAATTATTTTTAGAGAGATTAGATAAGATTGAGGCGCTTATCTTGAAAGAATTAGGTGATATTGAGGGCTGAGCCAATGTATTTCTATATGCTTAATTTTAAAAATTACTGCTGAGTTTGGTAACTTTACGCTTCATATCCGTTCATTATTTTATTCTTGCTTGTCATTTTTCTCGAAATTCATATGTTATAGATTACGGCTGAGCTGCTTTGTACGTTAGGTGATGTTTTTTCGGGGCCTATAAGTTTCTCTTGGGAGCTGACCCTGATTTAGGTCGTGGCCTTTATTAATCGGCGCCCACCTACAATGTAGGGATCCAGGGAATTGCTATATCCGACGGCATATGTGGCTCAGCTTTTATTCTCTCTTTCTTATTAGATCGCTGGTGCTGAATTGCTGTTCTTAATGAGAGAATTTGCATTCCTTCCTTTTATTTTTCTTGATTTGATGTGCATTTATTGGTTCATCCTTAAAAGTATCTTTTCTGCAGTTGACTGACGGGTTGGAAAATGAATTTGAAAAAAGAGTTACGTCAAAAATTGTATCGAAAGCGGGCGCAAGCTTTTCAGAATGATCAACAATCTGAAGAGAAGGCGGCTGATAAATTGGTTGATATGGTTGCTCCACTTTTAGAGCGTCCGGTTTCGCATTTGGAAATTTCTTCAACTGTGGTTGCGGGTTATATTCCTATTGGTAGTGAAATTGACCCACGTCCTTTATTAAGCGAATTTCATAAAAAAGGTGCTCTTGTTTGTATGCCGGAAGTTGTATCAGCTGATGCGCCGTTGCAATTTAGACAGTGGAGCCCTGGTGATTTGCTCATTAGCGGTGCGCTTGGAACTTTACAACCCCTTACAACAGCACGTATTTTAGAACCGGATGTGATGTTCTTACCGCTTGTTGGCATTGATCAAAACGGGGTGCGGCTTGGGCAAGGTGGTGGATTTTACGACCGCACTTTATCGAAATTTCTACCTCAAGGTTTGTTTACTATTGGGGTTGCGTTTGATGAACAAATGGTAGATGAAATTCCAAAAGAACCTCATGATCAATATTTAGATGGGGTTATTAGTCCGAGTTGTTGCAAGGTTTGGTCTGAAGATCGGCAGACACGATATTTAAAACAATCTTGATTTCAATAATTAATGAGCGCTTGGCTTCTCGATTTTTAGCTATATTACGCGCTTTAGGTGGTTAGGTATTTTATGCGCGTATTATTTTTGGGTGATGTTGTTGGCCGTGATGGTCGACGGGCTGTTGTTGAACAACTTCCTCAATTGCGTGAGACGTATGATTTAGACTTTGTGATTGTTAACGCGGATAACGCTGCTGGTGGCTTTGGCATTACGGAAGATATTTTACTGTCTTTTCTTGATGCGGGGGCTGATGTGGTAACTGGCGGGGACCATATTTGGGACCAGAGAGATGCTTTGGTTTTCATTGAACGGCATTCAGAGCTTCTTCGGCCTATTAACTTTCCGTCAGGAGTTGCAGGTCGAGGCTCTAGCATTTATCGGACGAAAAAGGGGCAGGATGTTTTGGTGGTTCATGCGGTGGGCCGGGTGTTTATGCCTGAGATGGATTGCCCGTTTGCCGCGATTGAACGAGAAATTGAGTTGTCTCCCCTTGGGAATATGGTTGATGCTATCCTCATTGATTTTCATGCTGAAGCGACCTCTGAGAAGCAAGCTATGGGGCATTTTGTTGATGGAAGGGCCTCAATGGTTGTTGGCACACACACTCATGCGCCAACGTCTGATGGGCGCGTGCTTAATGGCGGGACAGCCTATCTTACTGATGCAGGTATGTGTGGGTGCTATGATAGTGTGATTGGCATGGAAGCTGACGAGCCGATAGAGCGGTTTGTGACGCGGGTGCCAAAGGGGCGGTTTACTCCAAAGTTAGGTGACGTCACATTAACTGGGTTTTGCGTGGAAATCGACGATAAAACGGGTCTAGCTATTGAGGCAAAAGAATTGCGGCTCGGAGGACATTTAAGTCGATCCGAGCCGCTTTTTTGGGTCAGTTCTTAAGTTAAGAGGTCAGTTTATAAAATGAAAAATTCTGGGGTCATTCATTTTATAAAAACACGACGGATACGCTTTTTCACAGGTAAAAAGACACAGTCATTCGGGCTGGAATGATGCTCTATTTAGCACTGTGTGGCTCTGTCTTGTTGCAAGACAGTTAGTCTAACTCTATTGCAGAGTTAGCTCTGATTAGTCTTTAAAGTTTCTCTTTCTATTTGATTTTTTGAGATTGAAGCTTTGTTCAATTGTAAAAAATCAAGAAAAGTCTCACCTTAAATAATAATCAGATGGCGGAGAAAATATATGATTGAGAAGAATCATTTTCTCTACGTCTCTAATGATGCCGCTTTCAGGGTTAACAAAAGATTAATGGGGGCTTTTGCCTCACGGGGTAAGTTTCTCTCTCTCACGGCTATTCCATGAGCTGAAGCTCATGGGCCTACGA
>JAEPQF010000202.1:0-2575 GCA_017640685.1 Hyphomicrobiales bacterium
CTGCAGTGCTGCTTGGTCCACATCATGTTGATATTGCCCAACGCCGATGGCCTTGGCTTCAATTTTCACAAGTTCAGCAAGCGGGTCTTGTAGTCGCCGCGCAATAGAAACAGCTCCGCGAATAGACACATCAAGGTCTGGAAATTCTTTCGACGCTAACTCAGAAGCCGAGTAGACAGACGCGCCCGCTTCAGAAACAATGATTTTTACAAGCTTGTGCCCCTTGCAGCGTTTAATGAGTTCAGCCGCCAATCGATCCGTTTCACGAGAAGCGGTGCCATTACCAATGCTGATAATTTCAACATTATGTTTTTGAACAAGGGTCGCTAGCGTTGCCAAAGAGCCCTCAAAATCATTGCGGGGCTCATTCGGGTAAATCGTTGTATAATCTACAAGTTTTCCTGTTGCATCGACAACAGCCACCTTCACGCCAGTTCGAAATCCAGGGTCTAAGCCAATGGTTGGGCGAGCACCAGCAGGAGCTGCCAGCATAAGGTCTTTTAAGTTTTGAGAGAAAACCCGAATGGCTTCAAGTTCAGCCTTTTCTCGCAAATCCTGAATGAGATCACCAGAAATTTTCTTATGAAGTTTGCTTTTCCAGGTTTTATGAACCGTGTCTTTCAACCACTCATTTCGTGCCTTAGAGCCACCATTAAATTGGAACTCAGAAGAAATTTTTCTCTCACAAGGGTGAAGATCAGATGTGTCATCTTCAATATCTAATCCAAGAGAAATAACCCCCTCACGCTCAGCCCGTAACAGAGCAAGAGCACGGTGAGGCGGAATATCTTTAAAATCTTGTTCGAAAGAAAAATAGTCTGCAAATTTAGCGCCTTCTTCTTCCTTGCCTTTTTTCACCTTTGTTGTGACAGTTCCAGCCTGACGCATAGTCCCACGCAAGGAGCCCAAAAGCTCAGCCTTTTCTGTAAGGCTCTCAGTTACTATATCAGCGGCTCCTTCAAGAACAGTTTCAATATCCGCCACGCCTTTATCAGCAGAGATAAAGTCTTTAGCCGCTTCAAACGGGTCAATGTTAGGCGTTGAAACCAAATTGATTGCAAGGGGCTCTAACCCTGCTTCTTTTGCAATTTGAGCTTTGGTGCGGCGTTTGGGTTTAAAGGGAAGATACAGGTCCTCAAGCTCAGAGCGCGTCATCACCGCATTAATTTTTTTGAACAATTGGTCATCAAGCTTTCCTTGAGACTCTATTGTTTTAAGAATGCTCTCACGTCTCTGTTCAAGCTCGCGCAGGTAAGTTAACCGTTCTTCAATTTTTCTTAATTGGTCATCATCCAGCCCACCCGTGCGCTCTTTTCTATAGCGTGCAATAAATGGCACAGTTGCCCCTTCATCAATTAAAGTGACAGCAACCTCGACCTGTTGAGGGCGAGCATTAATTTCAGAAGCTATAAGCGTCTCGATTTGAGCCATAGTAAAAATCTCTTAAACAATAAAATCAAAGGGTTAAAAAAAGGAAATGACCTGAGGGTTAAAACCTCAATCTTTAATGGGGTAAAAGCTAAATGAGAAAAGAGCCCAGTAAAGAGAGAATCAATATAGCAAAAATATAGGAAAACTGAGGAGAAAAAAAGAAAACTTAACATGTGAGTTTTCTAAGATAAATAAAGGCAATATTGGCTGATTTAAAGCTAAATTTTTTAAAAACGATTGCGCTAACAAAAAGAGGGAGGCAAAATTGCCTCCCTCACTTAAATGTCAGAAAAAACTGAAGAATTATCCAGTAAAGGAGCTAAAGGCAAAGCCTTTGCCATCTTTCTCAAGCTTACCAGCGTTTGGAAACCCAAAGTGATAGCCAGCCACAACGGCATTTTCTTCAAGCACACGGTTAAATAGCTTAACGCGTGTTTCTTGAGCAGCTTTCGGGTCTCCATCAAATACCAAGTGCCAGTTAGGGTTTTTCAAAAAGAGAGCCGGTAAATTTGCAGCATCACCAGCAATGATGAGCTGCTCTTTACCACTGTTAATATGAAAAGCAGTGTGACCTGGGGTGTGACCATAAGCAGGAAGGGCACGAACACCTGGTAATAAATCTCTCTCTCCTTCTTCAAAAAGCGTTACATTTTTCCATTTAGGGAAAGTTGCTTGAATGCGTTGAGCAAGCCCATGAAAGGCTTTTGGCAATTTTGAAAGAATAGATGGGTCCGTCCAGAATTTATATTCTCTCGCCGGCATCATGATTTCTGCATCAGGGAAAATTGGTGCATTTGTGTCTTTTGCCATCAGGCCAAATATATGATCTGGGTGAAAATGAGAGATAAGAATTGTATCAATTGACTTAGCGTCAACACCGGCTGCTTTCAAATTCTTCATCATCAAGCCAGCATCAGGCGAAAGCTGCCCACCAGTACCAGAATCAACAAGAACGTTTTTTTGGCCCACTTTGATAAATGTCTGTGAAAATTCAATAGGGACAAACTCAGTTGTTAAACCACCTTGCTTTAAAGCTGATTTAACATCATCAACATCCGCATTGCGAATAAATTTAGGATCATGGGGCTTTTTCCAAATACCATCATAAAGAGATGTGCAGGCAATATCACCAATATTGTAATTA
>JAEPQF010000202.1:2585-2861 GCA_017640685.1 Hyphomicrobiales bacterium
ATTAACAAACCCTTGTTTCAGTTTTGTTTGAGCAAGCGCATCAGGAATAACGGCCATTGGGCCACATAATCCCAAGACAGCTGCTCCACTTGCAGAAACAACGAGTTCACGACGAGAAATATCTGACATAATTTTTGTCCTTAACTTGTTTTAATTTTAAGGGGAACCCCTACATTACTTGACGTGAATATAGCTCAAATTTTTAACAAATACTGGGCCGTCACTTCAAAGATTTGTGATTATAAAAAACAAACATAATCCTAATTCAAATAATTC
>JAEPQF010000203.1 GCA_017640685.1 Hyphomicrobiales bacterium
TGTGGTGAAAAGAGAGTTGCAAAGCTACATGACCCGCTTAAAAGCTGGTGAAATTCAAAAATATCGCTAAGAAAAGCGCATTAAAATAAACAAAAGCCTCCGCAGAGATACTGTGGGGGCTTTTTTTATTTAAACTCCAAAAATTGCTAACACCCCAAAAAATAAGGAAAAAATTAAAATCTAGCACTTAAGATGAAAAAGAGGGGTAAGTTTTGCGGGGCTAAGGCACTCAAAATGACCAAAATAGTCATAAAAAACGATCAATTTAAAAGTTATGACAGACCAAGACATCTGTGATCACGATATAACTGCAAAATTGTGATTAGTGTTTGAGTGTCAACAAGTCGGTGTTAGTCTATGCTAAGTTAAAGCCGAAAAGTATATATAGGCCAAACGCCTAGATGAGTTGCTTAAGGTAAAAAGCGGGGTTTTGTACAATGGCAATAATAATATGTTCCATTTTTCTTCTACTAGGCGCAATGGTTTTGGCTATAAGAGGAGCATCACTTATTACCTGGACAGCCCTGTTTCTTCTCACAAGTCTTTTAGCTCTGTTTGGTTTTGGCGTCGGTTCTGGCTTTAGTGTCTTATTCTTCCTGCTTGCAGCCACAACATCATTTCTTGGGCTTTGCTCAATCGAGAGCTTTAGAAAGAATTATATCGTCTCGCCGATTTTTAAAGCAATTTCAAAAGTCATCCCTCCAGTCTCAGAAACAGAAAAAGAAGCTTTAGAAAGTGGCACAGTAGGCTGGGACGCAGAGCTTTTCAGCGGCAAACCAGACTATGAAAAATTACGTGCCATTTCCCCCATCCGTTTATCAGATGAAGAACAAGCCTTTTTAGAAGGGCCAACAGAAACTCTCTGTAAGATGATAGATGATTGGCAAATCAGAGCTTGCAATCGTGAAATTCCTGAAAATATCTGGACTTACATCAAAGAGCAGGGTTTTTTAGGAATGCTCATCTCTAAAGAACATGGTGGTCTCGGGTTTTCAGCGCAAGCTCAATCTCTCATTTTAGGCAAAGTGGCGTCTCGCTCACCAGATGTCTCCGTCATCATTATGGTGCCAAACTCTTTAGGCCCAGGCGAACTCATTGAAAAATACGGCACACCAGAGCAAGTTGAGCAATATCTTCCCCGTTTAGCCAAGGGCAAAGAAGTTCCCTGTTTTGGCCTTACTGGCCCAACATCTGGCTCAGATGCGGCCACAATGCGTGATATCGGCATCATCTGCGAAGAAGAGTTTGAAGGCGAAAAAACACTCGGCATTAAACTAAGTTGGGAAAAACGCTATATCACCTTAGGCCCCAAAGCGACCCTGTTGGGACTAGCGTTTTATCTCTTTGATCCAGACAAATTATTAGGTGATGAAGAAGATATCGGCATTACTTTGGCTTTAATTCCAGCTGATCATGAAGGCGTGAATATCGGCAATCGCCACCTACCAAACGGTTGCGCGTTCCCAAATGGCCCAAATAGCGGAAAAGATGTTTTTATCCCCTTAAGTTGGGTCATCGGTGGCCAAGAGCGTGTAGGCGAGGGCTGGAAAATGCTAATGAGTTGTTTGGCGGCTGGCCGAGCAATTTCACTGCCAGCAAGTTCAACCGCTGCGGTCAAAGCCATGCTGCGCTTCACAACCGCCTATGGTCGCATCCGCAATCAGTTTGGCATCCCCATTAACAATATGGAAGGGGTGGAAGAACCGCTATCTCGCCTCGTTGAAGGGGCATATGTCATGGAAGCAGCGCGCGCCATGACAGCCTCCATGGTGCAAGGCGGGGAGAAACCCGCTGTTATTTCTGCTCTCTTAAAATATCAATCAACTGAATGGGCAAGACGAGCTGTCAATGACGCAATGGACATTCACGGCGGCAGAGGCATTTGTGATGGGCCTTCAAATTATCTGCAAGCAGCTTATCAATCCATTCCGGTCGCCATCACAGTTGAAGGGGCAAATATCCTCACACGAACGCTCATCACATTTGCTCAAGGCTCGTTACGCAGCCACCCTTATTTATACAAAGAAATTCAAGCCGTGCAGGTTGAAAATAAAGAGCAAGCTTTGGCAGAGTTCGAGCCTCTTTTGTGGGGCCATGTTAAATATTCCCTGGCGAACATCTTTGGCAGCCTGTTTCATAATGCAACATTGGGCGCCTTTGCTCACGCCCCTCACAGAGCCGGCAATAGCACCAAATGGTACAGAGCACTTTCGCGAGCATCACGTAACTTTGCGCTATTGTCAGATTTAACCGTTGCCCTTTTAGGTGGCGGTTTGAAAATGAAGCAAAAACTCTCTGGCCGTTTGGCAGATGCATTGAGCGAACTTTATTTTCTATCTGCCATGTTAAAACGATATGAAGATGACGGCCAAATCATGGATGATCTCATCTTCCTGGAATATGCAGCTCAAAACTCTCTTTATCGGTTCTATAAAGCTTTAGACAGCGTCTTGCTCAATTACCCATCTCCTTTGATTGCTTGGGGCCTACGTCGTCTTATTTTCCCATTTGGTAACCACCACAAAGAAGCAAAAGATCGCCTTGGTAAAGCCATTGCAAAAAAAGCCGTGAACGACCCGAATATGAGAGATCGTTTAACCAACCAAATCTTTGTAAGTCATGATGAAAATGACCCAACTGGCATTCTTGAAGTCACACTAAAAGAAGTCGTGGAACTCGCGCCATTGAGTAAAAAATTAGAAAAAGCCATCAAACAAGGAGCCATTCGCCGTTATCACGGCATAGATTGGTTCAATGAGGCCGTCAAAGCCGATATTCTCACAGATAATGAAGCAGCCAGACTAAGACGGTTAGAAGAATTAACTAACAAGGTGATCGCTGTTGATCAATTTAAACCAT
>JAEPQF010000204.1 GCA_017640685.1 Hyphomicrobiales bacterium
AAATGGAAAAATCATAAGCCAAATTCCAGTTGGGAAATCCCCATCTGGCCTAGACCTATCGCCTGATGGCAAATGGCTCTATTCAACAGATAGAGATGACAGCCAAGTCTCTGTAATCGACACCAACAAAAATAAAGTCACAACAACCATAAAAACCGGCATCCGCCCCTTTGGCATCACAGTCAATAAAGAAGGCACACTTGCATACACTGCCAATGTCAAAAGCCACGATGTCTCAATCCTCGATTTAACAACCAATAAATTGATTAAATCAGTTAAAGTCGGCAATCGCCCCTATGCAGTCGCCCTTGCAAAAGGCAAAGCGTTTGTTTCAGACCAATATAATGAAACCGTAAGCGTGAATACCCCGAAGGCATGGCAACCGGCCCAAAGGGAGATTATGTCTATGTCGCCTGTTGGTTTTCTAATCTCTTAATGAAAATAGATACAACCAGCTTAAAAGTTGTTGCTGAAGTCAAAACAGGAGATGGCCCCCGAGCCTTTGGGCGGTTTATCTTAAAATGAGCCACTTTACTAAGTTTGAGCGCACTCTACATATTTTATACTCAGCAAACTAATTTCAAACCCACAGCGGCAGCATTATGCCCCATCCGCGAATCAGAACGAACAATTCAACTAAGAACACGTCAATGAATAAAATCTACCAATCTCACTTTCCCACATAAAAACATGGCTCTAGTCATTCCTCCTTGAAAACCTCAAAATATAGGGCAAGATATTTTTTAATTTATTTTCCCCACCTGTGAATATGGGGGACAGTGCACAACAGTCACTACAGAAACCACCATTTTTTTTCTAAATTACGCCCATGCAAGACACAGCCATAAAACAAAATGACCAATCAACAGAAGTCAAAACCGAAATCGATGATCTTCCATTTCGCGTTGCCCCACATAATATCCAGGCAGAGCAAGAACTTCTGGGTGCAATATTAATTAATAACGAAAGTGCAGATCGTGTTTCAGGGTTTTTATCTGAAGAACACTTCTTCGATCCCCTGCACTCGCGCATTTTCGAAACAGCCTGCCGCCTCATCCAAAGCGGCAAGCAAGCAACGCCGGTAACGCTAAAAACATATTTTGAGCATGAAGAACCATTGGGCGAAATCACAGTTCCTCAATATTTAGGTCGTTTGGCTGCAAACGCCACATCGATCATTAATGTGAAAGACTATGGCCAAACCATATATGACTTGCATGTCCGCCGCGCGCTCATCAATATTGGTGAGGATATGGTCAACACAGCTTATGACAGCGGCATTGATCAACCACCAGAAGAACAAATCGGCGCTTCTGAACAATTGCTTTATGCTCTGGCTGAACAAGGCAAATATGGCTCTGGCTTTTGCTCATTTAAAGACGCTATCGCAGACGCCATTGAAATGGCGAACAACGCATATCTTCGAGATGGCGGCCTTTCAGGCATCTCAACGGGTCTTAAAGATCTTGATAATAAAATGGGCGGCTTGCAACGCTCAGACTTAATCGTGCTAGCGGGGCGGCCTTCAATGGGTAAAACAGCGCTTGCAACCAACATCGCGTTCCAAATCGCACATGCCCACAAAGCCGAGCAACAACCAGATGGCTCAATGAAAGATATTGACGGCGCTGTGGTTGCCTTTTTCTCACTGGAGATGTCAGCAGAGCAATTAGCCACACGGATCATTTCAGAACAGGCTGAAATCCCATCAGAGAAAATCCGCCGCGGTATGATTGATGAAACTGATTTTAGAAAATTGGTTGAAAAATCCCAGCAGCTCAATGAAGTCCCCCTTTATATTGACCAAACCGGTGGTATTTCCATCGCCCAGCTTTGCGCAAGAGCAAGAAAATTGAAACGCCAAAAGAACTTAGGCGTCATCATCATTGACTATTTGCAGCTCCTCTCAGGTTCTAAGAAAACCGGCGAAGGCCGTGTAAACGAGGTGACAGAAATCACCACTGGCCTTAAAGCCCTTGCCAAAGAGCTTGAAGTCCCGGTCATTGCCTTGTCTCAGCTCTCTCGCCAGGTTGAAAACAGAGATGACAAACGCCCACAACTTTCAGACCTTCGTGAATCTGGCTCAATCGAGCAAGACGCCGACGTTGTAATGTTTGTTTATCGCGAGGAATATTACGTCTCTCGCGCCCAGCCATCAGAAACAGATGTAGAAGCCACAGTGAAATGGCAAGATGAAATGGCACAAGTAGAAGGCAAAGCTGAAGTGATCATCGGCAAACAACGTCACGGCCCAACCGGCAGTGTGCAACTTGCCTTTAACGGCAACTTCACACGCTTCTCAGACTTAATAGAAGACGATCACATGCCCTACAGAACAGACTAAGACACTAGTGTCTTTTATAAATGAGAAGCTTCTCAATATACGAGCTAGCTGCTACAAGATTGTGATTGCAGACGAAAAGAATACACACTTGAATAATCGAGAGTAAATGGAAAACAAGCCATACGAAGAAGGAGCTCAGCCTTAGTCCAGTTTCTGGTAGGCAACTGAAGGGAAAAAAGCTAAGGGACATAGCAAAACTCCAGTGAAGCATGATGTTTTAGTACGGTGGCTTTTATTACTATAAATCAGTAATAAATTTTTAAAAGCGACAACCAAATAGACGAAGAAGGAGCACGGCCCGGGCAGAGCCGGGGGACATGGCGAAGCGAAAGCGTAGCCCGGGGTTAGTGCGGTTGCTAG
>JAEPQF010000205.1:0-2239 GCA_017640685.1 Hyphomicrobiales bacterium
TTAAGGAGGGGTTCAATGAACACTAGTTTTGTAACAAGGTTAATTATAGCTGCCGTTGGCTCTTCATCATTATTGTTGAGTGCCCCAGCTTTTGCTGAAGATATGAAAGCCGAAGACATGGTGCGTGCCCTTAAAGCTGCACCAGTTAAGCGCATTACTCGTAGTATTGGCGCGCCAAAGGTTGATAAAGAGCGGGTTAAAAGCCGTGGTCTAGTGATTGAGGTTGCCAAGAAGAAAGTTGAGCATCAAACTCACGAAGATCGTAAAGAGATCACTAAAATCATTAAAAAATATAAATTGCCGACTATCGATTTGACGATTTATTTTGAATATAATTCAGCTGAAATTTCACCTGCTTCTATTTCAACGATGATTAAACTTGGTCGTGCTTTAAGCGATAAAGAGCTTAAAGAGGGGACGTTCCTTGTTGCTGGGCATACAGATGCGAAGGGAAGTGATCAGTATAATTTAACACTTAGCCAACGCCGTGCGAAAGCTGTGAAGCATTTCTTAATGGAAAATTTTGCTATCAAACATGGCAAGCTTGTGGCTGTTGGCTATGGTGAAGAGGAGCTCAAGGATTTTCATAACCCTCATTCTGGTGAGAACCGACGCGTACAAGTGACGAACTTGACGCATTAGCTCTCTCACGGGCGATGGCAGCGAAGCTGCCGCCCTACGAGGTGCAGCACTAAGTGCTGACGGCCTGCGGCCTACGTTTTTCACTTTCGGCTGATTATGGGATACGAAAGAGCTAAAGCGACCTAAGATCATTTGGTGTTGTTTCTTATTCGTGCAGTAAAATTTTTATTTTTAGAATAGCAATAATCTGAAAATATTGTTGAACTAATAAAACCCTTTCTTGAATTAATAATATTCGAGAGAGGGTTTTTCTTTGTTGGCGTTTTGTTTTAGGCTGGTTCACATACCGATAACGTAATGTTTCAATGTTTGTGATCAAAAAATAAACAACAATAAAAATGAGAACAAATGACTTTAAATAAAAAACAAAAAAACTTTCGGGAGTGCTGTTGATGTCGATGAATATATTTTTTCAATATGCCATGATTGGTTTGGTTTCTCTTTCTGCGCTTTTTATTTTCTTGTTGGGGCTGTTATTTATTTATGGGGTTTTTCTATTCATTATTGATAAAGGCCAGACGAAAGATAGCATCAGGCATAACTATCCGGTGATTGGCCGCTTTCGAACTATTTTTACAGAACTTGGTGAGTTTTTTCGGCAATATTTCTTTGCTATGGACAGGGAAGAAATGCCATTTAACCGCGCTGAGAGAGATTGGGTTTATAAATCATCGCGTGGTGTTGATAACACGGTTGCTTTTGGTTCAACGAAAAACTTAGGTGTGACGGGTACTGTTATTTTTAATAATAGCCCGTTTCCTTTGCTTGACGAAGATGCTGTTGAGCCACCTAAAATTGTTTTTGGTCCCTATTGTGCCAATCCTTATTCGTCTAAATCGATCATCAATATTTCAGGTATGAGTTTTGGAGCGTTATCTAGCCCGGCGGTTAAAGCACTTTCAAAAGGAGCTGAATTGGCTGGTTGTTGGATGAACACGGGAGAAGGAGGTCTCTCTCCTTACCATCTTCACGGTAATGCAGATATTGTTTTTCAAATTGGCACCGCGAAATATGGTGTGCGTGATAAAGAAGGCAAACTTGATGAAGCGAAGCTAAAAGAGCTTGGCACATTTCCTTTTATCAAAATGTTTGAAATTAAATTAAGCCAAGGGGCAAAGCCAGGGAAAGGTGGGATTTTGCCTGGTGAGAAGGTAACACCAGAAATTGCGAAAATTAGAGGTATTGCTGTAGGTGAACCTTCAATTTCGTTTAACCGCCATCCCGAGATTAATAGCATCACTGATTTAATGGATTTTATTCATCAAATCAGAGAGCTGACCCAGAAACCTGTTGGTGTCAAAATGGTTGTGGGGACAGAAGATTGGTTTGATGACCTGGCAAAAGAAATTCATAAAAGAGGGATTGCATCTGCGCCTGATTTTATCACGGTAGACTCTGGTGATGGTGGCACGGGGGCAGCGCCTATGCCTTTAATTGATAATGTTGGATTACCTATTCGCCAAGCTTTGCCTTTGGTTGTGAATAAGCTGATTGAATTTGGTTTGCGTGATCGGATTAAAGTGATTGCTTCCGGCAAATTAATTACGCCAGCAGATGTTGCTTGGGCTTATTGTGCTGGGACCGACACTGTTGTTTC
>JAEPQF010000205.1:2249-2521 GCA_017640685.1 Hyphomicrobiales bacterium
AGCACGTGGTTTTATGTTTGCTTTGGGCTGTATTCAGGCGCTTAAGTGTAATAAAAATACCTGCCCTACTGGGATTACTACTCATAATGACCGGTTGCAAAGTGGGTTGGACCCGGCTGAAAAATCAGTTCGTGTGATGAATTTTGTCAAAAAAATTCACTATGGTGCGGGGTTGATTGCTCATTCTTGTGGAGCAACTCATGTTCGTGAATTGCGCCGCTGTAATTGCCGGATCGTTCAGAATACTGGGGTCGCGAAACAATTTAATGAGC
>JAEPQF010000206.1 GCA_017640685.1 Hyphomicrobiales bacterium
CGCTGAAATTCGCCTTGATATCATGTCGAAGCTGAATAGTGATCCTGTACAAAGCTAGTGATAGAAACCAACACTGTCTTTCAATCAGCTTCTAATAGGGGCATCAATCCCTAAATTTCAATTAGCATTAAATTTCAATTAGCATTGTCTCTTTATAATCGGGAAAAACTTTTGTGGTCATACGATTATGATATTCAATCAAAGGGCGTGAGTTTCGTGCAATTTTGCGAAATGGAGTATCGAACTCAGGCACAAGCATATTCGCAATAAAAGCAAAAGTCGTGGCATCAATCTCGGAAGGGTCATCACCGCCATAAAAGGCCTGGTCTCCTAAAATCGCCTCAAGAGCGTTGATATCCTCAATAATCATCCCATCTAACTCATCCCAGCTATGACGTAATATGCCTTGGCCATGGACTGTTCGTCGCATTCCCTTTTGAACAATCTTGAAAAGAAACTTCCCCATAAATCCCATCGGCCCAAAAAAAGCTTTTTGCATAATTGGGGCATTTTTCTCATGCAACCATCTATAAGCTAATGCGATAAAATAAGTATGATTTTCAAGAGCTAAGCGCAGAACATGATGTTGAGCAAGCTGGGTTTCAGTTAGTCCTTTGTTTAAATCGAGATTAAATTTCTTCTTCAACTCAGCAATGGCGAACTCGCTATCACCAGTGACAGTTCCATCCATCACAAGGCAAGGTAATTTACCTTTAGGTGTTTTACTCGGATCAAAAACTAACTCTTCACTATAATCAATCTTGGCAAGCCGCAAAAATATCTCAAGTTTTAAGACAAACGGGCTCGGGTCTGGCACACCAAAGTGAGGCCCAAATTTTTGTAAAATAATCATTATAGTTTTCCCCCATCAACTTGACTATTAACCGAAATACGAAAGTAAAAAGCTTATCATGTCAAAATATTACGTCTATAAGTGATGAATGAAATTGACAAAAATATGAAGTCATAAAACAATCGTTATCTCTAATTAAACTACCTGCCAAATAAACAAGTTGAGGGATTAAAAATGAAAAAGATTATTCTGTTTGCCATCATTTTGGCCGCTGGTTTTTACATGGCATGGCCAGCTTACTCACTTTATCAAATCGCTGATGGTGTGAAGGTAAAGGATGAATCAAAATTGCAAAATAAAATTGCATGGCAAAGTGTGCGCGCATCGTTACGCGAACCTGTCACAAAACGAGTGAAAAAAGAAATTGGCAATCAAACCAAAAACCAGGGCATTGAAGGCGCTCTTATGGGGCAATTAGCCGGCGAGTTTGCCCCTCAATTGGTCGAAAAAATCTTAGATGCTTATGTCACCCCAAAGGGCATAATCATGCTGGCCAACCAAGGCGGCAACATCAACACAGCTGATTTAGGCATTGGCGGCCTGGTACAACAATTAGGAAACCAGAATAAGGCGAACAACAACGGTGGTGAAAGTTCAGTTGGTGGTCTACTTGGCGGCATCCTCGATAAAGCCAATGAAATTGCAGAAAAAATTCCAGGTGGCAAAGAAATTGTCGGCAATGCTTTAGGAACTTACGGTAAAGACCTATCTGAGACAATTAACAAGAATACTTCTAAAAAATCAGGCACCTCTGCCAAAACGCAATATGGTTTGAATAATATCAAGAGCTTCAATTTTAATGGCCCTTTAAGTTTTGAAGTAGGGTTAGCAAAATCTCCAACAGCGAAAAAAGCAGATGTCATTGCTGGAATGAGCTTTGTTGATATGGATTGGAAGCTAAGTAAAATTGTCCCTAGCCTTTAAGATACAAGCCTCTAAGATACAAATCTTTAAGGTGACCCATCGCTTAAAAACATCACAAATAATTCACCTGTCACAAAGGAGTGGCAGGTGAATTCCCCCATGAACTGTGCTATTGCGGTTAAGCACTTAAAATAAAGAATAACAAGAAAAAGAAAGAAGGTCTCTTATGGCAAATATTGTGATCACAGGCGCCAATCGAGGTATTGGCCTAGAGCTTGCAAAAATTTACAAAGATCGTGGAGACACAGTGATTGCCGCCGTGAGAAAAAGCTCGGAAGAATTAGACGCTCTTGACGTTGATGTTCATGAAGGTGTCGATGTGACTGATGATGATAAAGTTCTAAAATTCAAAAGAGATCTTGGCGATATAACAGTTGATGTGTTGATTAACAATTCTGGTATTCTCACATCTGAAGATATGCTGGATATGAATTATGACCGCATGCGCCGCCAGTTTGAGGTCAACACATTAGGCCCACTTCGCGTGACGCATCTGCTTTCGCAACTCATGGCAAGAGGAAGTAAAGTGGGCATTATTAGCTCGCGAGTTGGTTCGATGACGGATAATGGTGGCGGTGGTAATTATGGCTATCGTATCTCAAAAACAGCTGTGAATATGGCTGGCAAAAACTTATCAATTGATTTAGAACCTCGCGGCATAGCATTGTTTCTACTTCATCCCGGCTATGTAGCCACAGAAA
>JAEPQF010000207.1 GCA_017640685.1 Hyphomicrobiales bacterium
CTTCGCAAATCTCAAAACTATTCCTTTGCCTCAAAAAAAGTAAAAAATCACAGAAATATTACCCAATAGTCTACCAATTGCCACCTTTTGACCCACCCAATTTGGCTTGAGTAAGTTTTGTTCCAGCGGTACTCTTGAACAAAAAGAGGGATAGAGATCAATAATGCCGCTTAAAAGTATGACAGGCTTCTCAAGAGCAACCGGCTCAAGTGAAGAGGCCCAATGGATAATTGAATTGCGCTCGGTTAATGGACGCGGTTTAGACATGCGAGTGCGTTTGCCAAATGGCATGGAAGCTCTAGACAGTGAATTTCGAAAACAGATTTCAAACAAGCTCTCAAGAGGCAATATCACTGTTAATTTCAACATGAAAAAGCATCAGTCAGAAAGCTCAACAGAACTGAACGTTCTGGCCTTTAATGACCTCCTCAAAGCCGCAAAACAAGCCTCTGAAATTTCTGGCCTGCCAATGCCAGACCTTGGAACTTTGCTAACATCTCGCAACATTTTAAAAGAAGCCGAAAAGCAAGAGTCTGAGGAGAAGGTTAAAGAGATGCATGCCCGCATCATGAAAAGCTTTAATACAGCTCTGGACGATCTTATAAAGGCCCGTAAAGACGAAGGCGTTAAGCTTAGTGCAACCATTAAAGAGCGCCTCAAAACCATTAAAGAATTAACTGAGCAAGCTGAAAAATTAGAAGAAAGAAAACCTGAAGCAATTAAAGAGCGATTAAAGCAATCAATCAACCATCTGCTTGATCAACAAATACAAGATCTTGATGAAAATCGCCTGCACCAAGAAGCAATGATTATTGCCACACGGGTAGATATTGCTGAAGAATTAGATCGCATCAAAGCACATGTTGCTCAGGCTGAAGAACTCGTTGAAAAAGATGATCCCGTTGGTCGAAGATTTGACTTCCTATGTCAAGAATTTAACCGTGAAGCTAACACTATCTGCTCGAAAGCAAGCGTAAAAAAATTGACTTATATTGGTTTAGAATTAAAAACCATAATAGATCAATTGCGAGAGCAGGTACAAAATATTGAATAAAACTTACAACAATTCAAAAGACATTGAACGCAGAGGCTTAATGTATGTACTCTCCTCACCATCTGGTGCAGGTAAAACATCAATAGCAACCAAGCTCATTGGCCAAGACCCTCTCATTTCCATGTCAATATCAATGACAACCAGAAAGCCTCGCCCTGGTGAAGTTGATGGTAAAGATTATATCTTTGTCAGCAAAGAAGAGTTCAACAAAGCAATTGAAAATAATGAATTGCTCGAATGGGCTGAGGTCTTTGGTAATTATTACGGAACACCAAAAGAAGCCGTTGAGCAAAAACTAAAAACTGGCAAAGATGTTCTCTTTGATATTGATTGGCAAGGCACCCAACAACTTCATGAAAAAGTCGGTAAAGACTTGGTGCGTCTCTTCATTCTCCCTCCCTCAGTCAATGTACTTGAAGAGCGTTTAAAACGCAGAGGCCAAGATGAAGACCATATTGTTCAAGCCCGCATGAAAGAGGCCGCAAATCAAATCAGCCATTGGGCAGAATATGATTATGTCATCATCAATGAAAATCTTGATGAGAGTTTGCTCGAAGTTCAAAACATACTCAATGCCGAGCGCCTAAAACGAGAAAGGCGCGTCGGCCTCTCAGCTTTTGTTAGAAACATGACCACCAGAATGGAATAAAAAATAAAAAAACCGTCCATAAAACTATGAACGGTTTTTATAATACTTATCAATGATTGGAAATTAAGCAGCCGAATCCTTTAAATATTCAGCCGTTGATTCTCTGTTTGCTTCCATTCCTTTTTGGCCTTGCTTCCAATTGGCTGGGCAAACCTCACCATGCTCTTCAGTAAATTGTAAAGCATCAACCATACGGATCATCTCTTCAACATTACGCCCTAGTGGCAGGTCGTTAACAACCATGTGACGAACAATACCTTCAGCGTCAAGCAAATAACTCGCACGATATGTCACACCAGCATCAGCTAAAATACCAAGCTCACTTGAAAGCTCACGTTTAATATCGGCAATCATTGGAAAGTTCACTTCACCAATGCCACCATCATTAATTTCAGTTCTGCGCCAAGCCGCATGGCAATGGGCACTATCAACGGAAGCTGCGATAACTTTCACATTCCGTTTTTCAAATTCAGGCATCATATGATTGAAAGTGACAATTTCAGTTGGGCACACAAATGTAAAATCAAGCGGATAAAAGAAAACTACGCTATGTGATTTCTCTGAATAATCATGAACATTAAACTGATCAACAATTTCACCATTTGTGAGAACCGCAGGTGTATTCACCTCAGGGAATTTTCGTCCCACCATAACCATAATAGAATTTCCTTATTTAATGAAAAATTTAGCGCGAAACTAGCCAAATTATTAAGAAAAAACAACCACCTTTTTAGAACTTAAACAGTTCTAAAGTCGCA
>JAEPQF010000208.1 GCA_017640685.1 Hyphomicrobiales bacterium
TGAAACTAAAAGCGTTAGTAAGCCAGCTACAGCTAACTCTATGAGTTCGCCTCTTTGATTAGCTTCAATGAATGATGCAACAGTATCTTTTTGTATAGATGCTAAATAGGTTGGATGAATATTGAGGCGGTAATTATTAAAAGTAGATACCAGCCTAGTTGCAACAACTTCAGATTCTTCTAAAGGAATTTCAAAAGCTGAACTCATATATTGAGTAATAGAAGTAAATGAAATAGCTTCTATGTTGTAACATTTGTGGTTAAAATATTTTTCCAGCTCGTTATTATATATTTCCATTTCTAAAACATCTGGAAAAATAATCACGGATGCATTGTGGAATTCTTTTACAGAATCTGAAAGATATTTTGATTTGCTTCTCGAGGATATTTTGAAATTAGTAAATATAAAAACTATATGATAATCATCATTGTTTTGAGCAAATTCAAGATTATTTGACTGTAAATGAGCTACGAGATTGTTTTTAGGGGGGCCAAATTCATTATTTGGTATACAAATAGGAATTGTATATTTCCCATGTAAATTAGCTTCAGCTAATTGGTGAGCATACAACCAAGGTAATGCATTGTCAGGGTAATTTTTAGGAACATCAATAGAGATGTTGTTGTTTTCTTTTAAAGCTTCCTCAATTTCTATTGCTGGTTCATTTTTATTTTCGACTACTTCAGTTAATAAATTTATAGGCCTTATCCTTGGAACAGGCATACCATTTTTCTGCTCAAGTGATTTAAAAGCAATTGATCTGGCAGTAAGCTCCTTTAATATTGACTGTTCGTTCTTGTCTATTTCCCGTTCATGCTTTTGCTTTAATGTAAGAGTGGCATCAATAGCCAAATTTTTTGGTATCTCTTTTAATGAATTTAACATGAGTCCAAGATGGCAAGAGAAAAACAAGGCTGCATTACTTACTGCAATATCACGAAAAATATTTGAAAAAGATTCTTCAGTAAGCTTTTTATTCTCATCAGCTAAATCTGAAATAGCTCTAATGATAATATGTGCGCCTGAATTTTGATTTTCATTACAAGAGCGTGCAAAACCAGCACTTTCAGTATCGACGCAAGTAATTTTACGGCCGCAACTTTTTACATCTTCAACAGCCATTTTATCGGCTAAAACAGTATTTGTTGCAGCAATTTTTCCATTATTTGCGTTAGGTCTTTCAAAGTAATGAGATTGATGGCCTAGCTCAGTTGTATCAACTGAAACTAGAGACCCACGGTTTATTAACTCACAACTCTCTTGCCATTTCTTGAAAATGGATTTTCCTGAGATACTTAACCTAGAACGGTCAAGAGCTTTAACTAAATCAGTGCTACATAAATATGTTTTAGGGTCATATTTAGTTCTACTATTATTATCACCATCCCTTTGGGTTTTTAATCTCTGTGTTAGGTCAAGAACCTCTTTAGAATAAAAGACATCTCCTAATTTAGCATCATCAGTTATTGCCCCACCGATACCAATACATACTGATAATTTTGCTTTGAATCTGGAAAAAACCTCATTCATAACTGTATAAGCGGCGTCGTTGCCCCAATCAAAACCATGAACAAAGAGTATTGTAATGTTTTCATCGTTGGTAAATTTATAACCCGTGAAATTATTTCCATCAATTTCAGAATCAGGAATAAATCTTATCTGTAATCCTTTGTATTCTTCTTCCAAAGGTGCGTAAACAATTACATCAAATTCTTCATACATGAATATTTTAGCCATCTGTTTATTACATTATTGCAGTTTGTTTTAAATAATTGATTCTTAGTGGTATTAATATTTGTTTTTAATAGAAATATATTTTTAGGTGTATAAGGTGTGTAAGAATTGTTATTTCAAAATTATTGGAGCTTAAATGAGCATAACTAAGCAAATGCTTACTGTTTAAAAATCTAATAAGAGTTTTCACCTCTCCCGGTCATCACTAATATCAAATGATCGATCTATCCGTTTGAATTTCCGATCTTCATCATGCTTCTGCTCGTTATTGTCTCTGCTCTTTGAGTTCCTTAAAACATACTCACTATAAGTTTCCCGTAACAAAGCCTGGCGTCTTTTTAAGGAAACACCATCTATCGAACTCAGCCTTAAATAATTCGTACCATCATGTAGCGCCCATCCTTCCGCTAATCTCAACCCATGATCACGCGCCAGAGAGTTGATATGTTCCCAGTTACGAGCTAAGGCAACTCGGTCCCTTAACTTAGTCTTCCAGTTCTCAATGTCATCAGCTTCAAATTCTTGAAAAGGTAATTGCTCCATGGACAATTCAGTATCAATATTTTGCTCATGATAGTTAGGATGTTCATGTTCTTGCTGTATAAACTTATCCGGAGCAATCTCATTATCTATATACTGTTCGTCCTCTTTGTTCTTGATGGGAGCAAATGGTTTTGTACAAGGCGTACTAATTTCAGGAAATC
>JAEPQF010000209.1 GCA_017640685.1 Hyphomicrobiales bacterium
TGCCGCTGAATTAATGATCCAAGCGATTAACAAGGGAACGGTTCCTGCCCCTTACAACGGTAAAGGCATCGCTGGCGCTTCGATCTCTCCGATCTTTGTTGATGAGGCAAGTAAGCAAAAAGTTGCTGATTACAAGAAGCTTGTTCAAAAAGATAAGGTTGATTTAGTCATTGGTTATATCTCTTCAGGCAGCTGTAAAGCGATTGCCCCAGTTGCAGAAGAAGCTAAGAAATTCACTATTCTTTTTGATTGTGGGACACCACAAATTTTTGAAAAAATTGTAACCAATCCCAAATATGTTTTTAGAACAGGTGCTCACGCAACAATGGATAATGTAGCGGCTGCTCGTTATTTACGCGCTCGCAAAATTGATGCCTCTTCCATTGCTGGGATCAATCAAAACTACGCATGGGGGCAAGATTCTTGGAAAGATTTTTCTGAGAGTATGAAAGCACTTACTCCGAATGTAAAAGTTTCAACAGAGCAGTTTCCTAAAATTTATGCCGGCCAATATGGATCTGAAATTTCAGTTTTGTTGACGAAAAAACCTCAAGTTATTCACTCAAGTTTTTGGGGCGGTGACATGGAAGCTTTTGTCTTGCAAGGTAGTGCGCGCGGTGTATTTAAACGCAGCAAAGTCATTTTAACAACGGGTGAAACAGCTACTAATCGCCTTGGTGCGCAAATGCCTGATGGCACAATTATTGGCGCGCGCGGCCCGCATGGTGCCCTTGCTCCAGAAGGTCCGCTCAATGCTTGGTTCAAAAAAGCTTATTTTGACCGTTTTGGTGCGCTTCCGACTTATCCATCTTATAAAATGGCCCAAGCGTTACTTGGTCTGAAAAGTGCAGCCGACAAAGCTGGCAAGACCGATCAAGATGCAATCATGGCCGCTCTTAGAGGTTCTGAATTTGAAACACCAAGTGGCAAAGTGACAATGGCTCTTTCAAATGGACACCAAGCTATTCAGGACACAGCTTACGGCATGTACAAGTTTGACAAATCGACAGGTAAATCAAGCCTTGTTGATATTCAACGGTTTAAAGCCAAATGTGTTAACCCGCCAAAAGGTGTTTCAAGCACTGATTGGATTGCCTCTAACTTTAAAGGCGCTGAGTGCAAGTAATTGCATCTTGGGTTGATACTGATTGTTGGGATGCAGGTCCCCTTGCCTGCATCTCACATTCATCCCCTTATTATTATTTTTTAGGAGATTATTATGCTTACGGCTGTTGCCATTTTTCTTGATGGCTTAGGCTTTGCTGCGTGGCTGTTTCTTGCCTCTGTTGGTTTGACCCTGATCTATGGTGTGATGCGCATCTTGAATATTGCGCATGGTGGGTTTTATGCACTAGGCGCTTATTCTGCAGCTTGGGCCATAGGGCTTTATACTCAAACAGGGCAAACTATTGCTCTGACCTATCTTATTATTCCGCTCATGGCTTTGATTGTTGGTGTTATTGCTGGTCTTACCATTGAACGCGGTGTGATGCGTTACATGTATGGGCGCGATGAAGTGCTTATGGTTTTGGTGACCTATGCGATTTTTCTTATTCTTGAAGATTTCACAAAATTAATTTGGGGAACAGACTCATACATTGCCTTTCAACCAGCTTACTGGCTTGGAACCGTTGAAGTTTTTGGACTTCCTTATACCGTTTATAAATTTCTCACGATTGGAATTGCCCTTACAACTGGTTTTGTTTTGTGGTGGGGTTTGACGCGTACAAAAACTGGCAAATTATTATTGGTGGTGATCAATGACCGAGAGATTAGTTCAGCTCTTGGGATTAATGTCACTCTCTTCTTTACAGCGACTTTTGTCATTGGCGCAACGCTTGGGGCGTTAGGCGGGGCATTAACAGCCCCTGAAATTTCTGTTGTGCCTGGTATTGGGGCAGAGATTATCGTCATGGCTTTTGCTGTGATTGTTATTGGCGGTATGGGCAGCATTGGCGGGGCGATGATTGGCGCGCTCATTGTTGGATTTGCACGGGCACTTTCTGTTCACCTCTACCCTCCAGCAGAACTCTTTTCAATCTACATTGTGATGGCTCTTGTTTTGGCCATTAAACCTTATGGCTTGTTTGCCTTATCTGAGGGGAGAAAAATATGATGAAGTCTTTTGATCGAACTGAGATAACTCTACTCATATGCATCCCTATTTTGATTGCGTTTGGGTTTCTTCTTCCTCAGTGGATTGTCAATTATATTCAAGTGTCTCTCGGCACTGGATTGGTTGCGATTTCAGTAATGACACAGATGCGATCTGGTTTGGTTTCTTTTGGACAAGGTTTGTTTTTTTGTATTGGCGGGTATTCC
>JAEPQF010000020.1:0-11842 GCA_017640685.1 Hyphomicrobiales bacterium
AAGAAGTCGAGTTTTTCTTGAAAGACACAGAGGCAAAACACTATGCAATAACACCAAACTTACCAATGCCAAGGTCTCTCGTTCATTCAATCAAACAAATTAGTGAGCAAAAAATTCTCTCATTCTTAGAAACTTGTTCACCAAGCAGCTATATAGACACAAAAGAAAATGACCCCGCTTTTTTAATTTATTCTTCAGGCACAACAAGCAAACCAAAAGGTGTACTCCATGCCCATCGCGTCGCCAAAGGGCGATTACCAATGCAGGCCGGTTGGCACCAAATGAATGAAGACGACATTGTGCTTCACGCCGGAGAATTCAATTGGACGTACACATTAGGTGTCGGATTAATGGACCCTTGGCTTTGGGGCGCTACCGCCCTTATCTATTCTTCTGAGAACAAAGAAGCAAAATCACCTAAACTCTGGCCCAAACTTATCAAAGATCATAATGTTAGCATCTTCGCTGCTGTCCCCGGTATTTATCGGCAGATATTGAAATATGCCAATCCGTCACCTGAAGATCTTCAAACTCTAAGGCACGGCTTAACAGCTGGCGAAGCTTTGAACAAAGAGCTCCACGATGAATGGCACCACCAAACAAAAACCAAGCTTTATGAAGCCCTAGGGCAAAGTGAAATTTCAACCTATGTCTCAACAACAAAGGGGTTAAACCTTCCCTCCAATGTAAAAGGACGTATTCAAAAGGGAAGAAAAGTCACTGTCCTTAAAGAAGATACAGATGATGAGAAACCAATCCATTGTGCACCTGGTGAAGACGGATTAATTGCCATTCATAAATCTGAACCAGGCCTGATGCTTCAATATTGGAAAAGACCTGAAGAAATGAAAAACGCTTTTTCAGGTGAGTGGTTCATAACAGGAGACAGAGGCTCGATTGATAAAGAAAACAACCTCACTCATCTCGGCCGTGCCGATGAAGTAATGAACGCAGGCGGTTATCGTGTTTCTCCCAAAGAAATTGAAACAATACTAACCTCACATAAAGATGTGGCCGAAGCCGCCGTTTGCGAACAACAAGTCAGACCCGATCTATCTATAATTTCAGCCTTTATTGTCTTAAAAGAAGAAAGCACTGCAGAAGGTCAAATATTAAACGATGTTCAAGACTTATTATCAGTAAACTTAGCCCGCTATAAACACCCTAAATCCTTCAACTTTGTTAAAAAACTTCCTCGCAACCAAGCAGGAAAACTTATCCGCAAAGATTTATTAAATTTAGTAAAGAACTAGTTCTGTAAAATTACCAGTTTTTAAAGAAAATAGTGCAATAGTCAGTGCTGGTATTAAAAAGTCGATGGAACATCAAATGACCGAGAAAAACACAGTCATACTTGTTGGATCAAACTCAACATCAACCACCCAACAGCAAAAAATGATGAATGCCATTGAGCAATCGGGCTTTAAAACAGTCGAGACCACATTTCAAGATCTGGCCTCTGCCCTTAAAGAAGCCCATGCCCACGACATCCTAATCTTTAATTTAGAAGGTTTAACGGAAGAAACCGGCTTTTTAAAATGCAACAAGCTCGCTGAAACAATCAAAAACAACCCACCAACACAAACAATGAAACTTCTTTGTGTCGGCATTTCAAATTCAATTTGCGAGCAAACCAAAGAAATATTCAATCACTCATTTAATGATCTCATTTTTGGCCCCATTCGTGTGCCGTCCGTCATTTCTCGTTTAAAATCCTTAGTGAGATTAGACACGATGGATAAAGAGTTAAATCGTCGAAGCACCATCAATGAACAATATGGCCTTACTCAAAAATATGATCGCAGCTCATCAGTTTCGATTAAAAACGCGAAGTTGTTAGTCACAGGCCGGCCAAATGGTTTTTCTCGTATAGAAGAAACTTTATCTCCAATCGCAACTCTCGTTGGCGCGCTCTCAAATCAAGCAGCTTTTGAATATTTAGAAAGAGAAAAATTCGACATTCTCATAATCAATGGTGGTCGCAACCCGGCAAGATATCTAGAGTTTATTGAAAAAGTAAGATCAAACACAGAGCTCTATTCACTACCAATTCTATTCGTAGCACACCCCTCTAAACTATCAGATAGTCATATTCCGTATGAAGCTGGCGTCACAGATTTCATTGAAGCTCCAGTGAACAAAAACGAACTGATTTTACGCACGAAAGCTCTTATTCAAGAACATCGCTTCAGAGACACCTTAGCAAAAACCTATCTAGAAGCCCGTCATATCCCAACAAATGACGCCCTAACCGGCCTTTACACATACAGCTATTTTAGAGAACATCTCGATTGTCTCTTGGAAGATTATCTTGCTTTAAAAAGTAAATTTTCAATCATCACCATTTCAATTGAAAATATTGAAGAAATTAATAGAGATTATGGCTACACATCTGGTGATCAAGTCCTCCGCCAGGTTTCAGAAATCCTCATGACGATAAATCGCGGTGAAGACCTTCTCTCTCGCATTTCAGGCAGAAAGTTTGTTCTCACCCTTCCAAACACAAATCAAAAACAAGCGATAACTGTTGTCCAACGAGTTGAAGGCATTTTAAAACAAACAAAATTCATCTGCGAAAGTGATTGTTCACCGATGACAGTCAACCTCAATGCAGAAGTCACCGAATATGATGGCGAAGAAAACGCAGATGAATTCTTGAAAAAGTGTGGTAACCACTCAAACAATTCATCAAAAGAAACCAAAGAAGACGCTGCATAAACAGTTTGTTCTAATCTCTCTAAGAAACTAAGCGTCCACTTTGTTTGACAATTGAACAAGTTTTTCAATAAGCTCAATCACGCCTGCTATCCGCTCATTATCATCTTCCCATTTATCTTTAAATGTGAGCTTATGATTGGCCTGCAATTTAACTTGTGTCGGATGAGCGCTGGCAAATTCAATCAACCCACCAGGGTTAGAAAACTTATTGCGATGAAACGCAACCTGCGCCCCCATAGGCCCTGCATCAATGGTCGCAACACCGCATTTCCGGCAAAGCGTTTTGATATACATGATAGATAAGAGATGCTTAACTTCATCAGGCAAAGGTCCAAATCGGTCATGCAGCTCAGCTTTAAACGCATCAATATCTTCCTTTTCAGGCAACGTTGAAGCTTTGCGATAAAGACTAAGACGCAATTGCAAATCTTTCACATAACTTTCAGGAATAAGAACCGCAGTGCCAACTTGAATGACCGGCGTCCAGTCTTCTTCCCGTTCAGCACTCCCGCCATGTTTCAAATCTTCAATCGCTTCTTCAAGCATAGATTGATAAAGCTCATAACCAACTTCTCGTATATGGCCTGATTGCTCTTCCCCTACCAAATTACCAGCGCCGCGCATATCAAGGTCATGCGCGGCTAAAGTAAAGCCAGCACCAAGCGTGTCGAGAGAAGCTAGGATTTTCAAACGTTTTTCAGCAGCCGGTGTCAAAGCTTTGTTAACCGGTGTTGTCATATAAGCATAAGCTCTCGTTTTCGAACGCCCAACGCGGCCTCTTAATTGATAAAGTTGAGACAAACCAAACTGGTCCGCCCTATAGATAATCATTGTATTGGCTGTTGGAATATCCAAACCAGACTCAATAATCGTCGTAGAAAGAAGACAATCATATTTCCGGTCATAAAACGCGTTCATCACATCTTCAAGTTCACCAGTCGGCATCTGGCCATGAGCGCGAACAACACGAATTTCAGGCGCATGCTCTTTAAGCAAACTCTCCGCTTCATCCAAGTCGCTAATGCGTGGGCAAACAAAAAAGCTCTGCCCGCCTCTAAAACGTTCCCGCAATAGTGCGTTGCGAATAACAACAGGATCAAAGGGGCTCACATATGTGCGAACGGCCAATCGATCAACCGGCGGTGTTGTGATAAGAGAAAGATCACGAACGCCGGTGAGAGACATTTGCAAAGTTCTAGGAATTGGAGTTGCGGAAAGCGTGAGCACATGGACATTTTCTTTCAGCTCTTTTAAGCGCTCTTTATGTTGCACACCAAAATGCTGCTCTTCATCAATAATCAAAAGACCAAGGTTGTGAAACTCAATTGTTTTGCCAAGAAGCGCATGGGTGCCAATAACAATATCAACTTGGCCCTCTTTTAACCCCTCTTTTGTTTCCCGCAATTCCTTTTGAGACACCAACCGAGATGCATGACGGATCTTTAAAGGTAACCCCTCAAAACGGCTCGTAAACCCTTGATAATGCTGACGCGCTAAAAGTGTGGTCGGAGCAACAATCGCCACTTGGGCTCCGCTCATCGCTGCAACAAAGGCAGCCCGCATTGCAACCTCAGTTTTACCAAAACCAACATCGCCGCAAATCAACCGATCCATCGGCTTGCCGGAACCTAAATCTTCACGAACACTTTCAATGCTAGAAAGCTGGTCTTCTGTTTCTTCAAATGGAAAACGAGCCGCGAATTCATCCCATTGATCATTCGGCACTTCATAACTTTCAGCTTTCCGAAGTGCACGTTTCGCTGCAATTTCAATAAGCTTGCCAGCCATATCAAGAAGCTTTTTCTTGATTTTAGCTTTGCGCGCCTGCCAAGCAGTCCCGCCAAGTTTATCAAGCTCAGCAGTGCTCCCTTCTGCCCCAAACCGTGTGAGAAGTTCAATATTCTCAACCGGCAGATAAAGCTTATCCCCGCCATGATAAACAAGCTCCAAACAATCATGCGGCGCACCAACTGCTGTGATTGTCTTCAGGCCAGTGAATTTGCCAATGCCATGTTCATTGTGAACAATCAAATCACCAATAGAAAGTGTCGAAGCCTCTTTTAAAACATCCGCATCGCTCTTTGCACGCCGTTTGCGGCGCACCAAACGATCACCGAGAATATCTTGCTCACCAATAATCAAGCAATCATCAGTTTCAAACCCAGCCTCTACCCCAAGAACAATAAACCCAACCACACCTTTTGATAGCGCTTGCGCCTCTTGCCAGTTTTCGCACTTTTCATGCCCCTCTAATCCGGCATCTTGAAGCAGGCTAATCAACCGCTCTCGCGAGCCGCTCGACCAAGCGGCAATGAGAATTTGTTTGCACTTCCCTTGCCGGTCTTTAATCTTTCGAACAACAGCATTAAAAAGACTAGAGTGCTCATCGCGGCGTTCAACCACAAAATTAATCCCAGCCTTACCCTCAAGAGAATAAAGCTCATCAAAGCGTTCATCTTGATCGAGGTCAAACGGGCTGAGTTGCAGGTATGAATATTTCTTTTCAAACAAAGCCCAATCTTGCCGCGTTAAAAACATTTGCTCAACGGGCACAGGGTTATAAGGCGGCGCTCCAAAATTTTGTACTTCAAGTGCTTGTTTGCGCGCTTCATAATGCTCATCAATTTGATCAAAATGAGCTTGAATAGCACCAGCTATATCCGCTTCTTCAGAAATAATTGGATCAGACACATAATCAAACAAACAATCTAACGTCTCATGAAAGAAACTCAGCCAATGTTCTTGCCCCTGAAAGCTTTGCCCTTCACTCACCGCATCATAAAGCGCATCACTGCGTTGCGGTGCGCCAAAATGCTCTAAGTAACGTTTGCGAAAAAGAGCACGCGCCTCATCACTAAAATCAACTTCACTAACAGGCAGAAGCGTAACACGATTGAGTTTATTGGTTGTCCGCTGAGAGCCCGCATCAAACTGGCGAATACTCTCCAACTCATCTCCCCAAAAATCAAGCCGAATAGGTTGTTTATAGCCAGCTAGGAATAAATCAATTATCCCACCTCGAACCGCAAACTCCCCCTTATCAATCACCATCTCAGAGCGCATATACCCCATGGCAGAAAGGCGCGCGAGTAACCTGGCCCGATCAACCCGTTTGCCTGGGCTTAAAATTTTAATGTTGCTGCGAATAAATGAGCGCGGCGGCACGCGCTGCAAAAGCGCACGCGGTGTCGTTAAAATTAACCGTGGGCCCCGGCGTTTGCCTTTTTCAAGTTGCGCTAAGGTTGCAATGCGCTCAGCAATAATATCAGCCCGCGGCCCAGAGCGATCAAAAGGAACACAATCCCAAGCTGAAAAACTCAAAACCTTAAGAGTGGGTGCAAAAAATTCGAGCCCCTCTTTTAACGTCGCCAATCTTTGATCATCACGGCACACATGTATAACATCATGTGCCCCCTCTTTCACCTGGCCTAATAACTCAAGCAACTCGGCTAATATAAGCGGTTCTTGCCCCTCAACAATGCGCCCAAGGCCAATTGATAAAGGAGTGCTTGTGCCTGCCAAGCTTTGCTTGACCTTTAAGAGAGACGTAATATGTGAGGAAGCTGAAACAGTCATGAATTTTGGTTTGTAAACTTTAGAAAACAAAAGGTTGCATTAGAATCTGAGAATTATAAGTCGTGAAACGCCTGAATTTCTTTGATCAAATCGGCAAATTCATCCGGATAATCTGTAGATTTCCCCATCAACCAGGCCTCAATTTCAGGTTCAGCAAATTTCAAAAGCGCATCAACATGGTCAACCTTGCTCTCATCCATCGAAGCAATGGTCGCTTCAATATATTTACCCATGAGCCAATCCATCTCTTTTGTGCCACGATGGTTGGCCCTGTAAATAAGGCGCTTTTGTTTATCTGTTAAAGAGCTGTGCTCAACCATGAAAAAAACCTCAGTTTTTGTCTTGTATTCAATTTTTGTATTGTATTAAGAAAAGTGCCGCTTAATATAGCAAAACAGCTTATGGCAAATAGCACATATATCACCCATTTGCACCTTGTTAAACACGAATATCAAACATTTCAAAAGCATACATCAAACTATAAAAGGCATAATTTCAGGTCTTATAAATGCGTCCAACTCGTCTCCAACCTCTGTTTAGTGATGTCGACACCTTAAAAGGCATTGGCCCAAGGTTAAAAACATTACTAACCAAACTCATTGACCGCCCCGGAGAAATAAAAGACCCAAGAAAAATCGACCTTTTATGGCATTTCCCAACCGGCGTCGTAGACAGGCGTAACCGCCCCAAAATCAAAGACCTTAAATCCGGAGAACTCGCGACATTTGACGCAACAGTCATTGCCCACAAAGGCCCCAAATTCAAAGGTAAAGCCAGGTTTTCAAAAGCGCCATACCGCATCAAAATGGAAGATAGCACAGGGCAAATAGATCTTGTCTTTTTTAGAATGGATCCTCGTTATCTTGAAAGACAAATGCCAATTGGAGAAATCAGATTTATCTCAGGAAGGCCTGAACTTTACGCCGACACCCTTCAAATTTCTCATCCAGATCATATGCTCACAAAAGAAGAGTTTGAAGCATTTCCAAACCTGGAACCGGTCTACCCACTCACACAAGGTCTAACAAGCAAGACATTGCAAAAAGCTATGAGCCAACTCATCCCTGCTATTCCTGATTTGGAAGAATGGCAAGATCCAGAATGGCTCAAACAAAAAAACTGGCCTAGCTTCCAAGATGCCCTCACGTCTTTACATCGACCTGAGGAAATTGAAGATATCAAAGCAGATTCAAAGGCGCGCCAACGTTTAGCGTATGATGAACTTCTAGCAAAACAGCTCTCACTCGCCCTGGTGAGACGGCAACTCCGCGCCAAAAAAGGGCGCGCCATTAAAGGCGATGGCTCCCTTCGCAACAAAATCATTGAAGCCCTCCCCTTTGCGCTCACAGGCTCTCAGCAAATGGCGTTGGGAGAAATCTTTGCTGATATGGCCAGTGAAAATAGAATGCTCCGCCTGCTGCAAGGTGATGTTGGTTCAGGTAAAACCATCGTTGCTCTCATGACAGCTGCCGCTGCGATTGAGCAAGGCCATCAGGTTGCCCTCATGGCGCCAACAGAAGTCTTGGCAAGACAACATCTTGAAAGTCTGGAAGAGTTAGCCGACAAAGCCGGCATAAAGTTAGGTCTTTTAACTGGCCGAGAAAAAGGCAAGGTACGTAAGCAAATCTTACTGGCCCTTGAAGAAGGTTTAATCGATTGCCTAATCGGCACCCATGCCCTCTTCCAGTCAGATGTTCATTTTAAAGACCTCGCCTTTGCCATCATTGACGAACAGCACCGTTTTGGTGTCGAGCAACGTCTTGCCTTGCAAGCTAAAGCCGGCCCAAAAGGTGCTGAACTTCTTGTCATGACAGCCACCCCCATCCCGCGCACTTTATTAATGACCAACTACGGTGATATGGATGTCTCTAAGCTCACAGAAAAACCAGCAGGCCGCAAACCTGTCACCAGCCGCGTCATCCCTGTTGATCGCTTGGAAGAAGTGATGAGCGGTCTAAAGCGCGCCATTCAAGAAGGGGCACAAGCCTACTGGGTCTGCCCTCTGGTTGAAACCTCAGACAAAATCGAACTTGCCGCCGCAGAAGAACGCCACGCCCATTTAAAACAACATTTCGGCGACAATATCGGCCTGGTGCATGGCCAAATGAAGGGTGAAGAAAAAGACAAGGTCATGGCGCAATTTTCAAACGGCACTCTCCCTATTCTCGTCGCAACGACGGTGATTGAAGTTGGTGTTAATGTCCCCAATGCCAGCATCATGGTGATCGAACATTCCGAGCGTTTCGGCCTCTCTCAACTTCATCAGTTACGTGGCCGCGTCGGTCGCGGTGAACGCCAATCATCCTGCATATTCCTTTACACTTCTCCCTTAGGAGCAACCGCAAAAGCACGATTGAAAATAATGCGTGAAACCGAAGACGGTTTTGTCATCGCAGAAGAAGATTTAAAATTGCGGGGCGGTGGTGAAATGCTTGGCCGCAGACAAAGTGGAGAGAGAGACTTTAGAGTGGCTAATGTACCTGGGCAACAAGAGCTCATCACAGCCGCTAATGACGATGTAAAACTCATATTAAACAATGACCCAGACCTCACCAGCGAACGCGGCAAAGCCTTGAGAAAATTGATTTATTTGTTCGAATGTGATGAAGCAATTAAACTATTTCGAGCCGGCTAATTTAAAAAAATCAAAAAGCTTTTTCTCTAAGCCTCTTGCTGTGCCATTAATTCCGCCGCTTTTTGCTCTGGAACAACAAGCCCAGCTGAGATAACAAGTTTAGCACCCTCTTCAACAGACATATCTAAAATCTGAACATCTTTAGTCGGTACAAATAACAAATACCCTGAGGTCGGGTTCGGCGTTGTTGGTAAAAATACACTCAACATCTGCTCACCATGAGAGCAAACATCAGCAATCTCCCCTGTTGTTTCAGTAGAAACAAACACAATCGCATATAATCCTTTACGAGGATATTCAATCAAACCGACTTTTTGAAAGCTATTCCCTTCTTGAGAAAGAACGGTTTCAAAAATTTGCTTAATAGCTCGATAGAGGTTGCGAACAACCGGCATACGATCAAGAAGACTTTCCCCATAATTTACAAGAGAGCGACCGAACAAGTTAGCTGTTGTTGCGCCAACAACCATTATGATAAAAATCGCAAAAATTAGTCCAAGTCCGGGGATAGAAAAGGGGAGGTAAGTCTCTGGATTATATTGATCAGGAATATACTGACGAAGCCAAGGAAAAGCATAAGGCTTTACCCATGAATCGATAAAATTTACAAAAGTATAAACAACATAAGCCGTAATACCAATGGGACCAACAATGACTAATCCAGTTAAAAATGAATTACGAAGTTGAGCACCTAAGCCCAACTTCCCGGTTTTGGCATCATCAGGTTGTTGAGTTAATTGAGCAAGACTATTAGATGAAGTCCCATCATCATTCTGTTTGGTCAGACTTTTATCATTTTCAGTTGTTTTTTTTGTCATCCGTCCAAACACATATTCAAAAAGAAATTAAAGAACATAGCGCCACACCTTAAGATATGTTCTGCGCTTTAATTATGTGTGAATTCTTTAAAATAAATCAAGAAGTCAATTAAAGAAAATTATTCAACAAGTGAACACCCCAAACCTAACCGTGTTAAAACACTACACGTCTTGTTTCCCTTTTCACGACTACGATACGGCCCAAGAAAAACCTGATATTGCCGGCGAGAATTGCCCAAATCTGTCTCAACAACCATTGCTGTTTTATTACCAACTAAAGTTTTATACTTTGAATTCAAGCGATTAACAAACTTTTCAGCAGCCCCAGCCTCTCCAAAGGCACCAAGCCTAACATGATATAAAGATCTAGCCTTTGGTGCCGGTTTCTTCTTTTGGCTAACAGCTGCCACCCTTGTTCTTTGTGCAGGCTTTCTTTTCGGCGCTACCTTTTTTAAAGGCTTTTTCTGAACGGCTTTTCGAGCAGTAACAGGCTTTCGAGCTTGAATAGGTGCCTCTTTAACATCAGGTGTTTGTACAACCTGCTCAGCAACGATCACATCATCACCTGGATTAACGGGCGGAGCCTCTTTTTTAGTCCCACCTCCAAAAATATTATTAAAGAAATTACCAACAACATTTGTATTCTCTGGCTCTTTGACTTTTTTCGGTTGCAACTTAACAGGTGATCCGGTTGTTAAACCATTTACTTGCTTCAGCTTCTCTTGAGATTGCTTTTGTGTTGCTTTGATTTCATTAACCCGTTTGGCAGCCCATGCGCTATTTGAAGGCACACCGTTAACAGATGCGCCTGCGTCAACCTTTTGTTTGGGAGGAAGGGCTGCGGTTTTAAGCTTAGCAGCATTTTTCTTCGCTTCAGCAGACTCTAAAGTAGGAATCTCCCGAAAGCCCGGGTCATTAACACCAGTCCCTTGTTGGGTATCTGGCTTCTTCACCACAATCTTCTGCTCTTGTTTGTTATTATTAAAACCAAACAGGTTCTGTAAACCACCAAACAATTCTTGTGTGGTTGACTTAGAAGCTTCAACAGATGTTTGGCGAACAGCATTATTTGAAAGGCTAATCCCATTTTTAACAGAAGCACGTTGCGCCAACTCAACATTCTTAGCACCAGCTAATTGACGATCCTTCGCGGCTAATGCTTTTTGGCCAACGACATCATAAGCAAGAGCTCTCTCAGCATAAAGACGGCGCAAGTCAGGGCCTTTTAATTTTCTCACCCATTCTGCGTTAGAAAAATCAGCAATAGCTTGTGCCACTTTTCCCTGGTTACGGTAAGCAATCCCACGATAAAGCAAAGCTTTAGCAACAACATCAGCTTTGGCCTTTGAACCAATAATCTGACCAACAGAGCGGACAACTTGTTTGTATTTGCCTTGGTTCAATGCTGTTGCAGCTTGATCCAAAGCAGCATTAGCACGCACAACAATAGAATTGCAGGTTAAAACCAACAAACCCACAGTGAAAAAGAGAACACTCAATTTCATATTTTTAAAGATCATTAAGAGGCCCAAAATTATAAAGTCTAGAATTAGCAGACTTCATTATAATCTAATTCATTAGGCAAAACTATGATTAGCAAGAACATATTGAGAACATAATCTCAATAACCACAAATAAAGTAAACGAAACCAAGAAGCCTAAAATACCCCTTGCTAGCTCATTTTAAGGACCTATTAAGCCCTTAAAAAGCAATTTTACCAGGGCAAACAAAATTCGCAATAAGCCACGGAGAACACATTCAAATAAAGAAGCATCCCTTTAGAACTACCATGTTGCATTTAAACAACAATTATTTAAATCGATAGAACAACAACCCGCTTAGTCAATAAATAATAAAGGCTTTACTCAACAGTAACCGACTTAGCTAAATTACGCGGTTGATCAACATCTGTTCCCATATGAACTGCCGTGTAATAAGCAAGCAATTGCACAGGAATTGCTGTAATTAAAGCGGTTGCAAATTCGTGGCATTTGGGAATTACAATATGTTGCGTTAGGTCACATCCAGCGCTTTCAGTCTTTGCATCACTAATGAAAATGATTTGCCCACCACGCGCTGAAACTTCTTGCATAT
>JAEPQF010000020.1:11852-37342 GCA_017640685.1 Hyphomicrobiales bacterium
ATTAGAAATTGTTTTATCAAACAAACGATCTTCAGGCGCAACAACGATAACCGGCATATTCTCATCAATTAGCGCAATCGGCCCATGTTTGAGCTCACCGGCGGCATAAGCCTCTGCATGTATATAAGAAATTTCCTTAAGTTTTAAGGCCCCCTCCATAGCAATCGGATAACTCATGCCACGGCCTAAATAAAGCACATCCCTTGCCTTTGAAAGAGAATGAGAAATTTTATCGATTTCCTCTTCTTGAGACAAAACTTCAGAAATCAAGCGAGGCACCTCAACAAGTGAGCGTACTAGCTCGTTCTCTTTAGCTTCATCAATCACACCCCGTTCACGGCCAATATGAATGGCAAGAGCTGCCAAAACTGTGAGCTGACAGGTAAAAGCTTTGGTCGAGGCAACCCCAATTTCAGGACCGGCTAAAGTTGGCAAAACTTCATCACTCTCTCGTGCAATAGAGCTCTCACTCACATTTACAATTGAGAGAATTTTTTGGCCCTGCTCTTTACAATATTTCAAACTCGCCAAACTATCAGCCGTCTCGCCAGACTGAGAAATGAAAAGCGCAGCTCCCCCATCACTCATGAGGGGTTCTCTGTATCGAAACTCAGAAGCAATATCGATATCAACAGGCAAACCACCCCATTGCTCAATCAAATATTTACCAACAACACCAGCATAATAAGCTGTACCACAAGCCGTGATAGAAAGGCGCGGCAATGTTTTAAAATCTATTGAAAGGGAAGAGAAATCAACGCACTCTTTTCCAAGGTCAATATAGTGCGATAAAGTCCGTGAAATCACGTCAGGCTGCTCGTGAATTTCTTTCGCCATAAAATGACGATGATTACCTTTATCAACCACAAGCGCTTGAGCCATTGACGTTGAAATGGGACGCTCTATTTCTTCATTTTGTTCATTGTAAATTGTTGCACCTTGCCCTGTTAAAACAACCCAATCTCCATCTTCCAAATAAGCAACACGGTTCGTGAAAGGCGCTAATGCTATCGCATCTGACCCAATATACATGCCTGGGCTATCGTCATCACCAAACCCAATGGCAAAAGGACTACCACGGCGAGCACCAATCATCAAATCATCATGGCCTTCAAAAATAACAGCCAAAGCAAACGCCCCTTCAAGAGAGCTTAAACTATCACGGACCGCTTCTTTGGGTGTTTTATTTTGCTTTAATTCTCTAGCAATCAAATGGGCAATAACTTCAGTATCGGTTTCTGTTTCAAAAACAAAACCATCTTGCTCTAGCTCAGCCCGCAAGTTTTTGAAATTCTCAATAATACCGTTATGAACAACAGAAACCCCATCAGAAATATGCGGATGAGCATTCACCTCAGTGGGTTTACCGTGGGTTGCCCAGCGCGTATGGCCAATACCAAGATTGCCAGGAAGCGGTTCATCATTCAGGCGCTGTTCTAAAGCCTTGAGCTTGCCCTTCGCGCGCCGTCTCGCCAATTTCCCCTCATGGTATGTGGCAATACCAGCTGAATCATAGCCTCGATATTCTAGCCGCTTTAGCGCATCAACAAGGTCTCCCGCAACAGGAGATGTCCCGATAATACCGACAATACCACACATTCAATTGGCTCCATTTTCTCAAAATAATACAATCCATCGGTTTTTTAGCACCGATGGCTAATAACGCTTAACTAAGTTCGGTGAAAGCTTCAAATCACGTGCCATTTCAAAATATTTAACAAATTAAGAAATTACACGTCTAACTTTTAGGTGTCAGTTGCAGCTTTTCTCGCCTTTAATCTTTGCTGGCTTTTTCTAAAGCGTGCGGCCCACTGCTCATAAACTTTTTTCTCAGCCCGCGTTAAGGCAAGCGCATCTGTAGGCACATTATCAGTAATCACACTACCAGAGCCAATAAACGCGCCATCAGCTATGGTCACAGGCGCAACTAACGAACTGTTTGAACCAATAAAACAATTAGCCCCAATCTTAGTGATATGTTTATTGAACCCATCATAATTGCACGTAATCGTTCCAGCCCCAATATTAGCATCGGCGCCAATCTCAGCATCCCCAACATAAGTAAGGTGGTTAATCTTTGCCCCCTTAGAAACGCTAGCTTTTTTCACCTCAACGAAGTTACCAACTTTACAGCCCTCACCAATCTCGGCGCCCGGGCGCAAACGAGCAAAAGGGCCAATCTTTGATCGCGCCTCAATCACTGCCCCTTCAATATGGCTATGACTGTAAATTTGCACATCATCTCCAACAACAACATTAGGACCAAACACAACATTCGGTTCAATGATGACATCTTTTCCAATTTCCGTATCAGCCGAGAAAAAAACTGTCTCAGGCGCAATCAAAGTGGCACCATTACGTTGTACCTCTTCGCGTTTTCTATTTTGAAAAATCCTCTCAGCTTCAGAAAGCTGGACACGATCATTCACCCCAAGCACATCTTGCTCACTACAAAGCGTTGCAACTGTTTTTAAACCTTGGCGGCGGGCAAGTTCAATCACATCAGTTAGGTAATACTCACCATTGGCGTTATCATTTCCAACTTGATCCAAAAGAGACAGCATATGCTCTGTTCGAAAGCCCATAACACCAGAGTTACAAAACGTAACAGCTAGTTCTTCTGGGCTTGCATCTTTTTGCTCACGAATGGCAACCAACTGTCCCTCATCATCAACGAGCAACCGGCCATAACCTGTTGGATCATCAGCTTCAAACCCAAGAACACCAACATGAGCGCCATTTTTCAGCTCAGCATAAAGACCGTTAAGAGCATCAGTGGTTAAAAGCGGCGTGTCCCCATAAAGCACCAGAACAAACCCATCATGTTTTTCCAATGCCTCTTTCGCAGAAAGAACCGCATGTGCTGTCCCTAACCGATCATGTTGAACAAAAAGCTCTGTCTCAGAAAAATGCGAACGTGCAACATCTTTAACTTGCTCCATATCTGGGCCCACAACAACAGAACAAGTCTCAGCACCAAGAGAAACGCCAAGATCAATAACGTGACCAACCATCGGTTTTGAGCCAATCGCATGCATAACTTTCGGATGTTTTGATTTCATCCGCGTTCCCATGCCAGCAGCTAAAACCAAAATCATAAGTGAACTATCAGTCTGTGAAGCAAGATTTGCCATAATAGTGAAAACCCAAATTATAAATTTATAAAACCCTGCCCTTTTAAGAGAAAATTGCTAACAAAAAAAGACAAAGAAAACTCAAATTGAAATCAATACACGAAAGAAATTAATTTAAAAGAAATCATTCCTGTCACGCCAGAATGAAACATCTTTACAACAGCACCAAACAAACATGATCATTGCATAGAGGCTAGTACATTGACCAAAACAAACGACTCTGAATAGGTAAATAGTGAAAGCTAAAGGAAGCCCTATAGTTGACCTGGTTTTTATCGCCAAATTTAGCTTGAAACTAGTTTAAAACCTTTTTCAGAGATCATTTATATGAGCAAGCATCAAAAAACCATGCAAACAGGATCTAGCTTCAGTTCGTTCATATATATGAGCCTATGGTTTCTAAGCGCGATTGGCGCGCTCGCCTATATGGCATTTTTGATGGATAATACCGACCTTGATCTCAAACCTTTTGCAACAACAGTAGACGCTAACCAAACAACACAAAAAACTGAAAAACTCCTTGCTGATATTAAAGATGGCATTGGTCAAACAAACCACACCCTCAAACAACTCAATGTCAAATATTACGGTCTTGACAATCAAGTCGCTGAATTGAGAAAAGAAGTTGATAGTTTATCGAGAAATAATTCAAAACTTTCACAAAAAGTACGCCAAATAGAAACAGCAACATTACCCAAAACAAGCCAAAAACAACTTGATAAAATTGAAATTACAGGCTCCGTTATTCCTCTTAGCAAGACCAAATCCGTTGCTAAAAAAGAAACACACCTCACTGCTAAGAAAAATAAGTTAGATAATAAAAAATCTAACATTATTAAACCGGTAATGAAGCTAAAACCAAAATCTCTAGATAAAAAGAGAGCTGGCCAAATCACCCAAACTCAATTTGCGATCTCTCTTGGAAATTTTCAAAACATTAAACAACTGAAAAAAGCCTGGGCAAAGCTCAATAAAAAATACAAATCAGCACTAAGCCCTCTAAAACCAAGATACGTCACCATTGTTGTGAACAATCAGCCAAAATATAAACTTGTTTCAGGTCCGCTTAAAAATGCACTTGATGCTGCAAAAATATGCTTCCATTTGCAACAAGCCAAGACTTACTGCAAACAAACTGTCTATCAAGGCAGCGATATTTAAACCAGAAAAAAGCCAGAGAAGCTAAAGATGAAAACTTATCTCTCTTAAGAGAGCTTCACCTTTAAACTGCTCTGGCCCTAAAATTTTCATGCAATTAAAAATATAATTTTTAAAGATTATTTGCATTAAACGTGTCGCACGCTTTCATATTTCCAGTGTCATAGCCACGTTTAAACCATCTCATTCGCTGAGCTGAAGTCCCATGAGTAAATGCTTCAGGTACAATATGACCTTGCGTTTTCTTCTGAATATTATCATCACCAATTTTAGATGCAGCTCCTAGCGCTTCTTCCAAATCGCCATCTTCTAAAATCTGATTAGCCGCATCAGCATGGCGAGCCCAAAGTCCTGCAAAGCAATCTGCCTGCAATTCAAGTCTAACATTCAAAGCATTTCCTTCTACTTTAGACATTCGTTGTTTAGCAGATTGAACCTTTTGAATAATTCCTAACAAAGTTTGTACATGATGCCCAACTTCATGTGCAATCACATAGGCTTGTGCAAAATCACCCGGCGCACCAAACTTTTGTTTTAATTCTCTATAAAAACTCAGATCAATATATATCTTTTTATCAAGCGGACAATAAAAAGGCCCCATGGCACTCATCCCGCGCCCACAAGCAGATTGCGTAGATTGAGTAAACATTCGCAATTTCGGCTCTTCATAGCGGCGCCCAATTTGTTTAAAAATCTTGTGCCATACCAATTCCGTTTCTCTCAACACAACAGAAGTGAATTGCCCAAGATCATCCTTCTTCACTTGAGGTATATTCCGATTTTGGCGATTGAGGTCTTTATTAGATTGATTAAACTCGCCACCCGTGTCTGGTAAGGGTTCAACATCAAAACGAGGCTGTTGTTGACGCTCAATTTGCGGCAACCCTTGCCCCTTTGTGAGTTCGCGTAAAATTAAATTCGGATCACATTTGCCAGTAAAATACATAAAGGCCAGCAAAATCAAAATTGTCCAAATACTAATGCCACCACCCCGGCGTCCCGGCATTCTAATGCTACGTCCACGACCACCAGGAAGAGGAATGCCAAAACGCCCCCCTCTACGCCCACGATGGTCTTCAATATTCTTACTGCCCTCACGGCCTCTCCAACGCATATTCTCAAGCCTCACTAAAAATTAAACACATAGCTATTTCAAAAACGAAAAACCCTTAAAACATACATATTAATGATGTTTTTTATCTATTACCACAGCTCTAATCCCAATATATAAGCCAAGAAAACAACAAGGTATAAAAACAACAAACTAAATTAAGACTTTGCAATAATAAAAAGTCAAAACCTATTATTATCTATATCATTTTTTTGAAATTGAAATATCAAAAAAATGACGAAGCTGTTGGAGGGATTTATTCATCTATTGTCATATGAAAATAAACCAATCAAATTAAACACCGTACAATATTACAGATATTTAATTTGAAAACAGAAGCATCTTACCATAACAATAATGACATCAGTTCAAACCAAAGCAAACGATTATTCGCTAATTACAACGATTTAAAGGGGAACAAAATGAAAAAGTCTTTCACAGCCATCGCTTTCATTTTTATGGCAAGCCTAATGTTCGTAACATCTATCACAGACGCTCAAGCTAGAAACAAATTTGGAGCAATCGCAATTTCTCCATCATCAAAAGCCATGGGCTGGTCATATAATTACAATTCAAAATGGAAAGCCAACCAAGTCGCTCTAAAGAAATGCCGGCAATACGCATCTGATTGCCGCATCGCAACATGGTTCCGCAACGCATGCGGCGCGGTCGCCGTTGGTGCGAATGGTGGCTGGGGAGCAAACTGGGGTCGCTCCATTAAAAATGCAAAATGGAAAGCCAAAAAAGCTTGCCGCAAATATGACAGCTACTGTCAAGTAAGACGTTGGGTCTGCACAGATCGCTAATATAAGCGAACCAATATTCCTAAAACTTGACGATCCAAAAGCGCCTCTTATGACCTTCCCTTCCCAATCATAAATAAGAGGCGCTTTATTTATCCAACCAATCAGAAATCATTTTTATTTGGCTCGGTATATTCAAAGTCGGCGCATGCCCCGCTTCAGGAATTTCAATAACTGTTGCCTTTGGCCCAGTTTCTTCCATCCGTTCAGCAATTGATGGCGTCAACAATTTTGAATTTTCCCCGCGAAACACCAAAACAGGACATTGTATCATCTCCCACAATGGCCACAAATTCACATCAAACCCGGTTAATCCAGCCCGAACCGGATCTCCAATGCCAGGGTCATAATTTAACGCAAATTTCCCCCCCTCAACTTCACGCACACCATATTGCGTCATGTCTTCCCAGTCATCATCATTCATAGGGGCAAACTCAACATGAATTTGCCTTAAATAATCCTCAGCTTCAGCCATCGTTTCAAATTCAGGAGATCGCCCTACATAAGAGCCAATTTTAGCAAGCGCTGAATAGGGAATATAAGGCCCCACATCATTGATAACGAGTTTTCGAATAGGGCTATTCGCTGATGCGGCAAGCATCATCCCGATCAAACCGCCCATCGATGTCCCAATCCAATCAATCTCCCGTTCATCCAAACGTGAAATCAGCGCATTCATATCCGCATTATATTGAAGGTTCTCATAAAGTGCGCTGTTAGCAATCCAATCACTATGCCCACGCCCCACAATATCGGGGCAAACTACCCGCCGATCCTCACTCAATTGATCAGCGATCTTATCAAAGTCATGGGAGTTTCTCGTCAAACCATGAACACAAACAACCGAAGGCTTCTTAATTTTACGCCGAAACGATGGCGTTTTATTTTCCCATTCTTGATAAGAAACTTTATGAAAGCCTGAAAGCCCAAGGCCTAAAAACTCACGCCGTTCGGCCCCATTCGCCACATAAGAGCCGTGCTGCAAACCGCCCTTTACCCTTTTTTTCTTCTTTCTAAATGGAATGAAGTTTTTAGGGGGGTGGCCAAATGTTTTGAAAATATTAGTAAAAAAATTGACGTAATGGGGAGACATACGAGCAGCACCTTCATGTGAAAGATTTTAGCAATGAGACCATATAAGAAATTTCATTGGCTGTAAGCAAAAACTGCTTGATGTACATCAAATAAAATCAAAACAAATAGGATTACGCTCTAAATTGAGAGTGAAAAAGCATCTATGAAAAACAAAAAACTAAGTCAATTTTCCTCTCATTAAATCCTAGAGGGTAATATTTAAATGCTGCATAAATTAAAACGATTTTTAATCTTAGCACCACTCATTTTCATGAGTTCTTGTGTCGAAGCAAAAGACAATTCAAAAGGAAGAACCATCTATCTCGAATTATGTGCATCTTGTCACGGCATTTATGGAACTGGTAATGGTCCTGTCGCCTCTCAATTAAAAACAAAACCAAAAGACCTTACAAAACTTCAACTAAAAATGGCTGATGCATTCGACATCAATGTCATTAAAGATAGAATTGACGGACGAACAATGCCAAGAGCGCACGGCATTCCTGAAATGCCCGTGTGGGGGGAATGGTTCTCAATTGAATCAATGTCAAAAGGTAGACTGCAAGAAGATCATGAAGGTATAAAAAAGGATGTAGAAAAGAAACTAAATGCCCTTGCAACCTATCTTCTCTCAATTCAAAAAAGGGGAGAGAATTAGAAATGATCAAGTCAGTACAACTAGCTTTATTCTTATTACTAACATGCCTTTTAAGCACAACAACAAATGCATCTGAAATTGAGAGCGGAAAAATACTTGCTGAACAATTATGCGCAAAATGTCATTCAATCGATCTAAAAGGCAAAAGCCCTAACAAAGACGCACCTGCCTTTAAAAAATTCAGCCAAATGTGGCCACTAGAAAATTTAGAAGAAGCCCTCGCTGAAGGGATTGTTGTTGGTCATGATGAAATGCCAGAATTCAAATTCTCCCCAGAGCAAATATCAAATTTTATCGCTTTTTTATCATCTTTAAAAAGCAAACAAGACACTCAGCCAAAATAAAAAAACGCTCGATTGCATAAAACAACCGAGCGCAAGTTAGTTCTGTGAGAGTGATCACACAGCCATAAAAGAGGTAAATAAAACAATCAAATCGCTAAATATTCATGACGAAGTTCTTCATTATCAAGAACCTCTTGTGCTGTGCCATCAAACACAACTTGTCCTGTATCAAGAATAACAGCCCTGTCAGCCAATTTAAGCGCAGCCACAGCATTTTGCTCAACAATAACAGTGGTAATCCCCTGATCGCGAATATGTTGCAAAGTCTTTTCAATTTCTTGAACAATAACCGGCGCCAAACCTTCATAAGGCTCATCAAGCAACAAGATTTTAATATCACGAGCTAACGCGCGGCCAATAGCAAGCATTTGTTGTTCGCCCCCAGAAAGGGTAGTCCCTTCCTGGTTGCGACGCTCACCGAGCCGAGGAAACAGTTCATAAATCCGCTGAATTGACCAACCAATAGGTTTTTCAATTTGAGCGAGTTGTAAATTTTCTTCAACAGTCAGGCCTTGAATAATACACCGGTCTTCTGGCACCAAAGCCAAACCAGCCTGAGCCGCTTCATAAGATTTCATATTGTGCAAAGGCTGATGATCAAGCCAAACTTCACCATGAGTGATCATTGGCTCATCAAGACGAGCTAACGCTCGTAGCGTAGATGTTTTACCAGCACCATTTCGCCCTAAAAGCGCTAGGATTTCACCTTCATGAATATTGAGATTAATCCCTTGAACAATATAACTCTCGCCATAATAAGCATGCAGATCCCAAGCAGAAAAATAAGCCGGCGCATTCTTGGCGTGATTTGCGTTCATATTTTCTTTCATTTTCGCATTATCCAACATTAATGTGCACCTCCAAGATACGCTTCCTGTACCTTAGGATGGCCTTTAATATTCTCCGGCAAATCTTCAACAATCACTGTCCCTTGCGCAAGTACGGAGATTTTTTGAGCAAGCGAGAAAACAACATGCATGTCATGTTCAATCACAGCCATTGTAATGTGCCGCTTATTTTGAATCTCAGCCAAGAGATCGATTGTGTTATTCGTGTCAGCCCGTGCCATACCAGCAGTTGGCTCATCGAGTAATAACAATTGCGGATCCTGTGCCAAACACATGGCCATCTCCAACCGGCGTTTATCACCTCGTGAAAGTGAAGAAGCAAGCATGTCCTTTTTATCGGCCATGTTCACATCTTCCATCATCTGCTCAGCCTTTTCATGAACGTCAATTTCCTGTTTAACACGGCTGAGTGCATTCAAACTAAAACTGCCATCCCGTTTGGCAAAACAAGGGATCATAACATTTTCATAAACTGTCAGATCACTGAAAATTTCCGGTGTTTGGAACACACGGCTCACACCTGTCTGATTAATTTCATGCGCCTTCATCCCTAAAAGAGATTGCCCATTAAAATTCACCGTTCCGGTGTCAGGGATCAACTTACCAATAAAGCAATTGAGCAAAGTCGACTTACCGGCCCCATTGGGGCCGATAATCGCGTGGATGGTGCCTTCTTCAACACTCAAGTTCACATTTTGCAATGCTTTCAACCCGCCAAAGCTTTTATTCACGTTTTGGACTTCAAGTATACTCATTCGTCCTCTCCTATTCAGCAGGCATTGAATTCGGATTAGATATCTGGGTAGAAGAGCTTTGCTTCTTACCTCTTATCCAATCTATGATGTGAGATGCGCCCTGTAACAGACCGCCAGGCAGGAAGATAACAACCATCATGAACAATAAGCCCAATGTGAGGTGCCACCCCTTACCAACAAAGAAATGTAAAACCCAAACAATCAAATCTTCCAATCCGTCTGGTAGGAAAGAGAACCAGCTATGCAGAACATTATCATTGATTTTTGAGAAGATATTCTCAAAATATTTAATGAAACCAGCGCCAAGAACAGGGCCAAGCAACGTGCCAGCACCACCAAGAATGGTCATCAACACAACTTCACCAGATGCAGTCCATTGCATCCGTTCAGCACCAGCAAGTGGGTCAGTACAAGCCATCAAACCACCGGCTAATCCAGCATACATGCCAGAGATCACAAAGGCTGCAAGTGTATAAGGACGGGTATTAACACCGGTGTAGTTCAATCTGTTTTGGTTTGTTTTAATCGCTTTAAGCATCAAGCCAAATGGTGAGCGGAAAATCCGCATAGCCAAATAGAACGCTAAAATCAACATAACCGCACAGAAATAGAACCCAACATTAAATTGAAGCACCATACCAAGAAAATCAAACTTAGCCGTAGAGTTCATAGTAAGCCCAAAGAAATTGGTTGATGGAAGACTACCTGTTGTATTCGCACCATCTAATATCCGAGGGTCATTAAGCGTCAATTGTAGCCCTGTTTCACCATTAGTAATTGGCGTGAGCACTGAATAAGCTAAACTAAAGCTCATTTGCGCAAAAGCAAGCGTCAAAATTGAGAAGTAAATCCCAGAGCGGCGCAATGAAATAAAACCGATCAATAAAGAAAAGAGACCAGCAATAACCACAGCCAAAATCAACGCAGGGATCACATTCATCGTCAACAGTTTGAACATCCAAACGGCTGAATAAGACCCCACTCCCAAAAAGGCCGCATGACCAAATGAGAGATAGCCAGTTAATCCAAAGAGGATATTAAAACCAATGGCAAAAATACCAAAGATACAAAAGCGCTGAAGCAAATCAGGATAACCAGCACCAAAAGGAGCGAGTAAAATAGGTCCAGCTAAAACCATCAGTGTGAAAAGTGTCATCAACATCCGGTCATTATTTTGGAGTTTATCAATCATAAATTAGTCCTCCATCACACCGGCACGGCCCATCAAACCACGAGGGCGAACCAAGAGAATGACAATAGCAACCAGGTAAATAATAATTTGGTCAATCGAAGGGAGATAGATGGCTTCAAAGAAACCTTTCACTTGGTTCATCGAAGCAAAGCTTTCCAAAATCCCAAGTGTAAATCCAGCCAGAACAGCACCAGGCAATGAGCCCATACCACCGACAACAACAACCACGAAACTCAGCACAAGGAAATCCATCCCCATATGATAGTTAGGTGAATTAATTGGGCTATACATCACACCAGCTAAGCCAGCAACACACGCCGCAATACCAAACATAATGGTAAATCGCTTATCGATATTAATGCCAAGCAAACCAACCGTTTCACGATCCGCCATGCCAGCACGAACAACCATACCAAATGTCGTAAATTGTAAGAAAGCAAACACGCCGGCAATAACAAGCGCAGAGAAAGCAAAATAAACCAGGCGCCAATATGGGTATATAACGGCGTTTTCAGCCATACCAATCAACACACCAAAATCAAATGAGCCCCGAAACACTTCGGGCGCAGGTGTTGGAATTGGGTTTGCACCATAGAATGCTTTAATAATCTCTTGTAAAACAATAGCTAAACCAAAAGTCACCAAAATCTGATCAGCGTGGGGCCTTTTGTAAAAATGCTTAATCAGGCCTCGCTCCATGACATACCCAACCAAAAGCATAATCGGAATAGCAAAAAGAATAGCAAGTGGCACCGACCAATTTATGATCGCCATACCTGCACCTTCACCAAACCATTCAATAATGTAGGGAGTTTTAACTTTTAAGGGGTTACCCAAAAAGTCTGTTTTTGTGGGGTCAATAGTTACAGTCGAAATATTCAAAATTCTTTGTAACGTTACTACGCAGAATGCGCCGATCATGAACAACGCACCGTGAGCAAAATTCACAACACCCAACGTTCCAAAAATCAGCGTAAGCCCAAGGGCAATGAGCGCATAAGCACTCCCCTTATCGAGGCCATTCAGGATTTGAAGTAAGATCGCGTCCATGTTCCATCCAAAATTTTTGTTAAATAATACTGCAAGTCGCTGCCAAAAAAGCGCGTCATCAAACAGCCGTTTTTTTATTAGTGAAGGTCACGCCGCAACCACCAGCGGCGTGACCTAAGTAAGGGACCCAGGGGGGATTATGCGCCAGGGTTACACTTACCTAATGAACCACCTTTGAACATTGTGTGGTCCGGTTTGTACTCAACTTGAGCGCGAGGTGTAACCTCAACAACTTCAAGCACGTCAAATTGTGATGTTGGGTTTTCTTTACCTTTCACAACTAGAACGTCTTTAAAGCACTGATGGTCTTCCTTACGGTACTCAGTTGGACCGTTACCTAAACCATCAAATTTGAAACCTTCTAGAGCTTCAGCAACACCACATGGGTTGAATGTTTTCGCTCTCTCACAAGCATCAGCATAAAGCAGAGTTTGCACATAACATGTATGAGCAGCCTGTGATGGAGGGAAGCCATACTTCTCACCAAATGATTTAACAAAAGCTTTTGAGCCAGCATCAGACAATGACCAGTGCCAGTTTGTTGAACCAAAGATACCCTTAACGTTTTTACCCGCACCACGAGCCATCAAACGAGAGTAAAGAGGAACAACAATCTCAAAGTCTTTACCGTTCACTTGTTTGCCACGAAGACCAAACTGAACAGCTGAAGTCAATGAGTTAATCATGTTACCACCGTAGTGGTTAAGAACGAGGATATCAGCACCAGAGTTCAACACAGGCGCAACATACGACGAGAAGTCAGTTGTAGCGAGAGGTGTAAGAACATTGTTAACAGTCTTCCAGCCCTTGGCCTCTGTTGCAGCAGCAATAGACGCTTGCTGTGACCAGCCCCAAGTGTAGTCAGCTGTTAGGTGATAAGCTTTACGGTCTTTACCGTATTTTTTCTCAAGCACAGGAGCAAGCGCTGCTGCTGACATTTGAGCGTTAAAGAAATGACGGAAACCATTCGCCTTCTTATCTTTACCCGTTGTGTCATTTGAGTGTGTCAAACCAGCCATGAAGATAACGCCAGCTTCTTGACAAAGACCTTGCACAGCAATCGCAACACCTGATGATGAACCACCAGAAATCATAACCGCGCCGTCTTTTTCAATCATAGACTTAGCAGATGCACGCGCAGCATCAGACTTAGTTTGAGTATCACCGGTTACATATTTAACCTTTTTACCAAGGATACCGTTTCCTTTAAGCTCTTTAGATGAAAATGTTTTCATCATGCCGCCATCACCGCCACCATTAAGGTGCTCAACGGCAAGTTTAAAAGCACGAAGCTCGTCAGCGCCTTCGTCAGCATACGGGCCAGATTGTGGCACGTTGAAACCAAGCGTGACTGTGCCACCCTTAGGTTCGTTCGTGTAAGCTGCTGCAGGACTTGTGAAGATAGTAGGCATTGCTAAGCCTGCACCAACAACGGCACCAGACTTTAACACCCCACGACGAGTGAGTTGTTTTGACATAGATTTCCTCCCAGAATTCTTGTGTATGTGGATGAACGGAACGTCTTTTTGCGTCTTGATTCATCAATGTCATTAGACCCTACTAAAGTAGACCAGGGAGTAAAGAATGCAATAAATAATTGTTTTGATTAAACTTTTTTGTAAAAAATTATAATTTGCATTTTCGCTTTCTGTAAATTAATTTACTTACAGGCTGGTAACACCTTAAAAACTAAGGAAAAATAAAATGTCACGCACCCTCATCGGAACTAGAATACGCGAACGACGCAGAGCCAAGAAAAAAAGCCAGTCCGGCCTTGCTCAAGAGGTTGGCATTTCAGCTTCATACTTAAATTTAATCGAACATAACAGACGAGGTATCGCTGGTAAGACTTTGCTTGCCATAGCAAAATCATTAGAAATAAACCCCCGCGATCTCTCCGAGGGTGCTGACCAAGGCCTCATTGACAAGCTCAAAGAAGCCATAGCAAAAAACAGACACATTCCAGCCGAAGTTGAGCGCTTAGAAGAATTTATTGGTCGTTTCCCAGGCTTTGCCCGCCTCATAGAGCGCCTCTTTGACCTCCAGCAACAACAAGATCAAAACCTCCAAGCCCTATCAGATAAAATGAATAGCGATCCCTTCTTTGCAGAAGCCATTCACTTGATGCTCTCGAATATAACAACAATCCGCTCAACCGCAGATATCTTGCAAAAGAACCCTCATATCGATGAAAGTCTCCATAATAAATTCCTTTCTAATCTGCTAAAAGAAAGTGAAAGGCTTTCACAAACGGCAAGTGGAATACTCGAACATTTTGAACAAACCAATTCAAATCAAGACAAATTGGCAGATCAAACGACGCTTGATACCTACTTGGAGAGCAATCAATATCACTTGGAAATTTTAGAAACGGGTGCAGCTTCCCCCAATGAAATTATCGAAGAATTAGAAATAGAAACAGAAGAACAAAAAAACGCTCTTTCTATCTTAGAAGGTTACCAAACAATGGCCAAAACCTTGCCATTACAAAAATTCTTGCAAAAGGCCGAACAATTTAAATTCGCCCCCCTTGAATTAGCCGCCTATTTTAAAACTGATTTACGAAGCATTTTTTATCGTTTAGCCCACCTGCCTGAAAGAGCCAATTTACCAAATTGGGGTTTTTTAGAATGTGATGGTTCAGGTGCTGTACTATATAGAAAACAATTAACCACATTGAGCTTGCCTCGCTTTGGCAGTGCCTGCCCCCTTTGGCCAATTTACCGAAGCTTCAGCCAACCAATGCAACCTATTTGCGCCCTTCTCGACATGCCAACAGGCGAGCGCTTTCTAACTTACGCAGTAGCACAATTTAATGATTTTGGCTCAATAGGTGTTCCAGGAACCCTAAAAGCTTCAATGATCATCACACAAGATTACGATCAGCTTATTGCCAAAACTGCACTCGCCTCCCTCCCCCAACTCGCGGTTGGATTGCAATGTTCTGTCTGCCCAAAACAAAACTGCTCAGCAAGACGAGCAACCTACATTCTTGGTTAAATCCCCTCAACACATAAGAACCAGATAAGAGGCATAATCAATCCATAAGTAATCATAACCATAGGTACGAATAAATTTGATCAAGAATAACACTTGCCTCAAAATCAAATCCAGTTAAGCTAAAGAGCATGCTTTGGGAGGAGCTTGTGTCAAAATCCGTTTTAATCGTAGAGGATGAACCTTTCATCCTAGAAGCCTTATCCTTTCTATTAGAAAGAGAAGGCTTTACTTTATCATCATTTTCAGATGGTGAAGGCTGCATTGATTATATCAAACAAGTCAAACCAGATTTAATCATTCTCGACATGATGCTCCCAAATATAAGCGGTATGCAGATTCTCGAAAATTTAAGAAATTCAGCAGATTTCCAAACGCTCCCCGTTCTTATGCTCACAGCAAAAGGGCAAAGAAGGGATCGACAAGCCGCAGAAAATGCTGGAGCAAGCCTCTTTATGACAAAGCCATTTTCTAACGATGAAATCATTGCCAATGTCCATAAACTTTTAAGTTAAGGCTCAGACAAATGAGCAAACCATCCTCCTCCATAAACAAAAAACGAGCAAAAAGAAAAATCAGGGAGCTGGCTTTTATACTCCCAGCGCTAGGAATATTCTTTTTCCTAACCCCCTTCATAAACACCATCATCACATCTGACACATCAACAGATATAAGAGAATTATTTTATTACATTTTCACAGCCTGGGCCCTTTTGATTCTAGGCGCCTATGGTCTCTCTCGCAAATTAACAAATGAGGAAGATAAAGAATAATGCTCTCATTTAATTTGCTAGTAAGCATCTGCATTATATATGTTATTTTCTTATTTGGTGTCGCAGCTTTTGCGGAACGACAAGCCGAGAAAAACAAACTTTCATTCCTAACATCGCCAATCGTTTACACCCTTTCAATCTCTGTCTATTGCACCGCATGGACATTTTACGGAGCGGTTGGCTACGCCGCTCAAAACGGTCTGGAATTTCTCACCATTTATCTCGGCCCCACTCTTTTATTCATTGGCTGGTGGTGGTTATTGCGCAAACTCGTCCACATCGGTCGCAAACAGCGTATCACTTCAATTGCTGACTTAATTTCATCTAGATATGGCAAAAGTAATCTCCTAGGTGTACTCGTCACCCTCTTAGCGGTTATCGCTTCTACACCTTATATTGCGCTTCAACTTCAATCACTCACATTAAGTTTCGCTGTCTTTACTTCAAATTCTGTAAACAGCGTGTCCCCTGCGATCACTGCCCTCTTTACAGCCGCCGGCCTTGCGGTTTTTACAATTGTATTTGGCACAAGAAACCTTGACGCTAACGAACAACATCACGGCGTGGTAACAGCCATCGCCGTTGAAGCCATTGTCAAGCTAGTGGCCCTTTTAACGGTTGGTATCTTTGTAGTCTGGGGGGTCGCAGATGGCCCATCGGACATCATGAACAAAATTTCTGAAAAGCTCCCGCAAAATGCAAGTCTCTTTACACCTAAATGGGTCACCCTTATTTTCCTCTCTGCAACGGCAATCATTTGCCTGCCAAGAATGTTTCAGGTCGTTGTTGTCGAGAACTCAGCTGAAAAACATCTTGCAACAGCAAGCTGGGCCTTTCCGCTTTATATGCTGTTAATGTGTTTATTTGTTCTCCCCATTGCAGTAGCCGGGCTCGATATTCTACCAGAAGGCTCCAACCCAGATCTCTTCGTGCTCACAGTTCCACTCGCCGTAGGCCAGGAAGAACTCGCCGCCTTGGCATTTCTAGGTGGTTTTTCATCAGCCACCTCAATGGTAATCGTGGCAGCCATCGCCCTATCAACAATGGTCTCCAATCACATCGTGCTACCTCTATGGCTTTATGGCGCGCAAAGCAGAAACCCTGAAAGCGATGATGTTCGATCCGTCCTCTTAAGAAGTCGGCGCATCAGTATCGCTGCTATTTTAGGGCTTGGTTATCTCTATTATATCTTCACTGGTGGCACCACAGCTCTAGCATCAATTGGTCTTATCGCCTTTGTAGGCGTTGCCCAAATTCTACCAGCACTTATTGGAGGCTTATTCTGGAACAATGCAACAAGGTCTGGCGCCATAGTTGGGCTTGTCTCCGGTTTTATACTTTGGATTTACACACTGTTCCTACCAAGTTTTGATGGCGGCTTCATCCTCACCAAAAACATATTAAATAATGGTCTTTTTGGGTTAAGCGCTTTAAGACCACAAGCCCTTTTTGGCTTAAACATTGATGATCCACTTATTCATGCCGTGTTTTGGTCTCTCTCATTTAACACAATAGCTTTTATTACTGTCTCTTTGCTCACCACACAAAGATCATTAGAGCAATTACAAGCCGTTCAATTTATCAATGTTTTCGAACATACATCAAACAACCGAACTTCAAGGCAAATCGCAACACCAGAAGATTTGTTCATCCTCTCACAAAGAATTCTAGGACGCCAAGAAACAACCAAACTCTTTAATCAAATTGCTGAAAGCCAGGGTAAAAAAAGCGGCCTGCCAGATCCAACAGGTGCGTTCATCGAAACTTTAGAAAAAGAATTCTCAGGCTCTGTAGGCGCCGCCACTGCTCATGCCATGATTGGTCAAATCACAGGCACAGACACAGTCTCTGTTGAAGAACTCATTGCCGTGGCAGATGAAACAGCGCAAATAATGGAATATTCCGCCCGCCTTGAAAAACAATCAAAGGAACTCTCTTCCACAGCAAATGAACTCCGCAAAGCAAATCAAAAACTAACCAAACTAAGTCAGCAAAAAGATGACTTTCTAAGTCAGGTCAGTCACGAACTTCGCACCCCCATGACCAGCATTCGCTCATTTTCTGAAATTTTAAAAAATGAAGAAACAATTGATAGCGAAAAACTAAAGCACTTCTCTTCTATCATTAATGAAGAAAGCAAACGGCTAACCAGATTACTCGACGAGATACTTGATTTAAGCTTCCTTGAAAGTGGACGCATTAAACTCAATCTAGTGCCAACCACTTTATCTGATGTGTTAAATAAAGCTCTTTCGGCAACTCAGCAAATTGCAGAAAAGAAAGAAGCAATTATTATTTCAGAACCAAAAGCACAAAACATTGAACTCATCACAGACCCTGACCGTTTATCTCAGGTCTTTATAAACCTCATTACTAATTCTATTAAATACAACACCAATTCAAAACAAGCTGAGATCAAAATCAATTGCACGGATCATGAGCACTATCTCGAAATTTCAGTATCTGATAATGGTCCAGGCATCCCAGAAACCGAACAAGAAATAATCTTTGAAAAATTCTCTCGCCTAAATACAAAACCAGCCACTGGCGGTGTGGGGCTTGGTTTGCCAATCAGCTTGGAAATCATGCAAAATCTTGGGGGAGAACTACGCTGCCTACCAGTTCTTTCAGGCGCTGAGTTTAGAATTAACCTCCCCAAATATCCTATCGTTGCCGAAATTTAATTAAATGAATAACAGAAACACTCTCATATTCTAATAATAAAACCGGCACATCAATTGCTATTCCAGCGTTTAATACAGAATTAATACTGTATTAAATAAAGCAAACAACATGGAATAGTATAAAAATAAAATGAGTAACTTCGCATTTAAAATAATAGCATGTCTAGCAATTGCATTTTCACTCTATTCATATTTATCTCCGGATAGTCCAAAATTATACAGCGAAAGGCAAATGACCACTCACTATGTAAATAAGAGACTGACCATTGCAACAGCAAACCTTCTATACAAGTCGCACTTGAAGCAATGCAATTATGATTATCATCAAAGAAGTCAAAATTGGAAAGATTGTGTCTAAGAGGGAATAAAGAAAATTAGAAACAACACATTATCTCAAATAGAAACTGAGCATTAATGCGAAGATATATTTGTAACAATGATTGAATAATAAAAAACCTTGAGCCAAGAAATCAGAACTTGGTTCAAGATCAAATTTTTAAAAATGAACGGCGGCCAAAACCGCCGTTCAAAAATATTAAGCCAGCAAGTCAAACCGGTCATTATTCATGATCTTGTTCCAAGCCGAAACAAAATCACGAACAAACTTTTCTCCATTATCATCTTGAGCATAAACTTCTGCATAACCACGCAAAATAGAGTTAGACCCAAAAACAAGATCTGCACTAGTCGCAGTAAATTTCACCTCACCAGAAGAGCGGTCACGTAGTTCATAAGTGCCATCTTCAACTGGGTGCCAGCTCAAATCCATGTCAGTTAGATTAACAAAGAAGTCTGTGGTCAACTGACCAACACGATTGGTAAATACACCATGTTGATTATCACCATGATTTGCTCCAAGAACACGCAAGCCTCCAACAAGAACGGTCATTTCAGCAGCTGACAGACCAAGAAGTTGAGCACGGTCAAGCATCATAGCTTCAGGTGAAACAGCATATTCTTTTAATTGCCAGTTTCGGAACCCATCCGCTAATGGCTCAAGCACTGAGAAACTATCCGCATCGGTCTGCTCATCTGTTGCATCACCACGACCAGGAGAAAACGGTACAGAAACATTAAAACCAGTTGCCTTAATAGATTGCTCTAAACCAACATTCCCTGCCAGAACAATAATATCTGCAACAGAAGCTCCAGTTTCTTGCGCAATCGGCTCAAGAACAGCAAGTACCTTTTGAAGACGGTCTGGTTCATTACCCGCCCAGTCTTTTTGTGGAGCTAAGCGGATACGTGCACCATTGGCACCACCACGCTTATCAGAACCACGATAGGTTCTCGCGCTGTTCCAAGCTGTGCTAATCATTTCAACAGCACTAAGACCACTATCAGCGATTTTCGCTTTAACCGCGTCAACATCATAAGATGTATTTCCAACAGGGATTGGATCTTGCCAAATGAGATCTTCCTCTGGCACGAATGGACCATAATAATTCGCGCGAGGCCCCATATCTCTATGGGTCAGTTTGAACCAAGCACGGGCAAAGCTATCGCGAAAGTACTCCGGATCAGCCATAAATTTCTGACAGATCTCATTATAAATCGGGTCAACCTTCATCGCCATATCAGCATCAGTCATCACCGGCATTTTACGAACAGAAGAGTCAGTCGGGTCAACCGGCATTTCATCTTCAGGCATTCCAACTGGTTTATATTGCTGCGCACCTGCTGGAGATTTTGTAAGCTCCCATTCATAACCAAAGAGGTAGTCGAAAAAGCCCATATCAAATTTAAGCGGTTCTTTCGTCCAAGCCCCTTCAACACCAGAGGTAAAGGCATTGGTCGCTTGACCATCTAGATCAGGATTGGACCAACCAAGCCCTTGAGAATGAACCGGACAACCTTCAGGTTCCGCACCAATTTTATCACCTGCAAACGCACCATGAGCCTTACCAACAGTATGGCCACCACAGGTAAGAGCCGCCGTTTCCTCATCATTCATAGCCATCCGGCCAAAAGTCTCACGAATATGAAGCGCCGTTTTAGCTGGATCAGGATTACCATTCACTCCTTCAGGGTTCACATAAATCAACCCCATATGAACTGCAGCTAACGGATTTTCCATCGTATCAGGAACGTCCAAATCACCATAACGATTTTCAGATGGTGCAAGCCACTCACTTTCAGAACCCCAATAAACGTCTTTTTCTGGGCCCCAAATATCTTGCCGGCCAAAACCAAAACCAAAGGTTTTTAATCCCATATTTTCATAAGCAACCGTACCAGCAAGCAAAATGAGATCCGCCCATGAAAGGGCGTTACCATATTTCTTCTTAACAGGCCAAAGGAGACGGCGTGCCTTATCAAGGCTAGCATTATCTGGCCAAGAATTAACCGGAGCAAAACGAATGTTACCAGCACCCCCGCCGCCACGGCCATCACCTAAGCGGTACGATCCAGCCGAATGCCATGAGAGACGGATCATAAGACCACCATAGTGCCCCCAGTCAGCGGGCCACCAATCTTGACTATCAGTTAACAAAGCCTCAACATCCGCCCGCACAGCTTCTCCATCGAGCGCTTTAACAGCCGCACGATAATCAAAATCAGCATCCATCGGATTGGTTTTGCTATCATGCTGATGCAAAATATCGAGATTAAGCGCATCTGGCCACCACTTGGTGACCGAATTGTCCGTTCCAGTGTTCCCCCCATGCATAACGGGGCAGCCACCGCCAGCTTTCATATTTACTATTTTATTCATTGATTACCTCCTTCGTTTAGCAACAAACCTTTATTTAGAAATAATCTATTCTCTCCATAAGCACAAATATGTATTTCTGATGCTTTTCATTAGTTTTTCTAATGTTTAAATTATCAATTATGGTCTTAAATTTTATGAAACATTTTTAGCCATAACCATTTAAAAACATTGACTAAAAACAGAATATCTAAAATAAAACTCTAGAGCGATTGCGCTCTTAAAACAAAAACCGGGTAAATTAAATTCTAATTCACCCGGTTTTATATCAATTTATCTAATGCCTAGCTTTTTTAATAATCGCTCTCTTTTCTGCAACCACCAGCCAGATTCTTGAGGCCACAGCTCAAACTCTTCATTCCTTCCAAGCTTCGTAGCAGCATGTAATGGCCAATTCGGATCATCAAGTAACTCACGCGCCAAAGCCACCATATCCGCGCTTCCTTGTTGAACAATCGCCTCACAAAATTCAGCATCCCACAAAAAACCAACAGTCATCGTTGCAATATCAGCTTCCTCTTTAAGGCGTTTAGCAAACTCAACTTGAAAACCTTGTGAAATCACCATCCGCCTCGGCCTATCTTTCCCTCCAATACCACCAGTGGAACAATCAATCATATCAACACCTTCATGAGAAAGGCACTTTGCAGTCTCAATCGTATCCTCAATTTCAATGCCACCATCCAGCCAGTCTGTTGCAGAAAGCCGGAATATAAGAGGAAGGTTATCCGGCCAATGCTTTCGAATTGACCGCGCAACTTCAATAGCAAAGCGACGCCGATTACCCTCACTTCCACCCCACTCATCTGAACGTTGATTGCTTATTGGAGAAAGAAACTGATGCACTAAAAATCCATGAGCGGCATAAACTTCAATCACCTTAAACCCAGCCTCTTTTGAGCGCCGTGCTGCCTCTCCAAAAGCTCTGATAACATCTTCAATATCATCACCACTCATTTCATGCGGCGCTGGCCAACCATCAGCATAAGGAATAGAAGACGGCGCAATCGCCTGCCAACTATTCTCCGAGCGCAATTCAAAATCTTCTTCATTTAATGGCAGTTCTTTGTGCCAAGGCCGCCGCTCTGAAGCTTTTCTCCCAGCATGAGCCAATTGAATGCCGGGAACAGACCCTTCACTTTCCAAAAATGAAGCAACTCGTTTTAACTCTTTTATATGAGCATCATCCCAAATACCAAGATCACCATGAGTGCGAAGCCCGCGTTGTTCAACGGCAGTTGCTTCAACAAAAACCAACCCAGCGCCTCCAAGTGCAAAACGCCCTAAATGAACAAGATGCCACTCATTCGCAAACCCACCTTTTGCTCGATATTGGCTCATAGGGGAAACAACAACGCGATTTTTAAAGTGAACATCTCTGAGTTGAAATGGTTGAAATAATTGGCTCACGGCTTAGCTCCCTAATACTTTTTTTAAAGAAACCTTAGCATCAATTTTTAAAAAGTCGGCTAAACTTTATTTGATGATTTAAAAAGCCCCTTGCAAGCCTTAGGAAATAAAGTCACGTTAAAGAAATGTCTAAATATCAAAAGAGAGGGACACGATGGCTAAACAATATCCAAGTTTAAATGACGACTTGTCAGACTTTATAAAACGCCAGAAAATATTCTTTACCGCAACGGCCGCTAAAGACTGCCGCATCAACCTCTCTCCAAGAAGCACAGACTGTTTCAGAGTTATTGATGAAAACACAGTTGTTTATCATGACAAAACCGGCAGTAGCAATGAAACAGCCGCCCATATAAAAGAAGACGGCCGCATGACCATCATGTTCTGCGCTTTTGATGGCCCGCCAAAAATTTTAAGACTTTACGGCAAAGGAGACGTCCTTCACCGCAATAGTCATGAATATAAGGCAATCCTTGAAAAGTATTTTGACAATCAAACTTATGCCGGCGCGAGGCAAATCATCAGGTTAAAATGTGATCTTGTCCAAACCTCATGCGGCTTTGGCGTTCCGCTTTTTGACTATCAAGATGATCGAGACAATCTAGATAGATGGGCAGAAAAACAAGGTCCAGAAGGCATCAAAGATTATTGGCAAAGAAAAAACATGAGCAGTATGGATGGTTTACCAACTGGCATATTCGACGAATAAAAACATCAAAATCGCGAACTAACCATAATGCTCAACTGGCACGCCAGCAATAGCCGCAATGTTCAATAGTCCACGAACTGTTATGGATGGCGTTACAATGTGGGCTTTATTGCCCATGCCCATCAAAATAGGCCCGACTTCCAAACCATTCACCGTGGTTTTAAGAATATTGCGCACTGCCCCAGCACTATCAGTGTTAGAGAAAACCAGTCCATTCGCGCGGCCTTCAAAACGCACATCAGATAAGAACCGTTTCCTCATTTCAGGGTCAAGAGCAGCTTCAACATTCATCTCACCATCATATTGGAAATCAAGATCCATCTCATCCAAAATGGCCATGGCAGCCCGCATCTTGCGCCCTGAATCAGTATCAATGTTGCCAAAGATAGAATGAGAGCAAAGAGAAATTTTAGGCTCTTGACCAAATCGACGGATATGACGCGCCATACCTATGGCTGAAAGAGCAACTTGTTCGGGAGTTGGGTCATGATGAACTTGTGTGTCAGCAACAAACAAAGGTCCACCCTCTAAAATCATCAAAGAAAGGGCACCTGTTGGTGTTTGCCCATCATCTAATGGCGCGCCATTATGTCTAATTGCCCCATTCGGATTACTCAAAATCTGATCAATATAACCAAGATGCCAAAGATATTGCCCAAAAGTCCCCGCAACTAGACAATCAGCATCATCCAGCTTCACAGCCATGGCCCCAATGGCCGTTGTGTTTGTTCTCATAATGGCTTTGGCTAAATCAGGTGTTACCCCGCGCCGTGCCAAATGACTATGATATCCTTCCCAATATCTTCGATAACGCGGATCATCTTCAGGGTTGATCACTTCAAAATCTTGACCCTGTTGAATATTGAGCCCAGCCCGTTCAATACGCTGCGAAATAATATCGGGCCGCCCAATAAGAATAACCTTCTCAGACATTTCTTCCAAAATGGCTTTGGTCGCTCTAAGCACCCGCTCATCTTCACCCTCAGCAAAAATCAACCGCCGGCTCACATTTTTAGCAGCCTCATAAAGCGGCCTCATTAAAAGAGATGACTTGAATACCGAATTGTTCAGGCTTTCACGGTACGCATCCATGTCATAGATAGGGCGCGTCGCCACACCCGTTTCCATAGCAGCCCTGGCAACAGCACTTGCCACAACAGACATCAAACGCGGATCAAACGGTTTGGGAATGAGGTAATCTGCGCCAAAGGTTAAACGCTCACTTTTGTAAACGGCTGCTGCTTCAGCGCTTGAGGTCAAGCGCGCAAGTTCAGCAATCCCCTTCACACAAGCAATTTGCATCTCATCATTAATTTCCGTTGCACCAACATCCAACGCGCCACGGAAAATAAAAGGAAAACACAAAACGTTATTCACCTGGTTCGGATAATCACTCCGCCCTGTTGCTATAATCGCATCAGGTACAACAGCACGCACCTCTTCAGGTAAGATTTCAGGTGTCGGGTTCGCAAGCGCTAAAATAATCGGCTGCGGTGCCATTTTCTTTACATGGTCAGGCTTCAACACACCAGGACCAGAAAGACCAAGGAATAAATCAGCTCCCTCAATCACCTCATCTAAAGTTCTAAGCTTAGAGTCTTGTGCATAGTCCGCCTTTTGCGGCGTCATCTCAGCAGTGCGCCCCTTATAAACAAGCCCTTCAATATCACAAAGCCAAACATTCTCACGGCGAACCCCAAGTTTTAAGAGCATATTAAGGCACGCAATGCCAGCAGCCCCACCACCGGTAGAGACAACCTTAATTTCAGACAGGTCTTTTTTTGCAATCAAACACGCATTGCTAGCTGCCGCCCCTACAACAATCGCCGTTCCATGTTGATCATCATGAAACACCGGAATATTCATCCGCTCGCGGCAAAGCTTTTCAACAATAAAGCAATCTGGCGCTTTAATATCTTCTAAATTTATCGCTCCAAATGTTGGCTCGAGCGCTGCTACCACATCAACAAGTTTTTCCGGATCAGTCTCATTAACCTCAATATCAAAACAATCAATATTGGCAAATTTTTTAAATAAAACCGCCTTGCCTTCCATCACTGGTTTTGATGCAAGCGGAC
>JAEPQF010000210.1 GCA_017640685.1 Hyphomicrobiales bacterium
CTAAATCTATAGGGCGAAACATTTGAAACCAATGGCCATTCAACCGTGATAAATCTTCGCTATTAAAGATCAGTGGTACAACTTCCATGAGTGTGTCGTTTTCATAATATTCCAATGTAAAATAATTGCTCTGTGATGCTACCCATTTTGCATAATCATTAATGTGGGTATAGAAGGTTTCACCCTCTTGAAAGACTAGCTCCTCCGCAATGCTTGTCGCTTTAATTTGTCCCCTTACAGGAAAAACAGCTTTTGCCTCACTCACCAATTGATTATTTTGGTCTGCATGTTCTTCTTTTACAAATTTGGGTAAATCGAGATCTCTAAATTCTATTTCTTGTATTTTAGATTTTGCTGATGGGTTGGGTGGGGGCGGCTTAATTGGTTGCTTTACTTCAAGATTTGTTTCTTGGCGCAAACGCTCCGATAGACTTTTTTGTTCTGGCTTTGCGATTATTGATGTTTGCGGCAACACAGGCGTTTGACTTAAATTTTGGTGCTGGTTTTGTAGATTTTGGCTGCCCTGAATTGTTTGGTTGATAGGGGTTTTGTTTATTGGTCCTTGGTTTTTAAAAGAGCTATTTTGTTTTTCTCCATATTTTGCCTCCTTAATGCGCAGAGGTGTTGAAATGGTGGTTGGCTCAAGTGGCGCTTTACCATCTTGGGTATGGCTAATCCCAATGTTATTGCCCGCAAAGGAAGGTTCTAACCTTTGCTCTCTTCCCTTCGATCTTTGACCTGTTGCTCCATTTAGTTGAGCAATGATTTCTTCGATAATCACAGGTTCTTTTGATTTGAACTTTTGTCTTTGAATTTTCTTGTATTTATTCGCCAAATCACGTGCGTGCTGGCGCATGTATAAATAAGCACCGAGGAGCAAAACCACGGCAGCTCCAATGACAATTTTTGTTGTGACTGTCATTTCCAGCATCAGTAAATTCTTTTAAGCCTATAAGATGATGTCTTAAGATTTTGGCGCACTTTTTTGCGTTCATTTGATCATATGGTTAATTTCATATCCCTTCAAGGAATGAACATCTTAATACTCATCTGATTTGTCCCTTTTCCCCTTTTCAGCCTCTTTCTTACGTGTTTTACTACTTCACGGCATCATTAAAGCCATTTTCATTTTTTGTTACGCAACATTTTTTGGGGCTTTTCATCAAATTGTCTTAATTAAGCAACTTCTCATGGATTATTTTTGGTTATAGACGAAATGTGTTTCGTGCTTTACTGTCTTTTTTCTAATTACCGCATATTTTACGTATCATAATGTTTTTTAACTATTTTTTGGGTGTCTGACCTTATGAAAATCGTCATTCAATCAGTATACTGGCTGCTAATCATCTTAGCCTGCGCGGGATTATCTCATTTACGCCAACCCATTACCGACATTCTTTCTAATTTTTATCTGCACTATGCATTTGTTGGCACTATTTTATTCATTGTCGGCTTGCATTGGCGTTTACCTCGCACCGCGATTGTCTCTGCTGCAATTTCAGCTATTTGCTTTGGCCTTAGTTTTAATTACGAGCGTGTTTCCATTGAAGCGTTTGACAGAACCAAGGCAAAAGAGCCCATCTATAGCGTTATGACGTTTAATGCTTGGGAACTTGCCAAAACGATGGATCGGCTGAAAACATATCTTAAAAAAGAAAAGCCCGATTTTGTTATCTTGCAAGAGATCACACTTAAAGATTGGCGCTCTTTGAAAGAGCTGAAAAAGATCTATCCATACATGTCTTATTGTGATGATTGGCTTTGCGGAGTTGCAATGCTATCTCGCCACAAATGGACCGATGTAAAGGCAGAGAACTTTGGGCCTCATCAACTGCCGCTTATTTCAGCATCTTTTGGCAACGAGCTAAAAGGTTTGAAACTTTTCGCCACGCACTCTGCTCGTCCGAACTGGAAATATTCAACCCAGCGCGAACAGTTTGAACATTTAGCTGAGCACATTGCTAAGACCACTCAATCTCCAACCATTATTGGGGGAGATATGAATGCTACTGTTTTCTCTGCCCTTTTGCGTGATTTTGCTGCAAACTCGAGCTTGAAGATGGCTGGCAAAATCACTGTGACCTGGCCACAACGGTTTCGACAATTGTGGTATATTAAATTACCAATTTTACAGCTTGGCATTGATCATTTTTTCGTTAAGCCTGATATGAAGATTTTGAGGAAATGGCGCGGCCCTGATTTTGGTTCTGATCATCGACCTTTATTGATGGACTTTCGTTTATAAATTAGACGGATAACTAATTTTTTAATTCATTTTGATGTGGTGAAACTGCGGGG
>JAEPQF010000211.1 GCA_017640685.1 Hyphomicrobiales bacterium
GTTCAACTGTCCGCCCTGAACTGACCCAGCCCATGCAAAACTATCTTAAACTCCATCGTCATTCAGCCGTGAGGACAGAACTACTCGGCAATCAAGCCCTCGTGCTGCGATTAGCTACGGCGCAGATCATTGCCGGATCAAACCTATGGGACATCTATGCCGATCCTCAAAAAGCCAATTCTGAACCAATCAAAGAGAGCTTGCAATTGAACAAAGCTGAAAACTTGTTTCGCAAAGAGCGCCTTAAGGTGCAAAAGCTTCTAGGGCTAAAGACTGATGGAACAGAGACGATTGTTCCGCGAAAACAGGACTATGGGAAATCTCATGATCTCATTGAGATATTTATCAAGCTTCAATCCCTTTCTGACAAACAAGTTATGTCTATTTTATCCTTTATTGTTGCGGAAACTTTAGCGGTTAGCACTGACATGGTTGAACTATTCGGCAGCTTACTCTCTGTGGATATGGCACAATACTGGACGCCGGACGATTGTTTCTTTGATCTTTTACGCGATAAAGAAACGATCAATGCCATATTAGAAGATGTTGGTGGCAAAACGGTCGCTGCAGGAAACCTGACCAGCACATCTACCGTTCAAAAGCAGATCATCAAGAACTTTTTAGATGGCACGCGGACACCGCAAAAGAAAAATTGGCAACCGCGCTATATGAAGTTTCCAATGGTAGGTTACACCAAACGACAGGAGACCATTACAGCGGTAAAGTCCGGTAAGGGGTTAGCCAATCTCTTAAGCTAACTTAAGATTTTTCCATAAAAATTCAAACGGTGCGGAGGTGGAACTGCCGCACTGATATTTCAGTGAGACTTTACTTTTAAACACCGGATTTGATAAAATCTATGAGTAGTTTGTAAAAATATTTTTGAAAGGACAAAACATTTTTTAAGGGCTTAAATTATGAATGAATCAGCAAAAAAGAAAGCAGTTATTTATCACCGAACAGCAAGCAGTCTTCAATCACAACAGGGTGAAATGACCTTGTCAAAACTGAAAGACACGTTCACTAAAAAGGGGTATTCCATAATTAACGTTTATATTGATGAAGGCGTCTCTGGCAATTCTATTGAACGCCCAAATTTCTATAAGATGCTCGATGACCTCAAAGCCAATCAAGAAAATGAAATTGTCCCTGTTATCGTTTCAGATTTATCTCACCTTGCACGCGATGAACAAATCTTACTCACGATGCGCGATAAAATTGTTGAAGCACGGGGCTGCATAGCAAACCCTGACCAGAATTTACATCTTAATATTATGGAAGCAAATATCAACTTTTGGAATAGCCTTCCTTGGCACGCGAAGCTAAAGTTTTGGATGAAGAAACATGCAAATTTGTTTGCCTTAAATGGCAATTGGTTTGGGCTGAGAAAAAAGCACCAACATTATAACATTCAAAATAGACCACTCCATAGGGACTGATCAATTGATGATTTCTTTGAGATGTCTCACCAAGAGCCTGAAAGTCAAACTTCATTCAAGTTACGTGATAAAATTATTCGGGTGGAGAGCTCTATTGCTGACCCGACTTTAGATTTTAATATCAATATGATGAAAGCTTAAATTTATTTTGATGGTTTTTTGAATTACCAATTTTTACTTCCAAAAGGGAAAAGTAAATCTATTTTCCTTAAATAAAAAATTGTGCTTTGTTCTCAAAACTATTTTACTTAAAAAACCGCCAGTGCTTCTTTAGCTAACTGACGGTTTCTGTTCTGACATCGTTTGATTTTAAGTTAAGGTTTTACTTTTTAAATGTGACCTGACCTTTCATACCAGCTTGATAGTGACCAGGAACATTGCAACCAATTTCAAGCTTAGCAGTCTTTTTAAATTTCCATATAAGCTCTTTAGTTTCTCCGGATTTAAGGTACAAAGCGTTAGGGTCATTATGCTCCATGCTGTGACTTGCATCATTCATCATTTTTGCCATTTCTTTTTGATGCGCTAGTTGCATTTTTGGGGTGCCAATAGTGAAGTCATGCGCCATTTCTCCCTTGTTTGTTACAATGAAGCGGATTGTCTCTCCGTCTTTAACTTCTATAACAGATGGTGAAAACTTCATTTCATCAGAGGCTGTAATTTTAATAGTTCGGCTAACTTCAGATTTTTTTCCTGGTTCCCCTCCTTCCAGATCTGCATGACTGTGATTATGGTGGTTATGATTATGCCCGGCATGATCATGATGGTCATGCGCCTTTTGTTTCATTACTTTGATGATTCTAAATTTTTTGTCTCGGCCTTGC
>JAEPQF010000212.1:0-323 GCA_017640685.1 Hyphomicrobiales bacterium
ATGGTGATTATAAAGGAGAGGCGCAAGCGCGCATGAAAAGTTTGCAAACAGCTTATGTTGTGCCGCCAAAAGAAATTAAAAAAACGCGTCAATATTGTGGTCATCCGCATGGGAAATGGCGGGTAATTGATATTCGTTCTGATGATGTTTTGAATGTGCGCCAAGGCCCTTCTACTCGTTATCCTATTGTGGGAGTAATTCCACCAAATGGGACTGGAGTGCGGCGGATAGAATGTACTTCTCGGAATTGGTGTTTGGTGAAATATCGCTGTGTGACTGGATGGGCGTCTGGCAAGTATCTCACTTTTGGCCACCGCGGAAAC
>JAEPQF010000212.1:333-2252 GCA_017640685.1 Hyphomicrobiales bacterium
GTGTGATTGATCATACATATCCCGATAAATTAAATGTTCGCAGTGGGCCTTCGACAAAATATCAAATCGTTGGTCGCATCCCGCATAATGGTAAGAATGTTGTTGTGCGTCAGTGTAAGTCTATTGGGAAACGCAAAAGTCGTTGGTGTATTGTGAGCTGGGGTAAGGTAAATGGATGGGCTTCTGGTCGTTATTTAGCGAATATGTCAAATGGTCGCCGGCCTTAATTATCTTGGTTTGTGTAATCTCTATGAGGGGTGAGATTGTGGAGTATTTGGTGCGGTTTCATAAACGTTTTTTGTCTTTCTTTTCTTTCATCTTTGCTTTTGTTTTCTTAGTTTTAACACCTGCAAGAGCCAGTGATTTACCAAAATTTTTTACCTATTTAAAAGCGGTTGACCCGAGTATTTTGCAAGAGATCCGGTATTATGGTTCTCATAATTTTTTGGGTCGTCCTGTGAAGGGGTATAGGGCGGCTGAATGTATTTTAACAATTCAAGCGGCGAGAGCTTTAAAGCGCGTACAACAACGATTACGCCCTAAAGGGCTTTCTTTGAAAGTTTATGATTGTTACCGGCCTCAACGAGCTGTGAATGATTTTATTGCCTGGGCGAAGAAACCGAATGACCAGAAAACAAAGGCAGAGTTTTATCCAACCTTAAAAAAATCTCGGTTATTTGGACTTGGGTATATTGCGCGGCGGTCTACTCATTCGCGTGGAAGTACGGTTGATTTAACAATTGTTGCTTTGCCGCCTAAAGAACAGCCTAAGCATGATTTCTCAAAACAAACGGCTTGCTTTGAAGATGTTGATCAGCGCTTTGCTGATAACAGTCTTGATTTTGGAACAGGCTTTGATTGTTTTCATAAAAACAGTCATACGAAGTCACCTGTTGTTTTGAATGCTCGAAAGAACCGAGATCTATTGGTTCGTGAAATGGCGGCAGTTGGTTTTGACAATTACAGAAAAGAATGGTGGCATTTTTCTTTAAAGAACGAACCTTATAAACGTACCCATTTTGATTTTCCGATTACACCCTATAAACCTGATGATTTGACTTTAAATTCATCAGAAAGCAAGAAAGATATTGTGACTAAAAGTGATAAAGAGAACTATGAACCGCGGGTTCAGGTCATGGACCAGAAAGATGTTAAGGCTGAATATTTGCGGGTGGTTTGTGTGGCATCTGATGATGTATTAAATGTTCGGCGTTCTGCTCATCATAAGGCTCAAATTATTGCGGCACTTCCTTCTGATGCTGTTGATATCGCCTATAGAGATTGTCTTGGTGACTTTCCTTTAAAGGAGTGGCATGGGTTGGATGCGATTGCTCGAAAGACGGTACCTGCGCCTTGGTGTCATATTTTATCTTATAAACTTCAATCTGGTGGTTCTTCAATTGAAGCGAAGGGATGGGTTTCTGGTGCTTTTGTCGCGGGAGATTTTCAACATCGACTTTGCCCACACGGACGATAATTAATGAAATTTTAAGTAAAATTTAATCCCAAAAGAGTTAAATCATTAAAATTTTTCTATTTATTTAGAAATTTATGATAACTGACTGATAATGCTGGCTTATAGGGTTTAAGAGACTATGAAAATTGTCGTTGTTGATAATAGTCGTGTGAATTTGAAGATTTTAACAATCATGCTTGAGGATCATGGGCATGAGGTTGTTAGTTTTTTAGACTCTTCAGAAGCGCTTTCATACATTCGATGTGAACAAGATGTGGATGTGGTTCTTACCGGTTTGGAATTAAGCCCCATTTCTGGTTTTGAACTTTGTTGGGATACACGACTTTTGGTCTCTCGTGGCCGGCAAATTTATATTCTTGCGATGTCTTCTAGCGCAGAAGATAGTAAATTGATTGAAACGTTAGATAGCGGTGCGGATGATTTTATTCGCAAGCCTCCTAAT
>JAEPQF010000213.1:0-281 GCA_017640685.1 Hyphomicrobiales bacterium
TTGCTGCGATTGATAAAATAATAACCAAGCTCAATCAGCAATAGGAGATATCAACAGGTGAAGCATGACATTACAAAATAGACGAACAACATCGCTCTTTGATTTAATTGGCCGTAAGTGGACAATCAATAAACCTATTACTAATTGTATTATAAATTCCAGTGGAACGACAGCATGTTTTTCTACAGATGATGGCCATCTCGCGCTCATTTCACTTGCTGATGATGATGCTCCACAAAATCGCATTAGAATTAGTGGTGATACAGGCCGCTCAACAATTA
>JAEPQF010000213.1:291-2248 GCA_017640685.1 Hyphomicrobiales bacterium
GGGAGATACAGATGGGAGAATCAAAATTATTTCTCCAGAAGGGCATTTACTAGATACACAAGAAAAATTGGATGGAAAGATAATTGATATCGATCATCATCTATCTTCAGGTCTATCAGCTTGCATAAGCCAAGAAAAAATAGTGATCTTTGGTGAAGATATAAATAAGAAAGTCATCTTTGCACAAAATGGCACTCAATATGCTGCGACTTCTTTTTCGCCTGATGGTGAAAAAATTGCAGCCACAAGTGAAAATGAAATCTCAATTTGGAATGTCAATAATATTGGAAATGAACCAATTCGTATCTCGTTGAATGACAGAGCTAATCACATCCATTGGAAAACTGATCAAGAATGGATCTTATGCACTTTAGAAAATAGTGGACTTGCTTTGATTTCATTAAAGAGTGGCGATGTTTCTTACCTCACTGATTTTCCTGGACCTGTTACAGCAGCGGACTGGTGTGATAAAGATAATGTGTTTGTTGCCTCTGGCGCATTTAGGACAACAGCTTGGTCTTTAAATGAAGAAACAGGTACTGGACCTTCCTATGAAGCTTTGCAATCTGGCCGATCTGGTCTGGTACTTATCACAATGATTGCAACAAATAATAAGAATGACTTTATAGCTGTTGGTTACGAAAACGGACAAGTCCTACTTACAAAACCTGGCCTTCCCGATGAGCTTTTGCTCCACAATGAAGGCTCATCAATTTCAGGTCTATATTGGTCTGAGGATGCTAAATATTTAGCGATTGCTTTTGAAGGGGGTGAAGCAGCTCTCATCGACTTCCCGCCTCAAATGTTCAAATAATTCACATTAAATTAGATAACAAGAAGGTAAAAACATGACACAAACAGAGCAACAAAATCAACTAACCGAAGATGAAATTAGTAAAGATAAATTTTTTCAACGTGTAGCTGCCATTGCTGAAGAGATGGTGAAAGAACATGGAAAAGATTTTAGCATGGGCACTCTTGTGCTTGCTGCTCGCTGGATAGCAGAAAATAAAATCGGTGCAAAAGAAGAAACAAAACAGAATTAAACTTTAACTTTAATTTGTTTTTGAGATGTGTGGAGGCTCGACCTTCACACTTCCATTAAAACCATACTCCGAAGCTGCCACCATTATAAAAACAGTTTTTTGCAGATTGGTCATGCTTATAGAAATTTTATTTTTCTTTTGGCAATAAAAAAGGAGATACTTAGAGCATCTCCTTATATTTTCCCTACAATATTTTTTTATGAAGCCTTTAATTTCTCTATAAAATCAGAAACATGAGACCTTATGTTTTGCGATTGCCCAAAAATTTCTTCAGACTTCGACTGTGTGTTTTCACTTAGTGCCACACCGTTTTCAGTTGCAAAAGATACCTCATTAATATTGCTAACAACAGATTTCATTGATGCAACCAAGCCGCTAAGTTTTACAGAAATATCAGCTGTTGATGCATTTTGCTCTTCTACAGAAAATTCAATTCCTTTTGAAAGCGATGTTATCTGTTGGCTAATATCACTTACTTTATCAATGGCTTCAACGGCGTTGCTGGTTTCTTGCTGAATTGATAAAACTTGGTTACTAATTTCTTCGGTTGCACTAGCCGTTTGGCCAGCCAAGGCTTTTACTTCCTGAGCAACAATTGCAAAACCCTTGCCTGCTTCCCCTGCCCTTGCGGCTTCGATGGTTGCATTCAATGCTAGGAGGTTTGTTTGCGCTGCAATTGAACTGATCAAAACAATAATTTCTTCAATCTTTTGGGATGTGGATGCTAATGACTGAACGATTATGTTTGTGCGATCAGCTTCGTCTGAAATATGCTTTGCAACCTTACTTGCTTCAGTGGCTTTTAAACTTATTTCAGAGATAGAACTTGATAAGCTTTCGGTTGTAGTTGAAATATTTGCTATATCTCCTGAAACTGTATCTGAAACCCCAATCACTCGTTTGATATACTC
>JAEPQF010000214.1 GCA_017640685.1 Hyphomicrobiales bacterium
GGTAAAAATCAGCCTTACAGTTGGTGGAGGAGAGCAAATTATCGGTGATCCAGATAACTTCAAAATTGTAAAAAAACCAAACGAGCCTAAGCCATAGAAAGGAGGCATACATATGTTTAAGATTCAAAACAAAACAATCTTTTTTAATGGCAAAGCTATTTACGAAGCACCAACAAAGATTAGTTACCATTTGCCTTATGATGAAGATTTAATAGTTCTTCTTGATGATAAGGGATTAGCAGAAAAAGATTTCGCTGCTTGCAGCTATTGGGCGCTATACACAAAAAACGACAATGAATATTGGGCTGCTGGTGGCGGTGATAAAAAATACCAATTCGATCCTGAAACAGGTAAAGTTCTAGGTTGGGCTTATCCAAAACCTTAAATTAAGCAGTGTTTTTTATATTTTACGGTATAACGATTACTCCCCCTTTAAATCATTTGCAGGGGGTGAAACGGGGGCAGCATGCCCCCTCAGTCGACCGCGCTCATGCGCCCGGTCGCAAGACGCATGGTACTACCATGCACATCTTGCCTGCAACGAATGTGGAAGGCTGCATGATCTATTTTATGCCTGATTCATTGCAAATTTAAGATTGCTGATTGATGTCGAAATATAGCAGTAAGGTTACTCAGTACTTCATTCTTCAATTTCAGGCACTTGAAAAATCATTGGAACATTGGCTCTAAAGGCTTTCCCTGTAGCAATCGCTTGCCTTTGTTCAAGCCTTGTGAGAGATGCAGCCATGTCTTTACCCAGAAAGTTACTTAGAAATTCGGTACTAGTGTTATCAAACTGCTGGAAAGCAATAATAGAATTGCACTGAGTCAAAACAGTTTTAGAAATATTTGCAGTCCTTTGTCCAATGACGATAAAACCGATGTCGTATTTTCTTCCCTGCAATGCGATTTGAGAAATACTGTTTACAAGCGCTTGAGAGTTTCTATCAGAAGAGCCTGAAAAGTTCCATTCTGGAACTATAGTATGAGCTTCCTCCAAAACCACACAAACTTTATTATCATAATTTCTGTGACCTTTAGCTATCTTAAAAAGTGTTTTAAAAAACCAACGGGTATAGTCGAATATTTCAGTAGTATTGGATAGGTCAGGCAATTCAAATAAAGCGGTATTATTTTTTGAACATAGAAAATTCGTAATAGCTGTTGTAAAAGCGCTATCTATATTGGCTTCTTCACGAGCAATTAATTTCTTGTCTTGTTGGTTAGGAAATTTCTCTTTTTCTTTGGAAATTGCTTGAATCGCAGAAAAAATTATAGACTGATTAGAACTGTCAACCACCTGCTCGGGGCTTAGCTCGGAAAGCTTTTCTTTATATTCGTTAGTAAGATCGACAATGATTGTTTTGGTTCCACGCTCTACTATTTGTCGTATCATGTTTCTTGCGAAAACAGACTTTCCTGATCCAGTTACACCCATTATAGCTGTGTGATGCGTAACGGCTTCATCAAGATTTATTATTGATGGATAGTTCGTTTCAGGTATGAACCCAATAGTGTATTCATTATCTTCCGTAACAGGAATTTGTATATTCTTTGCTAGATAAATCGGAGCGTTAATATCTGGCAACCAACCATATTTTTTAAATGTGGCTGTATTAATATCCCAAACACCCAATTGAATGGCTTCACCAACGATAAACCCTGTTTCATTCTTATACTCTAACGTCTCGGATTCTGTGATTCCTTGAATAACTTGATACAGAACAGATTGACCGCCAACATTAATATCTACCAAAGAGCCCTCCGTAATAGAAACTCTTTGAGCATACTCAAATCTTATTTTTTGAATTGTTGAACCTTCAATAACTATACCAACAAAGCCTTGAAGAAATTCAGGCATTTCGGTTTCGACTTTATACAAAACATTTTCTTTTTCGACTTGTTCTGACTTCTGTTCATCGAAAAAAGACTGTATATCTTTAGAGCAAAGAACTTTCACCCACTGACTCTCTTCTAAAAAATACGTATCAGTTATCAAACCCCTTCTGATTTTATGATCTGTTGAGTATTTAAACTCTACGACATCAAATCTTTTAACTAAAACTCGGTCGCCATACAATTTCGCTAAAAAAGTATTTTTAGATTGAACACCAAAAATATCACCAACATCTTTTTTAAGTTCATTTTTTTTCTTAAGTATAGATAAAGTGAACTTTTTAGGCTCCACGATGAGCCAGATTACTGAGAATATTGCTAAA
>JAEPQF010000215.1 GCA_017640685.1 Hyphomicrobiales bacterium
ATATAAAGCATAAAGGCGGCGACCAAAGTAAATGGCACCACCACCCATAAAAACCGCTTTACATCAAATTTAGGATCAATTTTTCCCATTTGAAATTTTTATCGTGATTTGCACGAATTTCAAAGAAGGTTTTTTATTATTCTTATATGCGCCTCCCCTCTTAGAGAAAGTTAGCCTGTTCTCCCAGCCGTTATTTTTCTGGGAGTGGGGGTGGAAGCATTTCCATTTTACCTTCGAGCTGTTTGTAGGCTGAATTTAATCCCTTATAACTAGTGTCAAGGTAATCTAAAATTTCATGGAAATTTTTCAACTGACGTTGATAGGCTGCTGAAATCGCTTCACTGTCGGCCTCTTTATCAACACCTAAAACTTGATGAGGGTCTGTGCGAAGGAAATTTTTAAGCTTGTTCGGCAAACTTTCTTTTTCAGGAATTTGAACTGGACGTAATGAGCGAATGCTGTCTTTTGATATGTAATGAAGTTCATTATCATACGCATGAAGCTCAATAAACTGGTTAAGGCCATTTAAGATGACGGCTAAGCCACCATCAACGGGCACATCGACATGGCCTTTTATGATGCTGCTATCATCCATTACCAATTCAACGAGCATTTTAGCTTTTTTGGGCTGATCATAGTGTGATTTTAACTCAAACATGATTTGCACTGTGCTTTCCGTTTCAACTTGAAACATTTGATTTGAATTGCCCAATGCGTTGCAGCTTCCTTGCCAGAAAGGTCTTATCTTGTCTCATGAGACGGATTAACCATAAAACATCACAAAATTGCCATGAACCAACAGATTTTCACTCTTTTCAAGAGTAAAAAAATCTCTCTTTTGCTTTTTATGTGGTGTTTTTGATGATTTCGTGCTAATTCGCCGCTTTCTCTTGTCTATTTCATTTTTGAGCAAACTTTATGATATAGACGATATCGCTATAAATTACGCCTCATTGTCCCAAATCGGTATTCTCTTATTAATTTAAAGAGACTTAAAAATGGTGCGTATTCTGCCCCAGATTAGAGTTTTTATTTTCGTTTTAATTTGGTGGCTCATGGATTTTTGAAGATTTAAGAAAGAAGGTCGGGTCAATGGACTTGCGCAATATTGCTATTATCGCTCACGTGGATCATGGCAAGACGTCTCTTATTGATGTTTTGTTGAAACAATCTGGTGCGTTTCGTGACAATCAAAAAGTTGAAGAACGGGCGATGGACTCGAACGACTTAGAGCGTGAGCGCGGAATTACTATTCTTGCGAAAGTGACATCTATTATTTGGAAAGACACACGCATTAATATTGTGGACACGCCTGGCCACGCTGACTTCGGCGGTGAAGTTGAGCGTATCTTGAATATGGTGGACGGTGTTATCGTTTTGGTTGATGCTGCGGAAGGCCCAATGCCTCAAACCAAGTTTGTTGTCTCAAAGGCTCTGAAACTTGGTCTTAATCCGATTGTTGCAATCAACAAAATTGACAAACCTGAAGAGCGTCATGAAGAAGTGGTCGACGAAGTATTTGACCTTTTTGCTAATTTGGATGCGAATGAAGAGCAACTTGATTTTCCTATTCTATATGGTTCTGCAAAACAAGGTTGGATGGCTGCTAACCCTGAGGGCCCGCAAGAGAATATGGAGCCTCTTTTTGATTTGGTGACCAAATATGTGCCTGCTCCCAAGAAACAAGAAGGTCCATTTTCTATGTTGGTGACGACCATCGGCTCTGACCCGTTTTTGGGCCGTATTTTAACAGGCCGTGTGACCTCTGGTACTGTTACACCTAACCAATCAATTAATGCGCTTTCAGCTGATGGTTCCATTGCTGAAAAGGGCCGCGTTTCTAAAGTGCTTGCCTTCCAGGGGCTTGATCGCGTTCCTGTTGAAAGCGCAAGTGCTGGTGATATTATTTCAATTGCTGGCATGACGACAGCGACAGTTGCTGACACATTATGCGATCCTGAAGTGACAACACCGATTGCCGCTGATCCTGTTGATCCACCTACCCTTTCTATGACTTTTAGAATTAACGATGGACCGTTTGCTGGCCAGGAAGGGTCGAAGGTGCAAAGCCGGGTTATTCGTGACCGTTTGCTTCAAGAAGCTGAAGGTAACATTGCGCTTAAGATCACGCTGAATGACCAAGACCGTGACAGTTTTGAAGTGGCAGGGCGCGGAGAATT
>JAEPQF010000216.1 GCA_017640685.1 Hyphomicrobiales bacterium
AAAAGAACAAGCTTTAAAACACCCCAATTGGGAAATGGGAGCCAAAATCACAATTGACTCAGCCACTTTAATGAACAAAGGGCTTGAACTAATCGAGGCTAAATATTTATTCGACTTAAAAGCAAACCAAGTTGATATGGTTGTCCACCCCCAATCAATCATCCATTGTTTGGTGAGTTTCTTTGACGGCTCGGTTTTGGCACAGCTCAGTGAACCAGATATGCGCGTTCCAATCGCATATAGTCTTTCTTGGCCCAAAAGAATGAAAACACCAATTAAACCTGTAGATCTCGTGAAAATCAGCAATATGGACTTTGAAGCGGGTGATGAAGAGAGGTTTCCATGCTTAAAATTAGCCCGTCAAGTGATGGAATCTGATGAGTTTAATGGGCCGGCATTAAACGCAGCCAATGAAATTGCTGTTGAAGCTTTTCTCTCCAATAAATGCTCATATGTGCAAATCCCTCAAATTATCGAAAAAGTACTAGAAAAAATCCAATCTGAGTTAAAACATACAGATAGATTCTCTATTAATGATATCTTGAAAATAGACAATCAGGCGCGATATATGGCTTTAAACTTGCTCTAGCATGCATTGTCATTTGTCTAGCATGATAAATTAGTATCATTTGTACCAAAATATCATGGTAAAAGCTTCAAATGTACGAAAACGAAACTTAAAATTAGAGAATGAGGGCAATAGGAATTTTCGGTGATAAGAACTCACATTTAAACCCCTTGGCCTGAATTTTGACAAATTAAAAACTAATTTAAAAAACAAATCTAAAGGACACACTACATTATGGATCTAATAACACAGATTATAACCTCAATTCCGGGTATAATGACCGGCTGGGTGTTACCAATATTGTTTGTTATGACACTTGTAGTGTTTTTCCACGAACTTGGGCATTTCATGGTCGCCAGATGGTGCAATGTTACAATCGACGCATTTTCTATTGGTTTTGGTAAAGAGATATTTGGTTTCACAGATAGTCGCAATACGAGGTGGAAATTCTGTTGGATCCCCTTAGGTGGATATGTGAAATTTACCGACGATGCCAATGCCGCAAGCACAGAAGATAAAGAAGCATTTGAAAAATTAACACCAGAGCAACAAGCAGGTGCATTTCACAATAAAGCATTGTGGCAAAAAGCTTTGGTTGTGGCTGCAGGCCCAATCGCAAGTTTCTTACTTGGCTGGATTATTTTCACAGGCATTCACTACGCAAATGGCCAACATGGCCCTTCAGGACTGATTGATATTGTTGTTAAGGATAGTCCTGCAGAAAAATCTGGGCTTTTAAAAGGTGACAAAATCACTCATATCAACGGCACAGAGACAAAGTTTTTCAATGACATATTTCGTATCGTGTCATTCAGTGGCGAGGATAATTTAAAGCTCACTATTTTAAGAGAAAAAGATGTTCTCACAATTCCAATCACGCCAGAGATGAAAATGGTCGATAATGGCTTAGGGCGTGAAGTCTCTATGGGCAGAATTGGTGTTGGGCCATCAAGAGACAAATCTACTTGGGTTACAGAAAAATACTCCGTTTTTGGGGCGGCAATTGCTGCAAAAGATCAAACTCAATTCATTATCACCAGCACGTTGGGGTATATAGGTAAGTTATTCACAGGCCGGGAGTCGATCGATAAACTAAATGGCCCTATCGGCATCGGAAAAATTGTTAACCATTTCTCAGGCTTTGGTCTTGTTTCAACTCTTTATATCGCTGGTCTTTTGTCTGTCAGCATTGGGTTATTTAATCTATTTCCAATCCCCATGTTAGACGGTGGACACCTGTTCTTTTATGCTATTGAGGCCATCAGAGGCAAACCAGCGAGTGAAAAAGTAATGGAATACAGCTTTAGAGCTGGCTTAGCACTTTTGTTGTGCATGATGTTATTAGCAACAAAAAATGATATTGGCTGGTTTAATTAACTGAGGAACAAGCGCAAAAAAGCTAAAAAAACATTAATTAAAGTTAAATGTTGCTTAAAAGGCTCTTTGCATTTGGGGAATGAATCTGTAAGGTTAAACAGTAAGCTACACTGAATGTGTCCGCAGATTAGGGAACTTTTTATAAAACTCTTTGAATTTGTCTTATAAAAGGATCTGGGGATACATGTGTTTTCGTGTGGTAAATGCGTATAAAAAAGTCAAATTAGTGTTGTGT
>JAEPQF010000217.1 GCA_017640685.1 Hyphomicrobiales bacterium
GACTTTGTATCAATATAGTCTTTTATCAATATAGAGTTTTGATTTACGTGTCGCTTTATAGAGTTGGAACATATCTCTCAATTGCTGAAATCGTTTTGATGCAATCAGCTATAATTTCAGTGCTTGTATCGCCCTTTTGCCAAAATTCAGGTGCGAGTGCTATGAAATCAGCGCCTTGTTTTGTGGCTTCAATTGCTTCATCTTTGGAAGTAATGTTCCAAGCAACACATGGGGTGCTGAATAATGAGACCCACCAGTTGATTTCAGGGGGGCGTTCAAATTCTTCTAACTCTCTTTCATGCTCTGCTTCGTCAAAGAGGTTTATTGCCACGTAGGAACACCCTTGTTCTGCAGATATCATAGCTTTGTGGCGAGATTGTTTTGCTTTGAGACCAATGATGACATCTTCACTTAATGTTTCAATTGCAGCATTGAAAATGTCTTCATCATCATCGGTTAAGTGGATACCATCTGCGCCTATAGATTGAGCTAAAGGGACATTATCTTCAATGAGAACAGCAATGTCTTTTGATTGGATGTCTTTTACGAGCTCTTTTGAGCATAGTGATTTGGGGTCATTTTGTTGAATTAAAAGAGACGAAAAGGGGGCAAATTCATCTGAATTGATTGAATTTGCTATTGCCTGAATGTCATCGCCTGGTGTTTCGGTTAAAGAGAGATCCATGATCAGATAGAGCTGTGGTGGTGGGGCGAGTTCTAACTCTGGATTGGTATTTTGTTCATTGGTGTTCATGGTTTTTCTCTTAAATCTAAGAATAAATTACAGTGTTTAAGCTTCTTGAGCTCAATAAAACAAAGCCCCTTATAGGTTTTTCTATAAGAGGCTTTAAGCTTAAAATTGTGTTTGTGCAACTGGTTTAGACGAATTTGCCCATTGTTGCGACTGTATCTAACATACGGTTAGAGAAGCCCCATTCATTATCGTACCAAGACATAACACGGGCCATTTTACCATCGATTAGTTTTGTCTGAGTGACATCAAATGAAGATGAAGCTGGATTGTGATTAAAGTCGATTGAGACAAGTGGCTCAGTTACAACGTTGATCACACCCTTCATTTCATTTTCAGCAGCTTTGGTGATCGCTGCGTTGATTTCTTCAACTGATGTTTCGCGGCCAGGTAAGAATTTTAGGTCAACCATTGAAACGTTTGGTGTTGGTACACGAACGGCCACGCCATCTAGTTTGCCATTTAATTCTGGCAGAACTAGGCCAACAGCTTTAGCAGCACCTGTTGAAGTTGGGATCATTGAAAGAGCGGCTGCTCTTGCGCGGTACATATCACCATGTGGTAAATCGTGGATGCGTTGGTCTGCTGTGTAAGCGTGAATTGTAGTCATGAAGCCTGTTTCAATGCCGCAAAGTTCATTTAGAACTTTTGCCATTGGTGCCAGGCAGTTTGTGGTACATGACGCATTTGATACAACTTGGTGATCTGCTGTAATGTCATTATGGTTTACACCATAAACCACTGTGATATCAGCGCCGGAAGAGGGAGCAGAGACTAGAACTTTTTTTGCACCAGCATCAGTGATGTGGGTAATCGCTTTTTCTTTTGCACTGAAAATGCCTGTACATTCCATGACAACGTCAATGCCTAAATCACCCCAAGGTAATTTTGATGGGTCACGTTCTGCTAAAACTTTGATAGGGCCTTGGCCGATATCGATTGTATCGCCAGAAATAGTAACTTCACCAGGATAACGACCATGAACACTGTCATAGCGTAGCAGGTGTGCTGTGGTTTCAATTGGGGTTAGGTCATTAATTGCAACAAACTCGATATCTTGTCTGTTGGCTTCAGCGGCTGCGCGCAAGACGTTTCTACCGATACGTCCAAATCCATTAATTGCAACCTTAAGTGCCATAGTCCTCTCCTAAATTTTCTTTTTAGGGCTTCAATACCATATGTTTGGTTTGATATGGTTGATTGACTTGAAGTGAAGTGCCCATTCTTAATTAACTGGTTGTCTATGTGCCTTTTTTGCGACGTTATGCCAATAGTTCATTTCGTCGCGTTGTCTGACACAAACATTTTCCTCTAATATCAAGAGGTAATGTGCTGACGAACTCAATTTTTCCATATTTTCTGTTCATGAACTTTAGTTCTGGGGTGTTTTCGCCTAACTTGGCTCTGAATGCAATTATCT
>JAEPQF010000218.1 GCA_017640685.1 Hyphomicrobiales bacterium
TGGCGATAGAATAACGGTGTCTATCAAAGAACGAATTGCCTCACTTGCAGAATCTTTTGTGGCGTCATTGGTAAGAGCTGTGAACAATTCATCGAGCTTAGCTTGATAAGTCAGGGCCATATTCGGATGAAGCAATGTTACAGGTTTCGTGTTGCTCTTGATCATCACGTCTAATTCTTTTTTACGAGTGCTGAGTTCGATCATTTGATCTTTCACTTCTTTAGCTGGAACGCCTTGGCATAAGGCGTCCACTAATTTTTTGAGTTCTTTATCAATACGCTCAAATTCATTTTGACGGGCCTGTAACTCTGCATTGTGTTCTATGCGCATTTTGTTCATGAAACGCGTATATTCTTTGCAGAACTCTTCAAATAATTGCGGGTCCATCAGATTGTGCCTGATGGCTTTTAAAATCCGGTTCTCTAGCTCATCTTGTCTGATATTTTGGTTGTTCGTACATGTTCCTTTATTTTTAGCGGAATAGCAGCCGAGTAAGTCTTTAGATATTTTTGAATAGCCCCCACCGCAGCAAGCACATTTGGTCAAGCCGGAAAACAGATATTTGGGTCTACGTTTTCGGGTTAGCGCATTATCGCTGTTGTAGGCTTTAATAGTATCCAGGGAACCTTGGCGTGCTTTGGCCTGATCCCATAACTCTTGCTCAACAATTTGCATATCGGGGACTTCCTTTACAATCCACTCGGTTTCAGGATTCAATCTGGAAACTCTTTTCCCTGTATTTGGGTTCTTAATATAACGAAGACGGTTCCAAATGAGACGCCCGATATAAAGCTCATTGTTTAAGATGCCTGTTCCACGATCCCGATTACCATTAATCGTGCTTGGTCCCCACCCTTTGCCGGTTGGACCAGGAACACCTTCTTTATTAAGTTGCAAAGCAATGGCTTTCGGAGATTTACCATGAGCGTATTCAGTAAAAATACGCCGAACGATATCTGCTTCTTTTTTGTTTATTTTTCGATCGCCCTTAATAGGGCTTCCATCCGATGTGAACTTTCTGACAACATCGTAACCAAAGCAGTTTCCACCGCCAGACTTGCCTTTTTCAACGCGGCCACGAAGACCCCGGCGGGTCTTGTTCGCTAGGTCTTTCAAGAACAATGCATTCATTGTCCCTTTAAGCCCAACATGCAATTCGCTGACTTTACCTTCTGAAAGGGTCGTTAGCTGAACGCCTTGAAACTGCAATTGTTTGTAAAGGTTCGCTATGTCTGCCTGATCACGTGATAGACGGTCAAGGGCTTCAGCTAATATAATGTCAAAAGCGCCTTTCATAGCATCTTGCATGAGCATTTGGACACCGGGCCGCAACAAAAGGCTTGCCCCGGAAATTGCCATATCCTTATAGCATTCAGTAATTGTCCAGCCCTCTCGCTCCGCATATTCACGACACAACCGTATCTGATCTTCTATAGAGGTTTCGCTTTGCTGATCAGAGCTGTAACGGGCATATATGGCTACACGGTTCATTTTCCAGATTGCCTCCAATTACTTTCATTTTTTTTCTTTTCTTTGTTCGCCTCACATTCGGCCTCAAAATGTTCTAGAGCTGTTACTTGGGCCAACAAGTGAATCAACTTAACCAAGCGCGTATCGGGTTTCCCATCTTGCCAAAGGGATGAATGACGCAAACTTGCTTGTGGCTGGAATAGACCAGCATTTGAACCTTGGTTCGATAATAACGGGTTTTTCTTTTCGGACATACACAAAATGCCTTTTCCTAAGATTTAGAAAAGGCGGGCATCAATAAATTTTAGTAAAAGCATTAGATTAAGTCAAAATTTTGCGGAACATTCAATTGCTTGCAAAGATGTTTTTACAATTCAATACAGTTCTATCTTACTTAAGCACATCTACATCTATGTGGATATACTACAAAACGAACGATTTAAAAATCATCTTCGGTATTTTTATCATCCTAAAACGGCTTAATCATCATGCATTTTCTGCCTTTCTTGATAAGAACAGATCTTAATGCATCTTGCCGCTTGCACCGAAAT
>JAEPQF010000219.1 GCA_017640685.1 Hyphomicrobiales bacterium
CTCCTAATTTACAGGAACTTTTGGCCCGTTTGCGAGTGGCTGAACGCATGAAATATATGCAAGAAGAGCTTATTAAGTTAGCCACACTCGATTGTCTAACAGGGATATTAAATCGCCGGGCCTTTTTTGATGCAGCCGTGGCTCATTGTACGGCTGCTGATGATGGTGCTGACCTTTCAGCTATTATGTTTGATATTGACCATTTTAAACGTGTAAACGATAGATATGGTCATGATATTGGCGATAAAGCACTTGTGGCTGTGGTTGGAACGGTTGAGAAAGAGTTTGGTTTATTTGCCCGCATGGGCGGTGAGGAATTTGCGTTACTTCTTCCTAATATCGCTAAAGATGAGGCACTTGATGTTGCTGAAAAATTACGTGCTGAAGTTGAAGCACTTGCCATTGAAACTGAAGATCAATCTAAGCCGCTTAAACTCACATGTAGCTTTGGTGTGAGTGAATGGAGCAAGGGTGACACGATTGAAACGCTTTTGAAACGATCTGACCTTGCCTTGTATTTGGCGAAAGAAAGTGGTCGTAATCAAGTGCAGTTCAACAAGCACACAACAAATGACTTTATTCCAGAACGAACTGAAGTTGTTGAAATTGTTGAACTTGACCCTGATTTGGTTGAACTAAATTAATTAAAGCGAGTTTTTCAGCTCACCTTTTTTCCATTTCTCAATATTATTTATGAGCCCTTCCCAGAGGGTGTAAATAGCATCTGAACTTGCCCATGCAACATGGGGGGTTATGATTACGTTGGGATAATGGGCAATTGAAAGAAGTGGATTACCATTTCTTGGGGGTTCTAGTGAAAGACAATCAATTCCAAGAGCTCTGATTTTTTTCTCATTAACGGCATTAACAGCATCCGCTTCATTAACAATCCCGCCTCTGGATGCATTTATTAAAATGGGTTTTCTTGCCATTTTATCAAATTCTTTTTTTGTTATGAGATCTTTGGTTTGTTCATTTAAAGGGCAGTGAACCGAGATGATGTCGCATTGCTCCAAAAATTCATTAAATTCAATGTAAGGTTTGTGCGGGTTTTTATCATCTCTTCGGCCTGCATACATAATGCCCATGCCAAACCCACTGGCAAGGCGCGCAAGGCCAGCACCAAGAACACCGCGACCAATGATGCCTAAGGTTTTGTCATGCAAGTCTTCAATTGGGTGATTGAAGAAGCAGAAGTGGTTTGATTTTTGCCAAATGCCTTTTTCTACATCCGTTTGATAGCCAATAAGTGAGCGGCTGAGTGCTAAAATCATCATCATAGCATGTTCAGGAACAGAGTTTTCAGCATAGCCTTTGACATTGGCTACTGTGATGCCTCTTTCATTAGCTGCATTAATATCAACATTGTCATAGCCAGTGGCTGAGATGGCGATCATTTTTAGGTCTGGCAGATTGGATAAGACGTCTTCCGTTAGTTTGACTTTGTTGATGATGGCAATCTCTGCCCCTTGAAGCCTTGGTATGATTTGATCTTTAGGGGTGCCTTCATATTCTTGCCATTCATGAGAAAAGCTTGGTTTTTTTGCTTCAAAGTTTTTAGGAAAGGTGCCTCTATCGAGAAAAACTATTTTGGTCATGTGACTAGCCAGCTTTTTGGTTTTTTAAAATTTATGGTTCATTTTATACATGGTACGCACATTGTATATTCTTTATCTCGCCGCAGGTGGGAAATGAAGATCGCGCCAAAATACTAATGGATGATACAATTAATATAAATAAAAAAGGCACATGATATTTTATCATGTGCCTTTTTCTCGTTACATCAGATCTGGGCAAGAAGATGTCGAATTTGGATATTTCAGTAATATCTGTTCGTAACTTCTATTTTGCCTTTAAACCTTTTGTATATTTGTTTT
>JAEPQF010000021.1:0-7773 GCA_017640685.1 Hyphomicrobiales bacterium
AGCTAAAGGAATTTCACCCTCAAATTTATAAACAGTCTGCACAAAAACCACGCCAGCAATTAAACTAACTACACCCACAAAAAGCGGACCCCAATAAAAAGCTTTTTCGAGTAGTTTTTCTGGCAAACTCATAAATACGCGCCCTGATAATCATGCACACCAAAAGGCAGCAAGTACTAAAATCAATTAAAACACTATCAACCTTTATATTGAAAATGAAGAGAAGATCTTAAAAAGACGTGGTGTTTCAGTATGGTTATAAACGTTTTTTAATAGCGTGTGATAAAAAGCAACACCAAATAAGAGAAGCTAGAAAATAAAAAGCTGTCAGCACGTAAATGCTGACAGCTTACCCCGCTTTTTAAGAACGCTAATCAATAACGCTCTTTGTTCTAGATTGAGAGCTTTCACTCTCAATCTAGAAATCCACCCAATGTAATGTGAATCTAAATTGAATTCAGAACAATGAATGGCCCTCTTTGGTCCATTAAATCCATGGCGACTCAATTAAGGCGACTCAAGTTAAGTCTGCCAAATGGAGATCACACATTACATAATAAACTTGAAGGCGCGAAAGAGGAAAAATACTGATCTCTTCATTTTTTTTTTAAGCGAAAAAATCAGTGCAAAATTCTTGACATAAAAAAAGCAATAACAAATCAAAACTACAATCAAAAAAGAAAAAAAGTCCAAAAATTTTGAGCAAATCGCTTGATAAAAAAATTGTTATTTTTAAATGAATTAGAATTTCATAAATCTGCTGAACAGAGTTCAAAAAAACTTATCTAAATTTCATCCACAACTTAATAAAAGTTGATAAAAATCAGCGCACAAACAAGAAGTGTTAAAACTTTGTGACAATATTGTAACATCTCTAGAGCTTAGAATGAGATTTTACACAGCATTAAAAATGAAGAAAATACTTATTGAAAAAGAGACAAATTAACGAGCCTCTTTTTCTTGTCTTTCTGGCCATTTAAGAGAGCCATCAAGCCAGCTGTTAAAGCGCTCTTCCAACTCTTTTCCTTTAGCGGATTGCCAGAAATTCTCATTAAATTTTATGGCTTTTCTAAAGTGAGCTTTTGTCGTTGGTAGGTAAGGAGCCATGTGAATATTGGCGATGTCATGTTTACCAATATATTTAAGAGATGACTGCCGCATTGGCCCATAAGGCATCCACTTGCTTTGCTCTGCAAGTTGTTTTGAAGAAGTTGCAAAATTGATAAAGTCAAGCGCACCAGCTCTGTTATTGGTGTTGCTAGGAATAGCCCAATAATCAAGATCATAAATCTGCCCCTGCCAAATTAAGGTAACATCAAGCCCATCGCCAATAATTGAATTAAACAATCGACCATTAAACGCCAAACCCATAACAACTTCTTTTGTTGTTAGGTTCGCAATAGCATCTTTGCTATTTTCCCACCAAACAATATTGTCTTTCAAAGAAGAAAGTTTATGAAAGGCGCGTTTCTGTCCATCAATTGTACTTAATTGAAAATAAAGATCGTCAGCTTTTACACCATCAGCTAAAAGAGCCGTTTCTAAACTATAGCGCGCTGATTTCTTCATACTACGCTTACCAGGAAATCTTTTAACGTTAAAAAAATCAATCCAGCTACGGGGTTTCTTCTTCTTCTTAAACGTGCCATTTTTCACAGCCATTAATGCCGACCAAGCAACAGATGGCACAGCACAATCAATTAAACTGTTAGCCATGAAATCAGCTTGAATAGATAAGCCATTTGCGCCCTTGGAAATTTCATTCTGATCTAAAGAAACCAACAAGCCAGCATCACAAGCTTGCTCAGCCTCATAGGAAGAAAGGTCGATAAGATCCGTACTCTTTTTGCCGTTTTCTTTCCAATCTTTCAAAAGCTCTAGCGGGTTTTTATGAGTTGAAACATCAATTTTCGTGCCGGTTTCTTCAGTAAAGGGAGCAAAAAACGCTTTCTCCTGCGAGGCTTTATAAGCACCACCAAATGTTGAAATTTTTAACTGTGTTGAAGGTTCGCCAAAAGAAGGAGACGCTAAAAATAGCGGGGCAGAAAAGCAAACACTTATTATAGACGCAATGACGCATGCTTTCTTTACATACCGATTAAAACCTTTAGCCATGTTCAACATGAGAACGTCTCCTATACTTATCTTTTCTTCAACAGTCTTAACCTGCATTATCTGCCAGTTTTACCTTGCATTATCTGAATGAACAATGGTGTGTTCTTTTGTTTTCAACGGATCAAAATGATAAAAAGCGGGACAAGCCTTATTTAAAAGAGAAAGATGCAATGCTGTAAACTTCTTAAATTGTAATTGGTTCCATAATCCATCAATGTGGCTACAAGTAAGCAAAATGGGCGCTTTAGTCATCTCAGCTTTGTTGCTCTTTGCCTTTAGCATTGGTTTCCTAACAGAGGAGGAAAGATTATTGTCTTTACCGCTGGTACCATTCTTTTCAGATTGGTCAACGTCCGATGAGCTTTCTAAAATTTCAGTCGTCTCCCAGCTGGCAATGTGCCAGTTTAAATTATGGGATTTGAGATTTAAAAAACCATGTCCCGTATAATCATGGCTTTTGGTAGAAATCATAAAGTGATCAAAAATCACGGCCCCTTTTGCAAAATGGGCAATGCTATTCAAAAATTGAAATGAACTTTTACCAGCTGCTAAATCTTTTAAAGTCTTATCTGAACTATGTTCTTGCTCGCCAATGAATTGTTTTAGATCTAACTGAATTGAGCCACCTTTGGGCATTTTAAAATTAAGTGAGCCAGACATATTTTCATAAATTTCATCGCCTTTGTCACCAAAACTAGTCATCTTTAGCTTTAAATGGCCAACACCAGCCAAAAAAGAGTGATGAGGAAGAATATCTTTCAAGTCTGATAAATTTAAATTTTTAAATCCGGAATTAATGTGCCAGCGCGGTTTTGGAGAATTTGTATCAATCTTTATCAAGCCAGTTGCTGAACCACCCATCAATTGAAGCCCAGCCATATCAATAAGTAATTCGCCATTTTTTTGAAAAAGACTAAATCCTGCGTCTTTTAATGAAAGGTCACTCACTTTTATCTTATCCGCTGAAAGACGAACATCTGCATCATAATTGCGAATAAGAGGCGTAATGAAATTAAGAGCACTTATTAGAGGTGTTTCTTCTTTGCTGTTTTTTGAATGAGTTTCTTTTAATTGGTGAACCTTCTTAGCTCTTCTTTTTAAGGAGTGCAGTTCGGAAAAATCCAGTGTTTTAAAGGCAAGGGTGCCAGAAACTTCAGGATTAGCTTGGCTTAGCTTTAAACTAAGGCTCCCCTCAGCATCATTACGACCAAATTTAAAACGTGCCTTTGATAAAGTCCCTTCATCACCGGCCCAATCGAGAGTACCAGACGTTTTAAATTGAATGGCTTTAGAGCGGGCCGATTGATCAAATGAAAAGTCAGACTTGTTGATATTATTTAAATGAAGAGATGCTGTACCTTTAAAATGCAAACCGCGGCGCCCTTCAAGAATACCATCCAGTTTAGAGATAAAATTTTCATTCTTTAATTCAAACTCAATCTCATTAAGTGTCACGCCTTTAGATGTCTTTTTAGAAAAATCATGAGTGAGTGAAAACTCAGACATAATCTCACCTAGCTTTAATTGACCGGTTCCTTCAAGTTCGCTGTCACTTAAATCAACTTGAAACTCACCTGTTTTTAAAGCGACAACAAGGGGCTTGCTGTGATTTTTATAGACCTTCACTTCGGTGTCTGTAATGTGAATATGTTCTAAATAACTCTTAGCTAGAACAGAACGGTTGATAAGACCATTTGCTTCACCCCCTGCTTTCTTTAAATCATCAATATTATCTCTAAAATCAATCAGAATTTTTGCTTCAGAAAGATGAGCATGAGAGTGCTTTTTAGTGATGATCAAATCTGTCCAGTTAAAGGGGAGGCTTCCCAATATATCAGCTGAGTTTTTCTTAACTTTCCCACTTAAAAAACGAAGTTTCCCTTCAGTAATCATAACTTTAGGAGAATGACTGAGAATAATAGGTTGGGAAAGGGAGTAAAAACCATTTCCTTTATTCGCTAATTTCGAAGCTGATAAAGGGTTGGTAATAAAAACACCAGAGATTAGAAAGACCAAAGAGCCAAAACCAAAGAGAGCAAGTCCAATCAGCGACGCAAAAGAGAACTTGGAAGTCAAAGGAAAAGATGAGCCAAGTCTGTTAACGGGCAAATGAATTAAAACGTCAAAATATAGTTTCAAACTCATACAATATAACTCATCGCTGAAATGGCGGTTAGAAATTTAAAATTTATGGACTTACAACGTAGGTGCTTAAAGAAACACTCATAGAATAAACCTGTGACTAAAATAAAAAATCAGGAAAAAAGATTTCTATGTTGCCAGCTAGCATCTCTTATCATTGTGGAAGTTTCAAGGTAGATTTCAAAAATCTAAGTGTTTTTTGCTGAAAAAACAGAGAAAAATGTGGGAAAACAACCAAACTTGGAAAAGGGCGCCAATCGTGCCGCGCATTGGTTTCTTGGTGTTGTTTATAAGGCCGCTAAGGCCGTAAATATCTTGCAATTTTAACTGGTGGACTGTTCGCTAGTTCGCGTCTTAGTCTTTACTTTGCTCTGAGCGACTAGCAGAAACAGTTCGATTTAAAAATAAAAGTGGGATCAAACCAAATGCCACAATGGTAAGGCCTGCAAGACCAGCTTCTTCAAATTCCTCACGGCTGGCAAATTCAAAAACCAAGGTTGCTAAACTGTCAAAATCAAAAGGGCGTAACAATAATGTTGCTGGCAACTCCTTCATGGTATCAACAAAAACAAGCAATGCGGCAGCTGCAACGGAAGGCCGCATAATAGGCAAAAGCACAAGACGAAAGCCACCAAGGCTAGTTTGTCCAAGAGTTCGTGCCGCCCCATCAAGATTGGGAGAAATTTTATGAAACCCAGCTTCAATTGTCCCAAGAGAAATCGCTAAAAAACGAACCAAATAAGCAAATAACAAAGCAAAAAGGCTGCCTGATAAAAGTAAGCCAGTTGAAATTCCAAAATAAGACCGCATAAAACTGTCAAAAATATTATCAAATGCGGCCAGTGGAATAAGAATACCAATCGCGAGTATTGCACCTGGGATCGCATAACCAGTCCCGGCCAGAGCGCCAATGGGTTTTAAAATGGGATGAGCAGTTACCCGTTTGCCATAAGCAATTAAAAGAGCAACACTCACTGCAATCACAGCTGTTAAGCTCGCAAGCAAAACGGAATACCCCGCAGCTCGCCAAAACTCTGTCGTCCAAATAAAATCTATAAAGCGAAAAGACGCGTTGATTAAAATAAAAAACGGAAGAGCAAACCCAAGCACAAAAGGAAGGGCGCAGCAGAGAAAAGCAAATACTTCACGTGAGCCCGTTAATTGAACCACAGGCAGATCCCGGTTATATCCAGTTGTTTGGAAATATTTTTGTTGTGATCTTGCCCGGCGTTCAACATATAAAAGAACAATTATGATGAGCAGCATCAAAGAGGCAATTTGGGCAGCCCCTCCTAAGTTCGAACGCTCTTGCCAGGTGCTATAAACACTTGCTGTTAAGGTCTCAATACCAAAATAGACCACCGCCCCATAGTCATTCAAACATTCCATTAAAGCCAAAACCAAACCTGCAATCAGAGCTGGGCGGGCGAGTGGCAAACCAACACTCCAAAAAGCCCCCATAGGGCTACGACCTAACGTGCGGGCGACTTCAAGAGCGCAAACAGATTGCTGCATAAAGCTCGCACGCGCCGCGAGATATACATAAGGGTAGAGAACAAGCGAGAGTACAATGATAGCACCAGGCATGCTGGCAATATTCGGGAACCAATAATCCCTAGCATCGTGAAAGCCGAATAAAGAGCGAAGCCCTGTTTGAATGGGGCCTGAATATTCAAGAAAATCAACAGCACAATAGGCCATCATGTAAGTCGGCATTGCAAGGGGGAGTAAAAGAGCCCATTCGAAAAATTTAACTCCCCGAAAGTCATACATAGTGACAAGCCAAGCTGTGCTCGTGCCAATGATCAGACTTAAAAGCCCAACCCCACTCATAAGAAAAAACGTATCTCGGATAGAGCGAGGTAAAATAGTGGAAACAAGATGAGGCCAGATATTTTCACTGGGGTTAAAACTCATCACGACAATAGAAATAAGCGGCAAGACCACAAGAAAGATCACAGGCAAGACCAACAAAACCCAGCCCCAACTTGATGGACGCTTAGCGGGCGTTATCTTAGCTTCAAAGGAACTGCTAGAGCTCTCCAGGTCTGTCAAAGGGTCTGTATTGGCGGCTGTCATACTTTGCAAATCATTCTTAATGCACCAGATGTCAATATATGACGAGTTATGAGTTTCTGCACTAAGAAATTGATAAATTTAAAAATCTTTTAGCAGCCAAGTTGGAAACTGGCTAAAACACATCCAAAAGTCCAATAGAATTGAAGCGTTTATGGTTAACCTAAGACGGGGGAGCTAAAAGATTTTGGTATAAGGCCTATATACTGAGAGAAATTAGGTCTCAGATTGTGAAAAGGTGAGAACAATATCGGTGCCATGATCTTTCTCGCTACGAATAGCAAAATCAATATTATTCGCCTCTGCAAGGGCTTTTGAAATCGGTAATCCCAATCCAGTACCAGATTTACCTTTTTTACTACCAATATAAGCAGGGTTTAAAGACGCATCATGTGAATTTTTTTGATCGTTAACCTGATGAAACGGCTCCATCGCTTGCAAAATGTCAGCTCGGCTCATTCCAGGGCCGGTGTCTGATACGGATAGTGCAATTTTATTAGGCTCTAAAAACGCTGTTTTAACTGTAATCAGACCACCAGACTTGTCATATTTAATCGCATTTGAAATCAAGTTTAAGAGAATTTGCTGAAGCGAGCGCTCATCAGCTTTTACCAAAGGAAGGTTCTCTTCCAAATCGGAACGCAGGCGAACTTGGCGTTTTGCAGCCAGCTCTCTCATGAGACGAACTTGCTCACGAACAATGGCATTGAGTTCTATCTCAGTTGGTTCAACCTGCCATTTACCAGCCTTTAATTTGGTTAAATCCAATAAGTCATTAATGAGGCTCAAGGCATGCTGGGCGCTGCTGTGTATATCCTTTATGTAATCTTTATATTTATCATTCCCCAAAGGCCCATATTGTTCCAAAGTCATCACTTCAGAAAAACCTAAAATAACATTCAATGGCGTTCTAACTTCATGACTAATCGCGCTAAGTAAAGGGATAGACGTCGTCTCTGGGCCAGCATTAAAGGTTTGCTGCAAATCATCTAAAGTCTGTTGAGAAGAATGTCGCGGGCTCGAGCTTGTTTGATGCTCGTAGTCGAACTCATTGTCTAATTGTAAAAGCAGTAAAGTTCGATCAAATTTGGTGAGCTTAACAGGAGTAATCAGCACATCACGAACAAGCTTGCGCCCTGAGCGCAAGCGAACATGTGTCAAACCATTCTTTGAACCAATTTGAGAGACCCTAATTTCACCTGAGAGAAGTTTGGTAAAAACACTCCTGCTTTTGGGGAAAAGCCAATCCGCTCCATCATTAATTAATGGATCAATATCATCATAGCCCAACTCACTCACAAAGCTGCTGTTAGCATGAATGATCTTCTGTAAGCTAATAAGTGCATAAGGAGCCTCTGAACCCTCAAACACCGCTTCTAACTCATCCTGTTCACCAACCCCGGCTAAAGCGGTTAAATCAATTTCAAGAGGTGTCCACTG
>JAEPQF010000021.1:7783-37014 GCA_017640685.1 Hyphomicrobiales bacterium
ATGTTCTTGCTTAGAATGTTCTTGGCTAGAATTTGGGTGAGCCGTTTTGTCAGCATCTTGGGTTTCAAGATCCGATGGCACTGCTTTCATCAAAGCAGTTTCATGGATTTTTTCGTCTTGCCCACCTTCTTTTTTGATAAGGCGTGCGAGTTCTTGAAGTTGAGCCTTAGGAATAAGATCACTAAGGTCATCTAGAGAAGGTTGAGCAGGCAACTCTTTGCTAGATGGTTTTGTCTCAAGAGAGGTCGAAGTAGAAACATCAATAGGTATTTCTTCGGCAACAGGAGGCTCAGAGTGAGCATTGTCCTCACTTTGTACATCAGGGGCATCAAGCATTGTGGTTGAGTAATCTCTCTCAGACTTTCCATCAGCTGCTGACAAAACTTCAACAATAAGCGCCGTTCTATTTTTCAAATTACCGCGCCGGCAAAGTGCAGAGAAATATCCATCCTGTTTGCTGGAAACAGGTTTCTCTGTCTCTTGTTTATTTCTGTCAACTAACCTAGAGCCCGGTTGAGCCAAGGAAGATGTTAAAACCTCATGAACATTTGTGGCTCCACCATTCATATGAGGAAAATATAAGCTTATCCCAATCGGTTGATCTCCTTGCACAGGAGTAGGAGATAACCCATCCAAAATTTGACAAACCTTCAACCAAGCCGGATGCGTCTTATCAAATGGTGTCGCTTGCAAACTCTCTAAACTCGGAGCCGACCAAAACTTAACGCCTTCACCATTCGCCCAGACAAACCCAGCCGTATCCCGATCCCAAATCCAGATCGGGCGTTCATGCCGTGGATTGCCATTGATATGTGGTAAAGGGCTTTGCAAAGTAAAAATCACTCGTGAAAAATGAACGTGAAAACGCTCATAGATTAAAACCAAGATAATGCGAGACAAAACTAAAAAGCTAATAACAGCCAAAAATTGATAACTGTCAAAAACTTATTAGGCCACATTATAGCGTTTTTACGAAGAGAGTTGCAAAATTTGAGTCTTGAAAAAAAGCGAAAAGGCTAAAGAATCCCCAACATATGGGCTAATTAAAGGGAAAACAGCTTAAAACTCATGTGTTTTAAGCTGTTATCCCTCTATTAAGCTTGTTTTAAAAAAGACCATCAGTTGATGTATAGAGCGCAAGATGCATTACATGTTAGGTATAATACATAGGGTTTTGACCCTACTTCGAGAGAATATCCATCGCAGCATTCACACCGCCCTTATTAAATTGAATGCCAAAAGCTTCCATTCCCATTTCAACACCACTGAGCGCGCCCATAAGTGTAAGCGGGTTTTGATAGCCAAGATGACCAATACGGAAAACTTCACCTGCAATTTTCCCAAGGCCAGCGGCTAATGAAAGATTGTATTTATCAAAGATGAAGGCACGCAGTTCATCAGCGTTCACACCATCAGGAGCGCGAACCGCGGTCACAGCATTTGAATGTTGCCCCTCAACTTGGCATTGCGTCTCCAGTCCCCACACATTCACACAAGCCCTGGTCGCTTCACCAAGCTTCGCGTGGCGCGCAAAAATATCCTCTAGCCCTTCATCCAAAATCATCTCTGTCGCTTTCTTTAAGCCATAAATAAGGGAGACAGGCGGTGTATAAGGATAAAGTCCTGTTTCAGCCGCGCTGATCAATGGATCAAAGTCAAAATAACCTGGGGTTAGATTAGAAGTTTTCTTAGCTTCCAAAGCTTTGTCACTTACAGCTGCAAACGCAAGACCAGGGGGTAACATCAAACCTTTTTGCGAACCGCAAATAGCAATATCAACCCCCCAACCATCATGGTCATAGTCCATGGCAACAAGAGAGGAAACGGTGTCTACAAATAGAAGGGCGTCATGATTAGCCGTTGTAAGGGCAGCTCGAACTGCCCCAATGTCAGATGTGACACCAGTTGAAGTTTCATTATGAGTGGCAAAAACAGCCTTAATTTCACCTGCACTGTCAGCACGAAGGGCATCTTCTACCTTTTGCGCGTCAATACCAGAGCGCCAGTCACCGGCAATCTCAATAACCTCAAGGCCAAGTTCACGCGAAACCTTGCCCCAAAGAGTTGAAAACATGCCTACTTCAGGAATAAGAACTTTGTCCCCCTTTGAGAGACAATTCGCAATGCTGGCATGCCAGGCTCCGGTGCCAGAAGCAGGAATAACCATCACAGGATTTTTGGTTTTAAAAATCGGTTTTAAATTCTGAGCAGCTTCTGCAGCCAGCTTGGCAAACACAGGGCCTCTATGATCCATCATAGGTTGAGACATAGCAGCGACCACCTCATCAGGCACGACTGTCGGCCCTGGAACTTGTAAAAAATAATATCCAGATTGTGAGTTGGAATGTGAGTTGCTCATTATTATGTTTCCTTTTCTTCCCAAAACCAGCGACTGAAATGTAATTATTTCTAGTACTGAATATCAAAAAAGCATCACCTTCTTAATTCACAATGATTAAAGGATTAGAAAGTGAGCTTTTATCGTAGAGGCATCTTAAAGTTGAGAAACCTTAAAATACATAACCTTTATTGAGTGTCATATGATTGCTTGACAAACAAGCCTCTTTTCTTGACATGGACAATTTATCGCGCAAATGATCAACTAAGAAAAGAGCGGGATAACCCTGAGATCAATCATGAATTTAGATGACTTGAAAAGCAAAGTTTAGAGGCAAAAATGCGAATACCCTTTGTACCTAACACACTAAAATTACTGATTGTTTTAATCCTTATCTTATTTGGCTCTATGGCATATGCAGGACATGTGAGGACAAGTTTCTTACCCTTTCCAGCTTTAAATGTAGAAAAAAGCTGGCTAATGGTCGGAACGAGGTTAGGCGGCTTGAAATATGATCGCGCCGCCTGTGAAGCCACGTTAAAAAGCCCCGTCGTTCAAAAAACATTTGTTAAAGACAGGCCTTTTAAAGATGGCTGCGGCTGGGTCAATTCAGTTAACTTGCGTAAATTTAGCGGGGCTAAAATTTCTCCCATCAAACTAAGTTGCCCCATGGGAGCAGGGCTTGCTATGTGGATGGCACAAGTTGTCCAGCCAGCTGCTAAAAAATATTTTGGCACAACTGTTAGCCGTGTGCACCATTTAGGAGGGTATTCTTGTCGCAATATCAGGGGTAGCCTTCTTTCAAAATATATCAATGTGAAATCAGAGCACGCAACAGCAAACGCAATCGACATTTCAGGCTTTTCTTTAGCCAATGGCAGTAAGGTTTCAATTCTGAGAGATTGGCCATATAGCAGTAAAAAAGGAGGCGGCAAAAAAGCAAAATTCCTGCGCGATATTCATTATGGGGCTTGCACCTATTTCCGCGTCGTCTTAGGGCCTGAAGCAAACAGATTACACGCCAATCATTTCCATTTTGATCGAGGATTACTACTTAGGTGTAAGTAATAACGCATGTAATTTGTATGATTATTTCATTGATGTGACAAAATTTAATTTTTTAGACAAAAATATATTACGAACGATGTTTTTTTATTGTTGATTTGATAAAAATAAGATGCTTATTAATGTTTTATTAACAATAAAAACGTCGGGGGCGTAGTTATGAGTTTGTTTAAGTTTAGTACTATTGCATTTATTGCAGTAGTTATGGCTTCTTGCGCGAAAAGTGCTGATAATATTGAAGCAAGTTATGTATCTCCATTAAATTATCAAGGTTATAGTTGTAGTCAAATCACTGGTGAGATGAAGCGCATATCCAATCGTGCGAAGAAATTGGCTGGTGTTGTAGACGATAATGCAACGAATGATGGAGTGGCGACAGCAGTTGCTGTAGTGATCTTTCTTCCTGCAGCCTTTTTTATCAAGGGGAATGGTCCAGAAGCAGTTGAGTATGCCAAATTAAAAGGTGAAATCGATACGCTTGAAAAAGTCGCCAAAAAGAAAGGGTGCAAAATCAAAATAGCTCGTAAGAAAAAAACTGAAACAAGTTAATTTACCAAGCACCTAATTTTTAAAAAAGGCTTCTTCCTGTTTACCAATCAGATCAGTTAGAAGCCTTTTTTACGTGTAAGTTTTAAATCTGAAGATTAAGCTGTCTCCAAAAGCCCTTCAGCCGTCGCCAAATCAACGCTCACCAATTGGCTCACCCCTTTTTCAGACATGGTCACACCAAAGAGCCGGTCCATGCGCTCCATCGTCATAGGATGGTGGGTGATGACAAGAAACCGTGTGTCAGTTGAGCGCGCCATCTCTTCCATCATCAAGCAAAAACGATCTACATTTGTGTCATCCAGTGGCGCATCAACCTCATCTAACACACATATCGGTGACGGATTGGTGAGAAATACAGCAAAGAGAAGTGACATCGCAGTTAAAGCTTTTTCACCACCAGAAAGTAATGTGAGGACCTGCGGACGTTTGCCAGGTGGCCGAGCTATAATTTCAAGGCCAGCTTCAAGTGGGTCATCAGAGTCGATCAGTTTCAGTTCAGCCTCACCACCAGCAAATAGAGTTTGAAACAAGCGCTTAAAGTGAGCATTAACCTCATCAAAAGCGGTCAGCAAGCGCTGCCGGCCTTCTTGATTAAGCTGGTTGACAGCTGAACGTAATTTACTAACCGCACTTTCTAAGTCTTCCCGTTCTGAAATCATTGAACCAAATTGCTCTTCTAACTCTCTAATTTCATCTTCAGCACGCAAATTGACGGCCCCTAACCGATCCCGGTCTTTTTTAAGACGAGCCACATCATCTTGCACATCACGAATAGGCGGGAGCTCTATGGCCGCTTCAAAACCCGAATGCGCCAAACAAGCATCCGCTTTAATTGAGAGTTTCATCTCAATCTCTCTTGCTTGGTGAATAAGTTGAGCGCGTGCTGCCTCTAACCGTGTTTCTTCGCGCGCTTTTTCTTCCCGCAATGCCATTAAGTCTGTTTGCAAAGTGCGCAGTTCTTTTTCAAAATGAGTAGCCGCCGTTTCAGCTTCTGCCAGAGCATCACTTTCAGTGTTACGTTTTGTCTCCGCTAGGCTGAGTTCATTCAGTAAATTTTGGCGCTGGGTTTTAAATTTTGTGGGAAGGTTAGCAAATTGAACTAGCTCATCTTTTGCCTTGGCAATGCGTTGTTTCAGTTCATCAATGTGGCTCTGTGCATCTTTCGCTCGCGCGTGCCAGTCATCTCGCTCTTGTTTCATTTCTCCAATGCGTGTGAGGTGCAGTTCTTCTTCCCGCGTTAAGCCAGCCCAGTTTAATTGCGCATCTGAGTGCTCAGAGCGTAATTGAACAAGGATCTCTTTTTGGGCGTCATAGCTTTTGTTGATTTGATCAAGCGAAGCTAAATCCTTAAATTCGTTCTCTTGTGAAACTAAACTTGTCTTTGATGTTTGAAGGTCTTGTTGGCGAGAAGAAAGACTTTCAGCAATTGCAGTCAAACGGCCATCCACCTGACGGTTTTTTTGCTCAAGAGATCGAAGGAGTTGATTGGTCTCTTTTAATTGGCTTTGTTTTTGGAGTAAAACTGTACGAGTACGACTTAACTCCATCTCTAGCGAACTTAGTTTTTCTTCATGTGCCTTTAGCTCAGCTTTCTGAGTATTTCTCTTGGCTTTAAGCTCTTCCAACTCTTCCATCAAAAGGGGTAATCGGTTCCGCTCCGTCAATCTCTGAGGAGCAGAAGAGGGCGCATTCGGTGAGAGAATAAAACCATCCCATCGCCATAACCCGCCAGATTGACTAACCAATGAGTGCCCCGGGCTTAATTGAAGTTGTAACAAGAGTGCGTCTTTTTCTTCAACTACGCCCACGAATGAAAGACGCTTTAATAAAAACTGAGGGCCTTTAATATAGTCAGATAAAGAGCGAACTCCTTCTGGCAAAGAAGCTAAAGAGAGGTCTTCAAATTCTCGCCAGTAATTCGTTGTTTGAAGGTCAGAAACATGACCTTCTTTGGGCATATCAAGCTCATCACCAAGCGCCGCCCAAAGCGCTAATTCATAACCGGTTTCTGTCTTAAGCTCATCCATAATAGGAGAATGAGTTTCACTCTTAGGCAATAATAGTTTTTCAAGCAAAGCAATTTCGGTTTCTAGAGCTTGCTGGGAAAGAGCGACTTCATTTGTTGAATGACGCAAAGAGAGTACATTTGATTTTTGTGATGAAAGCTCTTCATCAAGTGAAGAAATTTTTTCCTCAGATGAACTGATCTGAGTTTCTAGATCAGTGATCTCTTTTAAGAGATCTGCTTCTGAATGAGTTCCCGATTGTTCAGCTTTCTGAGTGTGAAGCTCTGTTTGTTCAGTTTCAAGGGTAGTTATCAACTCAGTGAACCGCGCGACCTGTTCTTTTAATCTCTCCATATCAGACAAAAGGCTAGAGCGTTTCGCGTGAGCATTGGCGCGTGTCAGAGACAACTCATTAAACTTTGCTTCACCCTCTGTTAGAGATTGACTGGTCGCGTCCAGTTTTTCTTTAGCATGTGTTTTCTTAGATTGAAGCTCAGCGATTTCTTTCTCTAAAGTGTTTATTTCACTTGTTAGGCGAGCTGAAATTTGTGTCCCGTCTTTAATCAAAACTTCATCGCGCGCCAAATCAGCGGTGGCGTCCGTTAAAGTTGAATTAAGCTCGGCTTCTCTGGTTCTTGCTTGCTCTTCTTCCCTGTCTAAACCTTCATTCGCCAGAGTTAAACGGTGAAGGGCTGCAGCAGCACTAGCTTCCGCGTCTCTAAGTGGGGGAAGGGCATCTTGCAATTCTTCTCGTTTGATGAGCGCTTCGGTTTCTTTTAATGTGCCTTGATCAACGAGCTCAAGTGTTTTGGCCAAATCAGTTTCGGCTTTTTTCACAGAGTCTGCAGCAGCCCGCCATTGCAAATGGAGTAAAAGCGCTTCTTTCGCATGTAGCTTTTCACTCAAATCTTTATACCGCAAAGCATGGCGCGCTTGCCGTTTGAGGGAATTCAGCTGAGCATCCATTTGTCCCATAATGTCAGCCAAGCGTTCTAAATTTGTTTCAGCTGCATTAAGTCTTAATTCAGCCTCATGGCGCCGGCTATGCAATCCAGCAATGCCAGCAGCGTCCTCTAGAATGCGCCGTCTTGCTTGCGGTTTTGAATTAACAATTTCACCAATTTGCCCTTGGCGAACAAGCGCGTGTGACCGCGCGCCAGTGGCGGCATCTTCAAATAAAAGCTTAATGTCTTTGGCTCTGACATCACGCCCATTGACTTTATAAGAAGAGCCGTCCCCTCTAACGATAGTCCTTGCTATTTCAAGCACATCTTCATTGTTAAATTCGGCCGGTGCCGTGCGAGTTTTATTATCAATAGTGATGGTCACTTCCGCACTATTGCGCGCGGGGCGTTGCTGAGTGCCGGAAAAGATAACATCATCCATAGCACCGCCCCGCATGGCTTTATAGGACGTCTCCCCCATTACCCAGCGAAGGGCTTCAAGCAGGTTGGATTTCCCACAACCATTTGGCCCCACCACACCAGTTAAACCCGGGCGAATGATAAGGTCTGTTGGCTCAACAAAGCTTTTAAAGCCGAGCAATTTTAGCTGCGTGATTTGCACCCGAAATAAATACCTGAATGAATAATAGTTATTTTGATCTTGATTCATTAGATCAAGACTGTTCTAGAGGCTAGCACTAGAGAGAAACACCAATATCAGGCTTTTTGAAAAAAGAGAAGTGGGAGCCGAAAAACAAGTCAAATAAGCTTAAAATCGAGTGTTATTAACGTCACCAGAGAATAAGCGATAAGTAATACATGAAAAACTCACCAATGAGCTAGCCAAGTTTTAATTGAGCATCAATAATTGTCTTAATCTCTTCAATAGAAAGAGGCTTGCGAAATTTCTGCCCATTGATAAAGAAGGTAGGCGTGCCTGTAACACCAAGTTTCCGCCCTCTATTCTTAATGGCATTCAAATTATCAATCAGTGTTTGGTCTTTCATACATTGATCAAATTCAGCGCGTTTCAAACCAGATTTCTTGGCTACAGCATAGATGGCATCTAAGCGAACTTCCAGCGAAACCCATTTTGGCTGATTGTTCAAGAATAAATCAACCATTTTGAAATATCGCTTTGGCGAGCCACAGCGTGTTACAATAGCCGCATTACCAGCAGAGCGGCCAATCGGAAACTCCCTGACGATATAACGTACTTTTCCTTTGTTGATGTAATTAGCTTTAAGGAAAGGTAATGTCTTTTGGTGAAACGCGCGGCAATGCGGGCATGTTAAAGAAACATATTCAATAACAGTAACCGGTGCAGTATCTTTGCCTAAATACATTTCTGGCAAAGGGCCAGCTTTCATCAGTTGGGCTATGCTGGGGAGACCTTTTTCATCTAATACAATCTCATCAGGGTTGGCTTTCTTCTCACTACCTAATGAGAGTTGATTGGCTGAACAAGCCGAAAGAAAGAGAACGAAAGAGAGAGAGGCAATTAGCTTTATAATATGAAAGCTATTTGTAATGTGAGCTGGTTTTAACACAGAATTTCCTCCCTCTCTTTGATACTAATTTTACTTTTCTAAAAGAGGTTTGAACAATTTCTCAAACTCTTCCAAAGGTTGTGCCCCTTCAAGGCGAGTGCCGTTCACGAAAAAAGTAGGTGTTGAGCGAATGCGAAATTCAGCAGACCCAGCATTTTTCACAGCCAAAATTTGAGCAAATAATTTTTTGTCATCAAGACAAGCTTTAAAGCTCTCATCAGTAAAGCCAGCTTGCTTAGAAATGTTCTTTAAAGCACCAACCCGGTCTTCAACATAAGCCCATTCTCTTTGTTTTGCATAAAGCACATCAATAAAATCAAAATAGGCGTCTTTTTTAGGCAAACAGCGACCAAGCATAAAGGCGGCTGTTGCAAGCTGGTCTAGAGGAAACTCACGAACGATATATTTAACTTTGCCAGTTTTGATGTATTTTTCCTTCAAACCAGGAAGGGTTTCGTTATGGAACGTTGCACAGTGCCCACAAGTCATTGAAGAATATTCAATAACTGTAATTGGTGCATCATCACTACCCATCACATTTTCAGCAAGTTTAACAACACCATCTGCCTTGTCAGCCGCTTTTTCTGTTTCTTGTTGGGAATAAAAATAATAACCAGCACCAGCTATGACAGCGGCAACCACCAAACCAATAATTAAATTCATGCCACCAAATGGTGAACCTTTAGACTGAGCCATAAACAAATGCCTTCATGTTTTAAATTAACACTGCGTATAATATGAACCCTCAATGAGGCTTCATAAAAACGTGAACTTTTCTTTTAATACCTGATCTGAGAAAACAAAAACAATTTTCCGTGTTTCATTGAAAAATCACTGTTTTTTCCTTGCATCGTTGATTTTACGTGACTGAATCCCCCGCCAAAGCCGTTTCAAAGCTGTCTGAAGCCGGTCATCAACATCTTTGACTTCAGGCTCATTGGGAAGAGGTTTGTCTAAATCAACGGTTTTTTTATTAGATTTAATGGGTTTAGCAGTCATAGGGGCTTGCAAAATGCGAATGGAACTAATGGCTTTATAACCAAAATACCCATTTATACGCTCAATGATTTGAGGAGTTGAATGCTGCACTTCAAGCGCTGCTGGTCCTTCAACTCTAACAATCAATGTCGCACCTGATTTCTGTCCAAACTGTTCTATTTCAGCCTGTTCATTGTTGCTGCCTTGCCATTTAATTTGCTCAGGCGCTGTAAAATGGCAAAGAGGCTCGCCTACAATCATATCCCAATCTGTTAAAAGAGCTGCCCGTTGAAAGCCAAATTTTTCAAATACTGGGCGTGTAATAGCCGGGAGGAACTGCCCAACAGTTCTCGCCCCCTTTTTATGAAAGGAAGCCTCTTGGCGTTTCGCCGGTCTTTTATTGTTTTCAAATGCCATTTTATCTTATGAAGTTAGTTGCCAAATGGAAAAGTTAGTGGAATTAGAAATCTATCCATATCATGACGTCACTGTACCATTCATCGTCAATAAAGCGATTATATGTCTTTTAGCAGAGACATTTATTACTTACCATGAGTTAAGTCGATTCGAAGAGGCAACCGATGGCCAAAGGTGGAAAAGCTGTGCAATCTGACATAGACGAAAAGATCAGAGACGAAAAGAGCAGGGACGAGAAGGTTAAGGCGAAGCTCAAAACTAAGAGAGCGGCAAAACCCTCATCTAAACGTTCCAGCACAAAAAAAAGTGGTGTTAAAAACTCTTCTGTTAAAACTAAAACTGTAAAGAAAAAAAGCGGTGGTAACAAAACTGCCACCAAAACCAAGCAAAGCCTGTCGAGTAGAAAAACAAATAAGAAAAGTCAGCACAAAAAGCCCGATACCAAATCCAAAACAATCAAAAGCAAGCCCCAACTCGCCTCGAAATTACTAAAATGGTATGACAAAGAACAAAGAGACCTCCCCTGGCGCGCCAAACCAGGCATAGTGCCCAATCCGTATCACGTTTGGCTGTCAGAAATCATGTTGCAGCAAACGGTTGTAAAAACGGTCATACCTTATTTCAATAAATTCACCTCTCTTTGGCCGGAAATAAGTGACCTAGCAAATGCCAGCGGTGAAGATGTTAGAAGAGCCTGGGCCGGCCTTGGTTATTACACAAGGGCTGAAAATCTACATAAATGCGCAAAGCTCATATGTGAAGAATATGAAGGCCAGTTTCCAATCTTCGCTGAGGAGTTAGAAACACTGCCAGGCATTGGCCCTTATACAGCCGCCGCAATCGCCGCCATTGCATTTGATGAGACAGCAACGCCGGTTGATGGCAATATAGAGCGCGTTGTTGCTCGTCAATTTGCCGTTGATGACCCATTGCCAGGTGTTAAACCAAAACTAAAGCAATTAGCCACCACCTTAACCCCGCCGCGTCGCGCAGGAGATTTTGCCCAAGCACAAATGGATTTAGGTGCTACAATTTGCACACCAAAGAACCCATCTTGTTTATTATGCCCGATTTCTTCCTCTTGTGAGGGGTATCATTTGGGCATTGAAAGCACATTACCCAAAAGAGCGAGCAAAAAACCCAAACCAACCCGTTACGGCTCCGCTTTTTTTGCCTTAAGAGAAGATGGGGCCGTTTTATTGCGGCAACGCCCCCCTGGTGGGTTGCTTGGCAATATGCAAGAAATCCCAACTTCAGAATGGACAGAAAACAAGGAGCAGGCCGAAAACATGCTTAAGTCGCCTCCATTAAAAGGCGAATGGTGGCCGGTTCCAGGCATCGTGAAACACACATTCACTCATTTTCATCTTGAGCTAAAAGTGTATCGAATTATTCCAGGAGAAGATGCAGAGTACACGCTTTTTGCCGATGCTGAACGCTGTAAATGGGTGAATAGAGATAAATTAGCCGATGAAGCCCTGCCGTCTGTTATGAGAAAAATCGTCCAACATGCCTTAAATAGCTAGAAAAATTGCTCAATAAAAAAGATAAAAATACTCTACAAATGGATTGTGAGGGGTTGTTGAGGCCATAAGTAGCAAGTTATCAGTACTCATCTGCATGTGATGATGTTCCTAAGAAAAATCTCATATTAATGAAGATTAAGAGATTTTATTTGAAATTTGTCACTTATCTTGCACTATCAACCTCTTAGAAACTTTTGGAATTTAATTTGGGGAGAATATGCCCCAAAATAAAACATGTGAATGAGTATCAAATGGAAGAAGAAATCCTAGGCACCCTAGCAAATGACACGCTTGTAGGCACAGAGGCAGATGAGCGGATAACAGGTTTTTCTGGGGATGATATCATTGATGGTGGCGGTGGAACCGATACCGCAATGTATTACGGCACTCATGCAGATTATATCATCACACAAAATGCAGATGGCAGTTGGACAATAAGAGACACAGAAGAGGCCATGGATAATCAGGGCGAGGACACCTTGATTAATATTGAGCAGCTATCTTTCACAAGAACAGGCACTTTCACTCCTGAAGAACTGCTAGCTCTACAAACAACCGATAATCAAACAATAACAGGAACAAATGTTCAGGATATCATTTCAGCTAGTTTAGGCGATGATACGATAGATGGTGCTGCTGGAGAAGATTTCCTTTATGCAGGCCCGGGTGATGATAGCATAACTGGCGGCCGCGATAATGATTTCATCAATGGTGGAACTGGCACAGACACTCTATTTTATACCGGCACTTTCGCTGATTATACAATTACAGCCAATGCAGATACCTCCTTTACAATTACTGATAATCGCACAGGCGTAGAGAGCCAAGGAACAGACACGGTTTATAATGCTGAATTGGTTGAATTTGCCTCAGGCGAAACAATCTCAATCGCTGATTGGGTTGCTGGCGAAACTGCCCTCAATGAAATCGCTGATATTGAAGGGCAAACTCAATTCGTAAATGGCACGGCCTTTAGAGATGCCTTTGTAATTGATGCAAACTCTAGCGATTATTTCTGGGCGGAAACCATAGATGGAACCGGCGTTGTGGTTTGGAGCGGTGCAGATTTTGATATTCTAACAGATATTGAGCAAATCAACTTTAATGATGGCACAGTGACAAGAGATGAAGAGGGGGCTTTTATTTTCACCCCTGCGGACACTGGCAATAATGGGGAAACAAACTTAATTGCAGATGTCGCTGGTGAAACTCAATTCATCAACGGAACAGCCGGCACAGATGCATTTCTAATAGACGGGCTATCAACCTCTTATGGATGGGGGGCATCTGCTGATGGGCGCGGCACAGTTGTCTGGACGGGAGCAGACTTTGATGTGCTCAACAATGTTGAAGAAATTCGCTTCAACAATGGCACGGTTATAAGGGCTGAAGATGGGACTTATAGTTTTATGCCATCTGGCACACCTGAAACAGGGCAAAATCTCATTGCTGATGTTTCTGGCGAAAATCAAACCATCAATGGTCTAGAGCGCCCAGATATTTTCGCAATTGATGGGGCTTCAACTGATTATGGTTGGGGTGAGACTATGGATAGCGAAGGCATAGTTGTATGGAACGGGCCCGAGTTTGATATATTAAATAATGTCGAGCAATTGCAGTTCACCAATGGCGTCGTAACACAGCTCCAAAATGATACTTTCGTTTTTGCAAGCAACGCTGAAATTCAAAACCTTACCGGCACAGCAGGGGCTAATACGCTAACAGGCGGAAATGCAAATGACACGCTAAATGGCGCTGGTGGTGATGACCAGCTAACCGGCGGTGTCGGGCTAGATCTTTTCATCGCCTCCACTGACAATGGAGATGATACCATCTTGGATTTTGAAGATGGCTATGATCTAATTGATTTTTCAGCGCTTTCAGGAACAGTAGATAGTTTTGATGATCTAACGATCACTCAGGCAGGGGCAAATAGTGTTGTCTCATTTGAGGGCGGCAGTTTCACTCTAAATGGTGTTCAAACAGACACATTGACTTTCAATGATTTTATATTCGCTTAGAATTACATGTCCATGTTTTGTAAAATATGTTTGAACTAACCAGGCAAGCGATCAAGAGGGTGATGACAGATGGCTAATTTTGAGATGACAAAGCTTAAGAATTCTAAATCTATTTTTATGTCTTTGGTTCTTGCATTTTCTGTTCTGTTGGGGATGACAATAAACAGTCACGCCGTGTCGCCAGGTTGGAACAATGGGAAAATCAAATGGATGAGTTTTGCAAGAGGGCTAAAAGAAGCCAAAAGAACCGGCAAGCCTATGTTCGTTGTTTTTGAAGCCAAATGGTGCAAGATGTGCAAACAATACAGGCGCCAGTTTTATAAAAAAAGCGTTGTAGCCATGTCTAGGAAGCTAACCATGGTGATGGTCAATATTGAAAAACATAGAGGACTACAAAAGAAATATTCTCCAGATGGCGGATATATTCCAAGAACCATGGCGTTTTCTTCTAATGGATATTTAAACGAAGGCCTAACTGCCTCCCACCCTGAGTTCAAATTTTTTATCGAACCCAAAAGTGCTGCCGAACTCCTCAACTTCATGCAAAGAACCGCCGCGCAGTAAGTTCTTATCTCACAAGAAAAGTGCATAAAAACTTGCAATACGAAGAAGGAGTGACGCCCCTTCGGCGTCAGGACATGGCAGCGAGAGCTGCCCGGCGCGAGCGCCGCCCCTCGGAGGCCTGAGCGTAGCGAAGAATAGCCGTGAGAGAGGGTTATAGAAGGAGCATTGCCTTTTTCGGGCAATGGGACATGACGCCAGGGGCGTCCGGCGCTTAGCGCCGCACCTCGTAGGCTCAAGTGCGATAGCACTTGTAATAGCCGTGAGAGAAATAAATGCGCGTTTGCTAGCGGCGGTTTCTGGTGGGAAACTGAAGCCGCATCAAAATTCTGACAACTGAAGCGCCAAAAAAGTCTTTCTAATTCAATCCAAGCTGATTGCGGGCTTCATGCCTTAGTAAATCAATCGGTTTCAGCTCTCCATCAGCTTCAAAATGCCAATAGGTCCAACCATTACAGGCCTCAAGCCCTTGAACATAGGCACCCATCTTGTGTATGGAGCCTTGTTGTTCAGCACATTGAATAGTGCCATCGGCCTTCACTTCAGCGCTTTTCTTCGCTCGAGGCCCATAAAGTGTCGTGCCAGCTTCTAAAAGGCCAAGTTCTAAAAGAGTTCCAAAAGGAACACGAGGCGCGGCCCGCTTAGGTTTTAAAGTTTGCAAATCTTCAGGAGAAACAGGGCGCACTTTCGACAAACGGATTTCAGCCGCCTCAATATAAGATTTATCTTGCTCAATCCCAATCCAAGTTCGGCCCAAAGCTTTGGCAACAGCACCCGTTGTACCCGTGCCAAAGAAAGGATCAACAACCACATCACCTGGATTGGTTGTCGCCATTAAAACACGATAAAGAAGCCCTTCAGGTTTTTGTGTTGGATGAACCTTCTTGCCCAAATTGTCTTTTAAACGTTCACCGCCATTACAAATCGGCAAAAGCCAGTCAGAGCGCATCTGCAAGTCATCATTAAAGGCTTTCATGGAGTCGTAATTAAACGTCGGGCGTGATTTTTCAGTTTTCGATGACCAGATTAAAGTTTCATGTGCGTTGCAAAAACGTGTGCCTTTAAAATTCGGCATAGGGTTGGATTTGCGCCAGATAATGTCGTTCAAAATCCAAAACCCAAGGTCTTGTAAGGTCGCCCCAACACGGAAAATATTATGATAAGAACCAATCACCCACATCGCACCATTGGGTTTGAGAATGCGGCGGGCTTCAATCATCCAAGCCCTGGTGAACACATCATAAGAAGCAAAACTGTCAAATTGATCCCACTCATCATTCACAGCATCAACTTTGCTGTTATTCGGACGGTGCAATTCACCTTCCAGTTGCAAATTATAAGGAGGGTCAGCAAAAACAAGATCAACTGAATTATCAGGAAGTTCTTTCAAGCGCTCAATACAATTGCCAACTAGAATGCGGTTAGTCGGTAGAGAAGCACTAGAGGAACTTTTTTTTGCTTTAGGTGCTTTTGCTTTTTTAGCCAAAGCAGCTTTGCCATTAGATTTTTGAGAAGATTGTTTTTGAGAAAGCGATTTTTTAGAAGAAGACGCTTTAGAAGAGGATACTTTACAAGAATGAACCATAAACACACACGCTTTACTAAACACAACAAAATGAACACTGTTCTCAATTATCAAAAAAACTGTGACTAATTGAGGGCTAATACCAAAATGCCATGGTGCCGTCACAATGGTTAACAAACCGTTTATCTGGTTGAATGTTTTGGCCAATACAACTGAAATTCTTTTCGAGTTTTGTAACATAGACAAAGAGCCAAAATGAAAAGCTTGCGTAACTGAAGTGAAATATGTAGCGTGAGCCAACAGTTAGGCCCTGAGCCTATAAGAGGGCCCACCAATTTGGGGCTTAAGACCATCCCGCTAATGAAGGAGACTATAAAGTGGCTTTTGAACTACCTGAATTACCCTATGCATATGACGCACTCGGACCATATATGTCAGCTGAAACACTAGAGTTTCACCATGACAAACACCACCAGGCTTATGTAACAAACGGCAATAAGCTCTTGGAAGGTTCTGGCCTTGAAGGCTCTAGCTTGGAAGACGTTGTAACAAAATCTTTCGGTCAAAATGCAGGCCTATTTAACAATGCAGGCCAGCATTATAACCACATTCACTTCTGGAACTGGATGAAGCCAAATGGCGGTGGCGATAAACTACCAGCTAGCATTGAAGCAAAAATCAATGAAGATCTAGGTGGTTTCGCAGCTTTCCGTGAGGCTTTCTGCCAAGCTGGTGCAACGCAATTTGGCTCTGGCTGGTGCTGGTTGGTTCTAAAAGACGGTAAATTCGCAGTAACGAAAACACCAAATGGTGAAAATCCATTAGTGAATGGCGAAGTGCCATTGCTTGGTTGCGATGTTTGGGAGCACAGCTACTATATCGATTATAGAAACGCACGTCCAAAATACTTAGAAGCTTTCGTCGATAACCTAATCAACTGGGAATATGTTGAAGGTCTATACGACGCTGCTAAATAAGTTTAGCAAAAATTATATTTCAAATAAAAAGGGCCGCTTCTAAAGCGGCCCTTTTTTCTGGTTCTTTTAAAAAACAAAATGAAAAGAACGAAGTACCAAGTGGTATGTCCTTGCTAGCGGCGACCAAGTAGGAGCTTAATAATGGTCGGTAACAAACGCCCCATACCAGTGCCCAAACTACGCATCATTGACTTGAAGAACGCTTCACTTGCAGTTTGTCGGTTGCTACGACGTTTTGTTCGTCTTGAACTTGTCCGAGGAGAGCGGCGACTATTCGCTGGCGGCACTCTAAATTCACCATGACGGACATATTCCGTATCGCGGCGACCACCAACAGTGCCACCTGCATCAGCTCGGCGTTCTTCAGCGTCTTTTGCCCGCTTCTTTAAGATCTCATAAGCACTTTCACGGTCAATGGTTTCACTATATTTACGGCCCATTTCACTCTCGCCAATAATCTCTTGGCGTTCAGCATCTGTTAAAGGGCCAAGCCGAGAAGAAGGCGGTCGAATAAGTGTACGCTCCACAATAGAAGGCTGGCCTTTTTTCTCCAAAGTAGAAACAAGCGCTTCACCAACACCAAGTTCCATAATCACTCGTTCTGTATCAAGGTCAGGGTTCGGGCGAAAGGTTTCAGCAGCAGCTTTCACGGCACGTTGCTCCCGCGGTGTAAAGGCGCGAAGTGCATGCTGGACCCGGTTACCAAGTTGGCTCGAAACCGTATCGGGAACATCAAGTGGGTTCTGCGTGACGAAGTAAACACCAACACCTTTCGACCTGATGAGCCGAACAACTTGCTCGACTTTTTGTAAAAGTGCTTTAGGAGCCTCATCAAAAAGGAGGTGAGCTTCATCAAAAAAGAAAACAAGTTTAGGTTTCTGTGGATCACCGACTTCAGGTAGTTCTTCGAAAAGTTCAGATAACATCCACAACAAAAATGTAGCGTATAGGCGTGGACTACGCATTAAAGTTTCAGCTGCTAAAACATTAATGATTCCCTTGCCATCAGAGGTGGTTCTCATGAAGTCTCGAATGTCGAGAGCAGGCTCGCCAAAGAAGTTCTCCGCCCCTTGTTCTTCAAGCACCAAAAGGCGCCGCTGAATGGCACCAACACTCGACTTTGAAACGGAGCCATACTCACCAGTAAGCTCACTTGCTCGCTCAGCGACATGCACCATTAACTTGCGCAAATCTTTCATATCAAGAACGGGCATGTTCTCATCATCAGCTAAGCGAAACGCAATGTTTAAAACACCTTCTTGTGTTTCATTCAAATCTAGCAAACGAGAAAGAAGAATAGGTCCCATCTCTTTCACGGTTGTGCGAATAGGGTGACCGTCTTTGCCAAATAAGTCCCAGAAAACACATGGAAATTTTTCATAAACATAATCAGTGAAACCAATTTTCTCTGCCCGCTTTTCAAGAAAATCTTTGCTAACACCAGCCGCTGCAAGTCCAGATAAATCGCCCTTTACGTCAGCGCAAAAAACAGGCACGCCATGGTTAGAAAAACCTTCAGCGAGGATCTGCAATGAAACGGTCTTACCCGTACCGGTTGCTCCTGCAATCAAGCCGTGGCGGTTCGCAAGTTTAAGATCAAGATGCTCAGGTTTGGTACTCGTTCCAAGATAAACGGCAGTCTCTTCAATCATAGTTTTTCCTCCGCAAAGAACCTTTATAAAATCGGCTCAAACTCTAAAAGATAATAGATCAATTGCGACTCACTTATGTGTGTCCAGTTGCAAGGACCAATTGATGTATTTAGCATGGATTTTCGAAACAGTCATGACATGAGAAGAAGCGATTTGCAAATAGGGGATAAGTACGTTTTACACAGTGTCAAACAGTTGACATGAAGAGCCCCTTGAAAAAAACCATCACATTCGTGCTTGATTCTTAAGGGAGATGATGTGTATTAAAGAACAGTGAGTAACACTCGAAGTGGTCGACCATTTCACTTCGGTCATTCGTCACATAAGTTTTACCAGACCGCTTGATCAAGTTGGTCGACTTATTGGCCCTCACCACAGACCATCTCTTCGATGAAGAAAATGGTCTCCAGTAAAATGATCATGATTGAAATGATCAATGTAAATGGTCGGTATGAAGATGTTTATTTAAAACTGAAACTGAGCATCTCATACAAATTTACTGGGACATCTTTACGAAAGACAATGAGTGGTTTGCTCGACTTATAAAGAGTATGGCTTACAAAATTGTCGAGTTCGTTTGGTGAGAAATTCTCACCCTTGAATTTAACGCAGCGCAAAGCTGTTGAATTTTTAAAATGAGTTTTGCAACGAAAACCGCTTTTGAAAATGAACAAGTTTTAAAAAGCGGTGGAAGAAAGAGAGAATTCACCTGCAGGTGTCTTGCTAATCTTGCAGTCAGTTGAGCCTCTCGGTTATCATTTAAGAATGGTGCAAGCTCAAAAATTGAAATTGCTAGCTCATCAATTGAGATGAGCAAATTTACACAAAGCAGGGGAACCTAAAATGAGCACATATAAAATCGAAGCTGTTGAAGGCATCGGCGTGAAACACGCAAAAACTTTACGCAAGCATGACATCGCATCTACAAAAACTTTGTTGGATCGTGGTGCAACAAAAAAAGGACGTAAAGAACTAGCTACAACAACTGGGATTGATGATGGTCTAATCTTGAAGTGGTGCAACATGGCAGATCTTATGCGTGTTAAAGGCATTGCTTCAGAATATTCAGAGCTTCTCGAAGTTGCTGGTGTAGACACAGTAAAAGAACTACGCAAGCGCAAGCCTGAAAATCTACAAAAAGCAATGGCAGAAGCTAATGCTAGCCGTAAGAAAAAACTTGTTCGTCAAGTTCCTGGTCTTAAGCAAGTTGAAAATTGGGTCGCTCACGCGAAAGAACTTGATCCAGTGATGAAGTACTAATCATCGCGCTTTTAATTGCGTTCTCCTAAAAGTGGATACCGGTTTTAGGTGTATTTGTGTTTGCTTATGAGCATCAGAAGTTAAAAAAGCGGATGCATTGTGGGCATTAGAAGCTCAGAAGCGGATGCATGTGGGCATCGGAAACACAAAAATGAACGGTTAAAAGATTTAAAGTATTTGGTTGAGCCAATCAAAAAATGAATACTTTAGGCGAGTAAAACGACTTTCTAAAAAGGCGGTGCTTTTGAGTGCTGCCTTTTTTGCATGAATAATGACGATTTTAGAAAAAATCTATTGCGTTATTTGACCCGCTTGGTCAAATATCATTCATAAAATTAGATCATTAATGTAATAGACCAATAGAATTAAGGTGGACACTAGGTTTAGGATTGAGTGGATCCGATGCCGGTTGCTGGTGGGCAACCTGAAGGCACATCAAACGTGCCGGTTGCTGGTGGGCAACCTGAAGGCACATCAAACGTGCCGGTTGCTAGTGGGCAACTGAAGGCACATTAAAAAAGTATATAGAGAAAAGAATGACAGATAAGTACGAATTGCCAGAAAGTTTAAAATCAGCCACCAAAGATCAGTGGCGGGCCTTGGTTGAAAAATCACTTAACGGCAAATCCATTGAAAGAGCGCTCACTCATAAAACGTATGATGGGATTGAAATTAAACCTCTTTACACCAAAGAAGATGCTGTACCCGAAGCTGGCGCTGCTCTATTAAAATCGGCAAATGAGAATACGGATCAGTTGCGCCCCTGGAATATCATACAACTAGTCGATATCCCGTCCTTAAAATCAGCCAATAAACAAATCAAAATTGATTTGGAAGGCGGCGCGACAGGCCTCTATTTAGCCATCAGTAATGATATTCCTTATGCAAGCGCTGAGCTCTCACTTCACACAACAGCAGATTTCGCAACTCTGTTCGATGGAATTGAATTAAGAGGTATGTCATTTTATTTTGCTAACGGTAGCGAAGGCATCGTTAACGCGGCGAATTTCCTGAACTTTCTTGAAAGTCAATCAATTGCCCCAGCAGAAGTTGAAGGCTCATTCGGTTTTGATCCATTAAGCATATTCGCTAGTATAAGTAGTTTCCCAGAACCAGAAGATGAAGCACTAGATAATTGGCTAGATGCAGCAATGGCCATAAAAGATAGCGGGGCTAAAATGTCGAGTTTTACCGCCTCTGGTCGCACATGGCAGCAAGCCGGTGGCAGTGAAGCAATGGAGCTAGCGCTAACTCTAGCCACAGCATTGACTTACCTTCGAGCACTGACCAAAGCAGGCCTCTCAATTGATGAAGCTCTAAGCCAAGTTGATATTAGCCTCACGACCAATGGAGACATTTTTCTCTCAACAGCCAAATTAAGAGCTATGCGGCTTTTATGGTCGAAAATTTGTGATGAAAGTGGTGCTCAAACCAAACCAACAAAATTTATTGCCGAAATGTCATATCTTGGCCTGACAAAATCAGACCCAGAAGTGAATATGTTAAGAGCAACAGCGGCGACAGTTGCAGCTGGCCTTGGAAATGTTGATGCACTTGTGCTCTTGCCATTCTCAGCAGCACATGGTGTCGCAAATCAAGATGCGAGACGGCTTGCGTTAAACACACAAATTATAGCGCAGGAAGAAAGCCATATCGGGCTTGTTGAGGATCCGGCCGCGGGGTCTTGGTATGTAGAGAACATAACGAATGAATTGGCTGAAAAAGCATGGGAAATTTTCCAGGCAACAGAACAAGCAGGCGGAATGATTAAATATCTAAAATCAGGCAAAGCCAAAACCATGATTGATCAAATTCGCGAAGCGCAAATTAATGATATTGCAACTGGGAAAAAAGAAATTACAGGCGTTACCACTTTTCCAAATATTCATGAAAAAGAGCCAGAGCTTTTTAATGAGGAAGAAGAATGGGATGAAGCCGGAGACGGCGCAAATATGAGCGTGCCCATACTGAAAGCACCATCATTAACAGGTGATGCTAGAGGCGCGCGTTTTAACGATATTACGGCTCACCTTAAGCAAGGCACACCAACATATATTCTCGATGAAGCTCTTGAAGGCCCGGCTACATTAGTGAATATGTTAGGTAATTTAGAAAGCCGTATTGTTGAAGATGTCGAATTCTTACGTAACCTCTCGGATGAAGTGTTGGCATTAAAGGGCCATCGTCCGAATGTATTCCTTGCTAATATTGGTAAAGCTGCTGATTTCACAGCAAGAGCAACATGGGCCAAATCATATTTTGAAACCGGCGGAATTGAAGCGCTGAGCAATGATGGTTTTGCAAATAATGAAGAACTGATAGATGCTTTTAAAACATCAGGCTCGACCATCGTTTGTCTTTGCTCAACGGATCAGCTCTATGAGCAAGAAGGCGTGGCATTAGCAAAAGAAGTATTAAAGGCAGGTGCTGAAGCGATTTATATCGTAGCGCGGCCCAACTTTTTAAAATCAATTGCCTATGAAGACCGAAGCCTCTTTCAAACGCTTCTCTATCAAGGAACTGACATGGTCAGTACACTTGTAGAAATCCATCAAATAATCGGCTTTGCAGATGAAACCATCTCTGTTTAAGAGTGCACAATAAAATCAAGCAAACCAATAAAAAAATAATACGACGCAAGACTTTAAAAAGGGTCGAAAAAATGAGTTCAATTCCAGATTTTTCTAACATGAAGTGGGAAGCAGCAGCAGATAGTAGCGCCCCACAAAATTCAGAAGACACCGGCCACACAGCTACCAAACTGACGCCAGAAGGCATTGAAGTTAAGGGGCATTACAGCTCAGCTGATAGTGAAGATCTTGGCTTTTTAAATACATATCCAGGCATCGCCCCATTTTTGCGCGGGCCTTACCCAACCATGTATGTGCAAAAACCATGGACTGTTCGCCAATATGCAGGCTTCTCGACAGCTGAAGATTCAAACGCTTTTTATCGCCGCAACTTGGCTGCTGGGCAAAAAGGCCTCTCTATTGCCTTCGATCTTGCAACGCACAGAGGCTACGACTCAGATCATCCACGTGTGAAAGGTGATGTCGGAATGGCCGGCGTGGCCATTGATAGCATTTATGATATGCGCACTTTATTCGATGGCATCCCATTGGATCAAATGAGTGTATCCATGACGATGAACGGCGCTGTGCTGCCAGTGTTAGCTCTCTACATTGTAGCTGCAGAAGAGCAGGGCGTATCCGCTGAAAAATTATCAGGTACAATCCAGAACGATATTCTAAAAGAATTCATGGTGCGCAACACCTATATCTATCCACCAAGCCCATCAATGCGCATCATTTCAGATATTTTCAGCTACACCTCAGAGCATATGCCAAAGTTTAACTCGATTTCTATCTCTGGCTATCACATGCAAGAAGCAGGTGCGACAGCTGACCTTGAATTGGCATACACTCTGGCAGACGGCATTGAATATGCACGGGCCGGTGTGAAAAATGGCCTACCGATTGATAAATTTGCACCAAGGCTTTCTTTCTTCTGGGCCATTGGCATGAACTACTTCATGGAAATTGCCAAAATGCGCGCCGCGAGAATGATTTGGGCTACATTGATTAAAGAAGAATTCCAACCTGAAAGCCCTAAATCATTAAGCCTTAGAACCCACAGTCAAACGTCAGGGTGGTCACTTACAGCACAGGATGTGTTTAATAACGTTGTCCGCACATGCCTGGAAGCAATGGCCTCCACACAAGGCCACACACAAAGTTTGCACACCAACGCTCTTGATGAAGCATTAGCACTTCCAACGGACTATTCAGCTCGCATTGCGCGTAATACGCAGCTTTTCTTGGCTCAAGAGTCAGATACCTGCCGTGTTATTGATCCATGGGGCGGGTCTCATTATGTCGAGCGATTAACCCATGAGCTTGCTCAAAAAGCTTGGGCTCATATCAGAGAAGTTGAAGAACTCGGCGGTATGGCCAAAGCGATTGATAAAGGCGTGCCGAAATTGCGTATTGAAGAAGCCGCCGCCCGCACGCAAGGCCGCATCGACAGCGGCAAACAAACCATTGTTGGCATCAATAAATATCGCACCAGCCAGGAAGATAAAATCGATATCTTGAAAGTTGATAACGCGTCTGTTCGCCAGCAACAATTAGACAAACTCACCAAACTCAAAGCTGAGCGTGATGAAGCAGCCTGTCAAGCCGCTCTAGAAGCCTTGACAAATGCAGCCGCTGGAGACGGAAACTTACTGGAAATGTCGGTTGCAGCGGCTCGGACCAAAGCAACGGTTGGTGAAATTTCAGACGCTATGGAAAAAGTGTTCGGCAGGCACAAAGCTGAAATCAAGGTGATTTCAGGTGTCTATAAATCGGAGATGAATGCAATGGGTGACGCTGTTCAAAAAGTTCAGGAAAAAGTTTCAGAATTTGAAAAACAAGATGGTCGCCGCCCAAGAATTCTCATTGCTAAAATGGGGCAAGATGGTCACGACCGCGGCCAAAAAGTGATCGCCTCTGCTTTTGCTGATGTTGGGTTTGATGTTGATATCGGTGCCTTATTCCAAACGCCAGAAGAAGCAGCACGCCAAGCCATTGAAAATGATGTGCATATTGTAGGTGTGTCCTCTCTAGCTGCTGGCCACCTAACATTGGTACCTGAGTTGAAAAAGGCGCTTGAAGATGAAGGGCGCGGAGACATTATGATTGTTGTAGGGGGGGTAATCCCGCCTGAAGATTACGATACCCTTCTTGAAATGGGCGCAACAGCTGTCTTTGGGCCAGGTACCGTCATTGCAGATGCAGCAAGTGACTTGTTAGATAAGCTAAATTCACAGCTAGGGTTCGCAGCTTAAGTGCTTTGAATTTATAAGAAAAATCAAAACGTAGTTAAAAACTGTCAGTTGATAAGCTCTATCAATTGGCAGTTTTTTTTTGTTTGGTGGTATTTTAATACGAATCTGTTGGGAGAATCTCAGAACAAAAGACAAAAAAGGTTTGCTGGGGGAAGTCATGACAAAAACAAGAGCAGAGTTAAGCTTAACTAGGAGCGCTAGTAAAGATATTTATAGAGTTCTCAAAGGTTTTGCTGCTTCTCTTACTTTAGCTCTTCTGATGAGCTTAATTGGATTGGGAGGTCCAAGCTCAGCAATCTCTAGAGACATGTCTGGGAATGGCTATTTATCTGGGAATGACAATCTAAAAGGTGTCTGGGCAGATTTAAAACAAATGGTCTATAAAGACCGCACGATTTTACCCGCCTTAACAGAAGTCAGCTTAAAAACACCATACCGCGCTAAAGATGATCGCCGCGTGCCAATAGATGTTAAAGCCAAATTCGATGATGGAAGGACGGTTAAAAAGGTTACCATTATCATCGATGAAAACCCAATGCCTGTGTCTGCGATTTTTGAAATGAAGAAGCAAAGAAAGGCCGTCAAATTCGCCACACATATGCGTTTTAATGGGCCATCACCTATTCGTGTCATTGTCGAAGCAAGCGATGGCAAGCTTTATATGAAAGAACAATATGTAAAAACCAGTGGCTTAGGGGCCTGCGCAGCGCCGCCAATCGGTGACCCAAAAAAATTGCTTGTTAATCTCGGTACGATGAAATTAGAGCCGGCAAAAACTGCAGAGAACACACGTCGAGCAACGCAATTAAAAAGAGCAGCTCATTTGCAAATTAAGCACCCCAATTTAACAGGGTTACAAATGGATCAAATAACTCTGCAATATATCTTGGCTAGATTTATTAAAACCATTGAAGTGGCACATGGCAAGGAAGATCTATTTAGCTTAACAGCAAGCATATCATTAAGTGAAAATCCAGATTTAACATTTGATTATCTCTTTAATGGCTCTGAGAAGATTACCGTTAAAGCAGTAGATACTGACGACACAAAATTTGAGAAAAGTTTCCCCGTTGGTCTTGATAGTTAATAAGCTCCTTTTTAAAGCTGATTTAATTTGAAATTCCAATCAAAAGGATGCCCATAACCCCCCGTTCATGGACATCCTTTTACTATTTGAGATATTTAAATATTTGTCAGTGCTAAAGAGACAAGATGACAGGCACCAATAAAAAAACGCCAACAAAAAAGCCCCTTAAAATATTAAGGGGCTTTTCAAATTCAAACTAGCTATTCGCTAAATGAACAACTTACGCACGGTCAAGTTCAGCTGGCATATAGCTAGTAACTTCCATACCTGTTTCTGTTTCAGAAATTTGTGGTGCTGTCCATGTCATAGTGTAATCCCTCACTGTTTATGATCAAATATGCACTAAGCCAGGTTCGGTTATCCGATTAATTAGGTCAAAGTACATTTTAAGGTTCCCTCCCAAATACTTGGGCATTCTTATTCTAGCAAAACTCACCCCTTGTGCAACCGTTCTTTATACTTATCAGTTTATTAAAATTAATTATTATAAACGAAAAATTAAATTGATACTGGATTCAACATAAGAACTTGATTAAGCTCACTTGTTCTCAAATCTAAGCCATAATAATAACTGAGACTAACGCTAACTATTAAAGTATTGAGTTTAATTTAAAGGTGTTATTTGCAACATCTTGTGTAATAGGAGGGCACCTTTTAGGAGGTGAGGGTTAGTATGTCGACAGACAATTTAGCACAAGACCCAGCGGGTTTAACTGATGAAGAATTAATTGAAATTTGTTTAGAAACTCCATCTTCTTCAACAGTTGGTTTAAGATTTCACTTAGAACAAAAAAAGCGCGAAAAAAGAAGCCAAAAACTCTTGGTTTGGCTTAGTTTTTGGGCAGCATGCGCCGCTACAGGTGCTCTTATGCTCACCATTGCATTGATAATCAGCAAAGCTATAAATTAAAAGTTTTATTGCAAAACAAGTGCTTGATAAGTTTTGTTGAGAAATAAGACCTCTTACCATAATCTAACCAGATTAGATATTTACCTTAAAAAGCAATCATAAAATTCTATGCTGGCTTATCGAAAGTCATCTAGAGTGAGAAATTGCATGTGATCATTTCACTGAAGGCTATAGTAGCCTTCTTGAAAAACGGTCGCAGACAAGATGATAAGAGGGACGAATATGAGACTGACCAATGAAAAAAGCCAGCCTATTCCTGAAGATCAAACAGTTTTAGATGAAACAAATATCTCAAACAATTTACCACTTTCAGAGCGCTTGAAACAGGTATCTTTAGAGCCAACAATGCCACCAGCAGAGCCCGTTAAACGGGAAGGTGCAGAAATAATCTTAACGGAAAATCAAACACCGACGGCTCAAAAACGGGCGTCCCTAAAGAAATCGCGAAAAAAGAAAGTGATCATCAAGAAAACCGTCAAGAAGTACGGCATCACTCATGCAATCTTCCGTCCCATCACGGTTGCACTCCTGCTTTTAGTTGGCACTTATCTCTCCATATCTGTTGGCATGAACTTCTACCATGGTTACAAGAGAGATTTAGAATATTCAAAAACACGGCACATAGACCAAACAGCTTTTGAGATTTACCAAAAATCTTCCATAGCGAAAGATAAAGTTGAGTTGGTCATTCGCAACTTTAATGGCGAGTTAGAAAAAAGAGCCGCAAGCCACAGCCAGTTAGCCGCTTATATCAAACAACATGCAGCAGAACTCGACAAAGCGCAAAAAGCTCAAGATGAAGAAATCTCTTTAAAATTAGTCACTCTTTTTGATAAAGCTTTTGACGGCAAAGAAGAAGATATCAATAAATATGCAGATTGGTTCTTTGAATGGAAACGTCCCTATATTATTTTAAAAGAAGCCATCTCTTCAACAACAAGTCGCCTAGTAAAACTTGGTGAATATGAAAGCCTCAGGACCGCGGTTGAGCGTGACATGAGCGACTATTTCATGCGCCATTATAAAGAACAGGTGCTCAAGCCTGAAACCAGAGATGAGCTCATCACCAACGGTTTAGAGCAAATCGCAAGAGATGCTCACAAATCTTACCTCGCCACTATGGCCATTCAAGATGCGAAAATGAAAGCGTTTTTAAAACAACATACCACTTATCTGGAAACGCTATCCCCATCAGCACAATTGACAAACACCACATTAGACTGGGATGCACAGCGCTGGAAAAATCCAACCTTCCTCATGGAAGATCGTGCATTAGATGGGGTAGCTGGTGTTGGCCGTGTAGCTGCTGGTGGTACCATTGGCGCTTTAGCTATCGGACCAGCAGTAAATAGAGGGTTGAGCAGCGTTTTCATGCCCTTATCGCGCAGATTTGCAACCTCTATGGGCGCGCGCATCACCCTAGCTGAAGGGGGAGCAGTCGCTGGCACATTCGTCGAGCCAGTGGGCGGAACAATCGTTGGCGCAGCCATTGGTGTCGTCTTAGGCTTTGCTGCTGATTATGTCGTGAATAAAATTAATGAAAAGTTCTCAAGAGGGGATTTTATTGCAGCCAATGAAAAGGCTGTCCAATCAACCATTGACTTATGGCGCGGGAAATTAGAATCCAACCTCCATTCAAGCACGGGGCAGTGGTATAACGAGGCAAAAGCTGGCTTAATTTTGGTGCGAGAGCCTCTTAAAAAACCGGCCGTCCAATCAGTTGAAACAGCAAAAGAACTTCAAGTCGCCTTTTAAAGCAACACTGGCTGTAGCGTTTTCAGGGGGTAAACTATTCCCTCGAACTTCGAAGCGCCTTTAGTTCCTCTTTAATGAGAGCGAGCTCTGTCATGATTTCTCTGGTTTGATCATCAACAATCTCTTCTTCATGAGCCTGCAATGGTGCCAAGGCTTCACTTTGCATCGCGTCAACAATAATACCAATGAATAAGTTCAAAACAGCAAAGCTGGTCACCAACATATAGATCAAAAAGAAAATCCAGGCATATGTAAACTTCTCCATCACAGGGCCTGCAAGATCTGCCCAGCCTTCCATCGTCATTATCTGTACAAGTGTGAATATACTAGCAGTCAATGAGCCAAACATTTTCGGAAATTCGCCACCAAACAACTGCGTCGCCATAACAGATGATACATAAATTATAAGTAGTAACAGCGCCGCAACAGATCCCATACCAGGAATAGCATTTAAAAGGCCAACAACAACCCGGCGCATGGAAGGCACCGCTGAAATGAGACGTAAAATACGTAGAATTCTTAGACTACGAAGAACTGATAAATGCCCTGTAGCTGGTATGAGGGCAACACCAACAACAAATAGATCGAAAACTGACCAAGGGTCTTTAAACATCCGCCATTTATGAACATAGAATTTTGCAAGAAGTTCACAGACAAAGATTGAGAGAATAATTCTATCAATCGCACCCAATAAAGAGCCATGAGCTTCATGAATGTCTTTATCTGTCTCTAACCCCAAGATCACAGCATTAAGAAAAATGAGCCCTATGATAAACCATTCAAAGGTTGGCGTCGCGATAACCTTTTGCAACCAGCCCTTTAACGTCTCATCTGAAGTTTGGTCCAATTCCATTTGTCTTTGTTCACTCATGACATCCCTCAAAATATCTCATAAGCAGGTACGTCTTTTTAATTTAGCATTTCTTTTCAATATAGATAAAGATGAGCCTGAAAGGGTACCCTATTGAATTTTATATATAAATATCATGAGAGAAAGGAGTTTTCCAACCGCAAAATTTGGCTAATACACAATGACATCATTATTGTGGCCATTTAATCAACGCTGATATGGGGAGACAGAGTGGGTAAATTATCTATCAAACTAGCTCAGTTATTCCCAAATCTACCACTTGGCCATTATTCTCCTTAAGACCTCGCCCTTGCATTTTTGTCACCCATCCGGATGTTGATTTTTGAATAGAAAAGAGGTTGTATCGAGCAAGTTCATATCGGCTGTCTTCGCTAATTGAGGCACTCGGTGTCCCTATAATATGACAAAGAC
>JAEPQF010000220.1 GCA_017640685.1 Hyphomicrobiales bacterium
GAGAAAATGAGTCACATAACCTTTATAACAAACGGCACTAGAGGAGATGTTGAACCTTTCATTAATTTTGCAATATCTCTCAAACAAAAGGGCCATACCATACGTGTCGCAGCCCCTGTAGACTTTAAAGAATGGATCACTTCTCAAGGGCTAGAATACGCTCCTATAGGCCTAGAACCTATAAAAAAGCTATTAGAAGCCACTCAAAAAGAAAATTTATTAAATTTTAACATCTTCAAAATTAGAAAAATTCTTAACTTTTTCAAGCAACATATCAGAGATGTCATAATCATCACCTTACCACATGTTGCTAATGAAACAGATCTCATCATCTCACATGTTGCCTTGCCAGCAAGCTCTGAATTAGCTGAGGCAAAAAACGTCCCCCTCATTTTTATCTCAACTGTCCCACTCGCCCCAACAAAAGAGCGACCAAACATTATGATACCTGAAAAATTCGGACCATTTAGCGGGCGATTCTATAATCATCTAACCCATTTACCAGTGCGATTCTCTCGCCTCTTTTATTCTGGTCTTTATAAAGAATTGAGAAAAAAGCTAAACCTTCCAAAAAATTCCATCTTTACCGAGTCATTTAAAAGAGCAGGAAGTCCCGTTCCACTCCTTCATGTTTACAGCAAACACCTTCATACTCGCCCCAATGATTGGCCTGAAAATGCCCAAATCATAGGTTTTTCATATAATGATCACGAAGGAACAAATTGGCAGCCTCCTCAAGAATTAGTCGACTTTTTAGAAAATGGACCACCTCCTATTTACATCGGCTTCGGCAGCATGATCCCAAGAGACGAAAAAGAACTCACGGACACCATCTGCAAAGCTGTCGAAAAAGCAAATGTTCGCGCTCTTATTTCAAAAGGATGGGCAGAACTAAGCCCAGCATCTAAATCTGAAAACATCCTGCCAATTGGCCCAATGCCCCATCATCGTTTATTCCCCTATTGCAAAGCAGTTGTTCATCATGGCGGTGCTGGAACAACAGCAGCAGGCTTAAGAGCTGGTTGCCCAACATTAATCTGCCCCTTTGGCTTTGACCAACCCTTTTGGGGCAAAATCATATTTGACAGGGGTCTCGGACCAACCCCAATTAAACTAAAAGATCTCACAATTGACAATCTAAGCAATGCCCTCAAAACATTGGACACATCAACAGAATATAAAAATAATGCTGATCGCTTAGCTCAAAAGTTAAACCGTGAAGATGCTTTTAAAAACTTAATGCCATACATAGAAACGGCCTTAAACGAACCATTAAAACAAAAAATCCAGGCTGACTAAGTCAACCTGGATCTAAGTTATAAAAGAATGTAGCTATGCTTATTGACGTAACATCTCTGTTTCGATGATGATTTCAACTTCATCACTGGTCGCTGGCACATAAAGACCCATACCGAAATCACTACGTTTAATGGTTGTTTTGCCTGAAAAAGCCACAACATAAACACCCTTCATCTTCGGGTTGAACTTAGCTAAAGGATGTTCTTTATCTGCATTCAGTTTCAAATCAAGATTAACCGGTTTTGTCTTACCCTTAATGGTCAAATTACCAGTTACTTTGAAAGTATCATTAGAGCTTTTTTGTACATTTGTGCTCACAAACGTTGCTTTTGGATATTTAGCACTATGGAAAAAATCTTTATCTTGCAAGTGTTTATTAAAACCATCCAAGCCTGTATCTAAGCTTTTCACATCAATCACAACATTAACAGAGCTTTTCTCAGGGGCGTTGCGATCAATTTTCAGCTCGCCGTCAACCTTATTAAATCCAGCATATGCCCGTGATAAACCTAAATGACGATATGAAAAAAGAACTTCC
>JAEPQF010000221.1 GCA_017640685.1 Hyphomicrobiales bacterium
TTAAGATACTAAGGCATTATGCCTTAAAACTCATATTGCTTTAAGACAACTTTGGCGAAAGTAACTCCCAGACATATGGCAAACTTACACTGTGGTTCTACTGTCTGATAAATTTATCTAACTTCTGGTTGCTCAATCTTTGGTTGTAAGAAATGAACTTTTACTGTAAAAAGAAAAGTTGTTACATGCGCAATATGATATGGCGAGGAGGGTCAAGTGGGCCCATTTTATGGCCACCTGACAAAGCACCTTTCAACCCGATGCCGGGTCTCAATGGCTCATATCCTCGCTCCTGCGGAGGGCTAACATGCCACGCAAAAGATTGTATAAGTCACAGTCTGGAAAGACTAAAAAGTCCCATAAGGGTGATAGCGTATCCGATATCACCCTCGATTCGCCAGCTCCCCGTCAAAAGGTGAGCTATAGCATCGCGGAATTAGAATTGCTGGATCGGCTGAAGGACGCAACCGGCTACACCACTCGTTCACGTTATATCCATGATACCTCCCTTGGGTATCGCCCTCCCACCAATGATATCACCCGGCAGACTGATCGTATTCTTTTGTTGCTACATAAGATTATACGCAGTTTGAGTGGTATAGATAACAATATCAATCAGATTGCTAAACACACCAATACATCTCGTGCTCTTCAACCAGAAGATATGGCTGAGCTTATTGTGGCATTAAAAACTATTCCCAAAATTAAAGAGGATATTGCTACAGCGGCGCATTTGATTGTTTCGATGACCTGCCCAACGGAACAGGAGGAAACGCTTGATCCCTAACTACACACGCGGGGCAAATTATTTTGGACGTTTAGGGCGATACCTTGCGACCGGCTCTGTAAGTGATGATACAAAATCGACTGAGCGCGTTGCTTGGATGGCTTACCGCGAAATTGATCCTGATATGCATTGGCGCGTTGCTGATGAAGTCATGGCCGCGACGGCCCGTACGGCGGTAAAACAATCTTGTGCTGAACCCACCCTTCATTTTATGTGGTCTGCTAATCCTGATGATCGCTATATCACCCGTAATGAATGGGAAGAAATTGCCGATAAAACATTAGACCGAATGGGATTGGTTGGGCATCAAGCCAAGATCGTTGAGCACAATGACACTTCTTATGAAGACAAGCCTCGCCAGCATATACACATTATGGCCAATGCTGTGCGAGAAGATGGGCTGAGTTGGCGAATACAAAGCAAGAAAAATCCTAAAAATTGGGGATCAGGCGATTATAAATGGAAGTCTAAACTAGATGAACTTGCTCGTGAGTTTGAACGTGACTATGGCCTTATTGAACTAGACACGCCGCTCAAAGCATATCGTGAGGGCAGAGAATGGGAACAGGCGCGTTCAAAAAATCGAGCGGAGCAAGAGATTGATAGCCGAACTGGTCGCACGCCTGATTTTCCAATGACTAAAGTGCAAATAAAAGAAATTGCACCTCACGCTAAATCAATAATTTCTAGTAGCAAAAGTTGGGATGAAATACAAAAATCGCTTTACTCTGAAATTGGTTTTTCACTCAAAGCTAAAGGGCCAGGTTTAATCCTTCGAAAAGAAGATGGCTCTTATGCAAAATTATCATCACTTGGAAAAGCAAAGTTATCTGATCAGGACAAGGCTCAGCGATTAACCAAAGAACATATTGGTCAGGCTGTCGGTGAAAGCTGGGAAGACTATTGGCAAAGAAGCGAACATAAACTTGACGCCACGAAATCTAAATTAATGGCAGGCACATATTTAAGCTCCTCGCAATTTACTGATGCGTCACAAACATCTGATGAGCCGTCAGA
>JAEPQF010000222.1 GCA_017640685.1 Hyphomicrobiales bacterium
CAAAGCTGTTAAGAAAAAAATTGACAAGCAAGAAACAAAGCTGAAAAAAGCTAAAAAAGCTCTTAAAAAAGCTGCTTAATTGTTTTTCAAAAAGGCCAGCAATCTGACGAGACTGCTGGCTTTTTTGTGTTTTGACTTACGTTTTTCTTCTCTTTTAAGTTTTCCCCTTTTAAATCTATGCTTTAGTCCCTCTTAGTTGACAGGTTTGCATAATATGTTTTCTATTAGAGCCAACTTCTGGAGGGTAGTTAGATGAAAACAAGATTTAATTTCAACATGCAAAGGGCGATTTTTGCAGTTGCTGGTGGGCTTATTTTAACTGGGCTTGCGTCTTGTTCATCTAATAATCTTACGGACCCTCTCGTAACAGGGTCTATCAGCCAGTTGCCAAAGGGGTATGATTGCCCGATTAATTCCAATGATTTGTATCCTGTTGGTGCGGTTTATCGCCGTGACAAACAAGGTGTTTATTACAGCGTGAAAGATTTGAGTGGTCATTCGATTGTGAAAGATCATTTGCGTAAAAATATTAAAATCTCAGATTATGAAATTTCTGATACGCAAAAGACGAATGCTGCAGCTTCTGCCGCTTTGCTTAAAAAGGCTGTTCCTAATTTAAATCTTTCTGGAACTGCTAAAAAGAAGAAGACTTTATCAGTTAATGTGACAGTAAAAGACATTCGTGCTGATGACATTGATGATGAAGTTGAGGCAAATGTTGTTAAGTGGATTAAATCCAATGTTGGCATTAAGCCTGGTAATAAATATTTCCTTGTTCGCCAGGCTGTGAAGGCTAGCGCTGTTTCGTATGTTATCAAGAAACAAGATTTAGCTGAACTTGGTGCGAAGGGTGATTTGAGTGAAGTTGCCAAAGCTTCAGCTAATCTGACCATTCGTGACAATGATGGCAGTTTGAAATTGTCTCAAACCTTTGAGCCACGCATTACAGTTTGCACTAAGTCTGCTGAGATTACAGCACTGATGCCTCGATAGCTGCTTAAGTAATTGGCTGTGTAAATAAAACTCTATTGAGTTTTATTTACTCAAAGTTTGATTATTTCAACAGGGCCAGCCCAGCTTTTAAATCTTCCTTCAGGTCATCAATATTTTCATTGCCAACATGAAAGCGTATGGCTTGGCCTTCATAGTTCCATGTTGTTGCTGAGCGGTAAGAGCTTGGGTTGAAGGGCAAGGCAAGACTTTCAAACCCACCCCATGACCAGCCCATTGCAAAGAGCTCTAACCCATTGAGCATGTTTTCAACTTTTGATTGTTTTGCTGGTTTGAGGATAGCTGTAAAGAGGCCAGTGCTTCCTTTGAAATCTCGTTTGAACAGTTCATGATCTGGGTGAGAGGGGAGCGCTGGGTGCAAGACGCACTCGAATTCTGGTTGTTCTTCTAACCATGAGGCGAGTTCTATGGCGGCTTTTTGATGATGCTCTAACCTTACACCGAGTGAGCGTAGACCTCTTAGTGCGAGTTGTACATCATCAGGCCCGGCACAGAGGCCAAGAGAGTATGCCATTTGGCGAATTTTTTTTGCGGTTTCTCCATTAGAACTTACAGTGCCAATCATCGCGTCGGCATGGCCAATGAAATATTTGGTGCCAGAATGGATTGACACATCGACGCCTAAATTAAGGGGCTTGAGGTATAAGGGTGTTGCCCAGGTATTATCAATGAGTGTTAGGACATTTGCTTTTTTAGCTTTGTCTACAATAGCTGGGATGTCTTGAATTTCGAAAGATTGAGACCCGGGGCTTTCTAGAAATATGACCTT
>JAEPQF010000223.1 GCA_017640685.1 Hyphomicrobiales bacterium
TACCATTGCAACAATGAAGCGAAAATCTGGTAAGGATGTCCCGATTTACGATTTTGCAGAAGTTGTGAAGGCTGGTGTTGTTTCAATGATGGAACTTGATGCCAAGGGCTATACCTTAGTGCGTCCCTAAGTATTTTTGCTTAATGTTTTCAGTGTTTTAATGCAAAAAAATAGAAGAAAACCTTTGCGAAACGAGAAATATTAAATATTTCAGAAACCCATACTAAAGTATAGGATTTGTTAGTATTCTTGGTTAATACTCTCCCCACTGATTATTTGTAGGGGGAGGCTTGAGCTATGTTTCAAAAGTTTCAAGATTTGACATTGAATAGTATTTTAGGGAAAATCGCGACTTTGACAGTTGTGATTTCAGTTGTTTGTTGTGCATCTGTTGGTGTTTTAAATTATCTCACTTCACGTTCGGCTTTGATTGATGCGTCTAAAACAGGAATGAACGCGCTTATTAATAGTCGTGATATTCTTGTGAAAAGCCAGTTAGATACCATTGAAGAAGAGCTTAAAATTTTCTCAACGAATGATGTGACGATTAAAGCCTTTGAGGAAATGACAACAGCTGTTTTAGATATGAAGGATGAATTACCAAAGGTAAAATCCTTTTTCCAGCAGAAAAAACTGAGCAGGAATGAGCGCATTCAATTGTCAGGCAAGGGGAATAAAACCTTTTATTCCTGGAAGCACGAAAAAATCCATGATCATTATTCTAAGCTTGTTACAGTCAATGGTATTGCTGATATTTATTTGGTGAGCCCTAAGGGTTTTGTTCTTTATAGCGTTACGAAATCCAATGAATTTCTTCATGATTTGACAAAGGTAAGTGCTTCATCTTCTGGATTGAAACAAGCCTTTCAAATGATTTCTAAAACGAGTGCTCAAAAGGCTTATGTTCCTTTTGGAAATTATGAATTTGAAAGTAACAAACCTTCAGCTTTTCTTGGTTTGAAGGTTACGAAAGATTTTTTAGGCACGAAAACAGACATGGGTTATATCGTTTTTCGTCTATCTGATGAGACATTTAAAACGGCTGTGACGTCCGGTTTAGATGCAACAAAAGATGCAACTGTTTTATTAGTTGATGAGAAATTAAAACCGATTGTTGCCTCTCAAAAGATAGCTTTATTAAATGAAAGCTTGGCTCAAATTGATGTAAAAAAGAAAAAAGCTTTTCACGTAACCGATGGGTTGGATACAACCAATTATATTTCCTATACGACGTTTGATTTCTTTGGGCAGAAATGGTCGCTTTTAGCTATGAAAACAGAAAATCAAGTTTTGGGTGCTGTTTATCAGATGCGAAATGCGACGTTAATGGTTACCTGTATGACCTTGGCTATTATGTTTTTTGCAGGTCTTTGGTTTGCTCGTTCTCTCTCAAGGCCAATTGAAAATTTAGTTTGTTCTATGAATGATTTGGCTAGGGGTGAGCTTTCTATTGATTTAAAAGATGCGGACCGAACTGATGAAATTGGGGATATGTATCGCGCTGTTTCAATATTTAGAGATAATGAATTGGAGCGCGTGGAGCTTGTTCAAACCAGTGATGCGGAGCAAAAAC
>JAEPQF010000224.1 GCA_017640685.1 Hyphomicrobiales bacterium
TTTTCCATGACCAAGTCTTTTGTTTCACGCCGCGTGGTTCACTCAGTGCATTACCAAGAGGCGCTTGCGCTGTTGACTTTGCCTATGCAGTTCACACAGATATCGGGAATAAATGTGTAGGCGCTAAAATCAACGGGCGAAACATGCCTCTTAGAACGATCTTGCGAAATGGTGATGAAGTTCAAATCCTTACTTCAGATGCCCAAACCCCGCAGCCATCTTGGGAGAGATTTGTTATCACAGGCAAAGCGCGATCATCCATCCGCCGCGCCACCAAGGAAACAAGACGAAATCAATATTTTGAAATTGGCGAAATGGTACTGGCACGCGCCTTTCAACGCATAGAAAAAACTTTTGAAATCAGCAAAATTGAAAGTTCTCTCCACCGCTTTCCGCATACCAATGCAAGTGATGTGATCGTTGCTGTTGGGCGCGGTGAACTTCCTTCCAGCGATGTGCTAAGCGCTGTCTATCCTGATATTTCCCAAGAAGTTATGCAGCGCCGCCATGCCGCAACGGAAGGAACAAAACTAACCCCAGAAGATGGCTGGTTTAATTTTGCAAAAGTCGTTGGGTTAAAATTCCGATTAACACCAAAATCTTCTAAAAATCCAGATCCATTACAAAGCCTACCCATCAGAGGCCATAGAGATGGCTTTGCAGTAGATTACACAGTTGGCCATGCATTACCGGGCGACAGAATTGTTGGTATTGTCATGCCAGGAGAAGGGATTAATATTTACCCCATCCAATCACCTCTTCTTGAAGAATTCGACGATGAGCTTGATCGCTGGGTCGATGTAACCTGGGACATTGATGAAAATGACCAAACGCGATTTATGGCACGAATTATGGTCTCTGGCGTAAATGAGCCTGGGTGTTTAGCGCAAATCGCCCAACTTGCTGGTGACGCCAATGGCAATATTGATAACATCAAAATGATTGTGAAAGGTGTCGACTATACTGAAATGCAAATCGACCTAGAAGTTTGGGATTTAAAACATCTCACAGAAATCATTGCAGGCTTAAAAGGTTTGTCGGTGGTGAGTAAGGTAGAGCGAATATTGACCTAAATTTTTGCCCTTAAAAACAATCAGTCACATGAATTTGATTGTTAGTTTATGCTGTGTATGAGTAATATTCTAATATCTGAATGTAAGTCATAACAATTATAAACAGGATTACGAGATGGAAAATGAAGCGGTCTACAGATTAGGCGTATTCGCAGGCGTTTTTTTAGTGATGGCGATCCTAGAATTACTCATCCCTAAAAGAGGGTTGACTGGCGGAAAGTTGAAGCGCTGGGTCACAAATATCTCTTTTGGCGGCATGAATAGCTTTTTCATCCGTTTGATGGCTTTAAGTTCAGTTCCATTAGTTGCCATGGCTGTGGCAGAGATTGGCACAGCACAAAGTTTTGGCCTGTTTCGAGTTCTCGAACTTCCCTTTTGGCTGAGTATCATTCTGTCATTATTCGTGCTGGATTTTGCAATTTACCTTCAGCATTGGGCGTCTCATAAATTTTCATTTCTCTGGCGCATCCACCGTGT
>JAEPQF010000225.1 GCA_017640685.1 Hyphomicrobiales bacterium
AGTACAGGCACTAGTGTTACTGATAGAATTGATGCTATGGCCATTGCATATGTTTTTGTAAAAGCAAGCGGAGCAAACAGTCGATAGCTTTGTCCCGTTAGAGCAAAGACAGGCAAAAAAGAAACCGTGATTATCAAGAGAGAAAAGAAAAGACCGGGGCCAACTTCTTTTGCAGCACTAATAATGGCATCTCGTTTTTTTGCAGCTGTACTATCTTCGGGTAATTCTGATAGTTTTCGATGCGCATTTTCAACCATGACTATAGAGGCATCGACCATTGCACCAATCGCAATAGCTATACCTCCAAGAGACATGATATTGGCCGTTAAACCTTGCCAAGACATTATTATGAAACTGCCGACAATACCTAAAGGCAATGTAATAATGGCAACAAAGGCTGATCTGGCATGAAGTAGAAAGATCAAACAAACAATAGCAACGACTATTCCTTCCTCAATGAGTTTATGAGTGAGGTACTTCACCGCATTTTCAATTAATGGAGCACGATCATAAACTGGAACAATTTTAACCCCTTCAGGTAAGCCAGCTTCTAAATCTTTAATTTTCTCTTTTACTGCTTTGATAACTTTAAGAGCATTTTCACCTGAGCGCATAATTACAATGCCACTAACAACTTCTCCATTACCATTCAGTTCCGTAACCCCCCGGCGCAGCTCAGGTCCTTCTACGATGCGTGCAACATCTTTTAATAAAACAGGCGAACCACCGGATGAGAAGACAACGACATTTTTTAAATCATCGATTTTGCTAATGTAGCCTCTTGACCTAATAATTAATTCTGTCTCAGCTTGCTCAAGTACACGCCCGCCAACTTCTCGACTTGAAGCGCGCACCACTTCAGTAATTCTTGATATAGGAACATCGTATGCCCTGAGACGATTAGGATCTATAAGAACTTGATATTCTTTAACAAAACCGCCAACTGAAGCAACTTCCGAAACCCCATCAACAGTTGATAGTTCAAACTTTAAAAACCAGTCTTGTAAGGAACGTAATTGAGAAAGGTCACGTTTTCCTGTTTCATCAACCAGACTATATTGGTAAACCCAACCCACGCCAGTAGCATCCGGTCCTATTTGCGGAGTGGCACTACTGGGTAGCTGATTTCGTATGGTTGAAAGTGCTTCAACCACTCGGGATCTAGCCCAATACTGATCGACATTATCTTCAAAGATAACATAAACAAAACTGGTACCGAACATAGAGAAACCTCTAACATCCTTTGTTTTAGGCAAGCCTAGTAAAGTTGTTGATAGAGGATATGTAACTAGATCTTCTATGATTTGCGGTGATTGTCCTTGAAAATCAGTTCTTACAATAACTTGTGTATCCGTTAGATCAGGAATTGCATCTAGGGGAGTTTTATTGATGGAGATCCACCCGGCGACAGCGAGAGCAATGGTACCAATAATCACTAATAATTGGTTTTTGATTGACCATTCAATAATTTTCGCTATGGCAGAATTAGCTGGATCATGCAATTCATTCTGACCTGAATTACCTTCTGATTTTTTATTATCAATGG
>JAEPQF010000226.1 GCA_017640685.1 Hyphomicrobiales bacterium
CACGTCAAGACTTCACAAAGAGCTTAATTAACGTGCTTGAAACTGGTGCAGCGAACTTAACTCTAGCTGATACTAACGAAGAAGGTGCAAACCTACTGGCTCTTCAAACACGCCAGCAATTGTCATCAACTTCGCTATCTCTAGCGTCACAAGCTGACCAAAACGTTCTACGTCTCTTCTAATCACTTTTAGAAGAACCAGCGAAAGAGACTCTTCTAAACACATTTAGAAGAACATCGAGATTTATAATAACAAAATCTCCAAAAACTAAACGGGCCCTTTCCCCCAAGGGGCCCGTTTTTTCATTAGAATTTGTAAAAGAAAAAAACTGAAGACTTGCGGTACGAATAAGGAGCATTGTCCTTTTTTGTCCTTCAGTTGTCCACTAGCAACCGGACTAGGGCGTCAGGACATGGCGAAGCGTTAGCGCGGATGCTAAGTGGGCATCGGAAGCGCCATTAAAAAGCGAGTACGGATAAGCTGGTGGCAAAAAAAGTGCCGTATCTCGTAGGCCAATAAGCTTCAGTTCATCGAATAACCGTGAGAGAAAACAAACAGCTAAAAGCTAAGAAGCTCTTGGTACGAAAAAGGAGTACTGCCCGTTTAGGGCAGTAGGACATGGCGAAACGCCAGTGAAGCTCGGCGCCTAGCGCCGCACCTCGCAGGCCCAAGCGTTTTCAGCGCTTGGAATAGCCGTGAGAGAAAACAAACAGCTAAAAGCTAAGAAACTCTTGGCACGAAGAAGGAGTACTGCCCGTTTAGGGCAGTAGGACATGGCGGAGCGAGAGCGAAGCCCGGCGCTTAGCGCCGCGCCCTCGCAGGCCGATGAGCTTTAGCTCATCGAATAGCCGTGAGAGATATTAAGCCGCTTTTGAAATCAACTTACGATTAATCATCGACTCGGCAATTTGCACAGTGTTAAGCGCCGCACCTTTACGAAGATTGTCAGAGACAACCCAAAGTGAAAGGCCATTTTCTACAGTCGCATCTTCACGAATTCGAGAAACGAAGGTTGCAAAATCACCAACACATTCTA
>JAEPQF010000227.1 GCA_017640685.1 Hyphomicrobiales bacterium
GTTTATCATTTTTGAAATTGTTTCATCTAAGACACCTGTTTGCCCCTTTTGACTAGATTTTTGAGCCTTGTTTGATGATATATTGGGCATAAATATTTAAAGTGATGCGACAGTTTATGTAAGTTTTGGTTTTAACCAAATTATAAATTTCAATTAGAACAATAACTAAACATTCGTCTTCTTTATAAGAATAAGGGATCTTACTATAAAATCCCATAAATAGCGGGTTTCAAATTTGCCTGAATTTGAGGAGGGAACCCATAATTTTTGTCTTGGCACTTCACTGTCATGAATGTTTCGTGATCAGGCATCACTGAAATTAGGTATAATAATAAGAATGAAAACTAAATCTATTGATTTAAAATGTGCGTCTTTGATAGGCGGGCTCACGGAATTTTGGCGCAGGCGCCGTTTATCATCTGATCTTCCAAAAACTGAAACAAAACCGATTGCTTTAATCACGGGTGGTTCTAGTGGTATTGGGGCTGCTATTGCGCTTGAATTGGCTGAAGCTGGGCATAATATTTTAATTATCGGGCAAGATGAAGCACGCCTACAGGCAGTTGCCACACGGCTTCAAGAAAAGGGGCCTGGTGAGGTTTTATCTCTCGCATTGGATTTGGCGAATTTGAACTTGCATCACATGATTGATGGTCTGTTGGAGATGCGGGGCTATCATGTTGAAATATTGGTTAATAATGCGGGCCTTGGAGAGCGCGATGATTTTGTTGAAGCAGAATGGAGCGAACTTCAAACGGTTTTGGATGTTAATATTAAGGTTTTAACAGCGCTTACACACCAATATTTACCGCAAATGATTAGCCGAGGGTCTGGCACATTGTTGAATATGGCGTCTCTTGGTGGATTGACACCAGGGCCCTATAATTCAATTTATTATGCTTCAAAAGCTTATGTTGTTAGT
>JAEPQF010000228.1 GCA_017640685.1 Hyphomicrobiales bacterium
GTACTCTGGCAACCGGGTACCGACCATGCCGGTATTGCAACGCAAATGGTCGTTGAGCGGCAGCTGGCGGAAGAAGGCTCCAATATGGGGCGTCGCGACATGGGACGCGAAGCATTCGTCGAGCGGGTTTGGAGTTGGAAGGAAGAATCCGGCGGAACCATCATTCGGCAATTGCGCCGGCTTGGGGCCACATGCGATTGGAGCCGAGAGCGCTTCACGATGGACGACGGTTTATCGGCCGCCGTGCGCAAAGTGTTCGTGGAGCTGCATCGAGAAGGTTTGATCTATAAAGACAAGCGCCTGGTGAATTGGGATCCGCAACTCTTAACGGCAATCTCCGATTTGGAAGTCGAGCAGCGAGAATCTCAAGGGCATCTCTGGCACTTCAAATATCCGATCGAGGGCGATGAGGCATCGACCATTACGGTGGCGACCACACGGCCAGAGACCATGCTGGGAGATACCGGTGTTGCGGTTCACCCCGACGACGAGCGCTACAAGCATTTGATCGGCAAACATGCAATTTTGCCGTTGGTGGGGCGACGGCTGAAAATTGT
>JAEPQF010000229.1 GCA_017640685.1 Hyphomicrobiales bacterium
GGCGCACCGCGTTGCGCGCATCGCGCATACGCCAGATTTGATAGTACACGTGCGCCTTTGCGGCGAGCGTTAGGACAGATGGCCGAGTGGTCGAAGGCGCACGCCTGGAAAGTGTGTAGGCGGGTAACCGTCTCGAGGGTTCGAATCCCTCTCTGTCCGCCATTTTTTGTTAGCTCGTCAAATAGCTTTTTTGCTTTTTCGAGCTACCTGCCTTTGCATATGGGACTCCGCGTTCTCACCCGAACCTAGCTCGAGATCCTCAAATAGAAGGCGTAGAGCTGCGGTAGAACGGAAGCTGGGTCTTCCAGACCAAGCTCACGCGCGGCGCGGTAGGGCCAGTTGGGGTCGCGCAGGAATTCGCGCGCCATGGCGACAAGGTCGGCCCGCCCTTCGGCCACGATCGCATTGGCGTGCGTCGGCTCCGTGATCGCCCCGACAGCCATGGTCGGCAGCCCGGTCTCGTGCCGGATCCGGTCAGCATAGGGCACCTGGAAGCCAGGTTTAGGCTTTTGCGCCGCTAGCCGCTGGCCGCTGGGAAGGCCGCCGCCCG
>JAEPQF010000022.1:0-3745 GCA_017640685.1 Hyphomicrobiales bacterium
TTGATGATGTAAAAACTTAAAAGTGAGTGAAAGAACTTACAAGATATGACCTTCTGCCTCTTTTCGTACAGCTGAAATGAAAGCTGATTTTACATTTGCTTTCTCTAACAGAAACGATTAAGGGCTCAAAACTGAGTATTCTACAATAAATGATATGCCGACATGATCTTATATCACCCTATCATATCTTGGGTACCTTCATACTGAGCTTAAATATTAGGTGACAAATGACAACTATTACTAACACTCCCTCTCAAAATTCATCAGACAGTTTAAAAAAAGCGACAAACGGTAGCAAAGGGCCATTAACTTCTCGCCCAACACGAGAAGAGGCTGAAGATGCAGTTAGAACTTTGATTGCCTGGACTGGTGACGACCCAACACGTGAAGGCTTGGTTGATACCCCTAAACGTGTGGTGAAGGCTTATGATGAATTTTTTAAAGGCTATAAAGAAGATGCTTTAGAGATTTTATCGCGCACCTTTGAAGATGTTGATGGCTATGATGATATGGTGATGCTACGCGGAATTGATATGAGTTCTCATTGTGAGCATCATATGGTGCCTATTATTGGGCAAGTTCACGTTGCTTATATTCCCTCTGACAAGGTTGTTGGAATTTCTAAACTTGCGCGCATTGTTGAGACCTTTGCCAAGCGTTTGCAAACACAAGAAACTATGACAGCACAAATTGCTAATGTGATTGATACTGGGTTAACCCCACGCGGCACTGCTGTTTTTATTGAAGCTGAGCATCAGTGCATGTCTATGCGCGGTGTGAACAAACCGAATGTTGCAACCATAACCACTCGTTTCACGGGTGTTTTTCAAGATGATAGTGATTTAAGAAATCGCTTTTTGGGAATGATTAATAATGGCAAGTGAAACTACTCAACACCTTGATGAAACGTTAGACTTCTTACCGAAATTTGATGATGATGGCCTCATTCCGGCTATCGTTATTGAAGCTTCATCAGGCACATTGTTAATGCAGGCTTTTGTAAATCTTGATGCATTGAAGACTACACTTAAAACTGGATATGCTAATTTTTGGTCTCGCTCTCGCCAAGCCTATTGGCAAAAGGGTGAGACAAGTGGCAACCGGTTAAAAATTGTAGATGTGCTGATTGATTGTGACCAAGATTCCATTTGTTTCATGGTAGAAATGGAAGGCGTGAAAGCAGCTTGTCATACAGGGCGTCAGAGCTGTTTTTATCGCAAGCTATCCCTTAATGATGATCAATCTACACAGAGTAGCGAAATTTCTTTATCTTTTAACGATATGAAACCGCTTTTCAATCCGAGAGACGTTTACGGAAGTTAGTTTTCTCTCACGGCCATGCTCTTTTAGTGGTGCTTCAGGTTGCCCACTAAAGCAACTGCACTGCTAACTCACTTGGGCCTACGAGGTGCGGCATTTTTAAGTGCGCTTTAGTTTGCCCATTAACAACCGCACTGAGCGCCGGGCTTCGCTGGCGCTCCGCCATGTCCTGACGCCTTTCGAGAACTGCGTTACACACTTTGCATCTGTCTAGGCGTCACTCCTTCTTCATATGGTGAGATCTTCTTTTTCACGCGGCTATTGTTTTTGCTTCACTTTTTTATGAACTACTTTTATTAGCCAATGAATGCCTTATTCAACAATAATTCATTAATGGACTTCTAGTATAGTAACCATAAGGCTAGCTTCACATAGCCTCATTTTGAAACAGGGATTAAGCTTGTTTATAGGAGTTTTACTACGCGAGTGACGGATAAAGCAGCGCACATTTCGTAAGCTATCTTTATTAAATGAATTAATGAAAGAGAGTGAGATATGAGACAGAAAAAAATAGGCATTGCACTTGGCGGAGGCGCGGCACGCGGGTGGGCTCATATCGGTGTTTTAAAAGCTCTTAATAAAATTGGTGTTAAGCCTGATGTTGTTGCTGGCACCTCGATTGGATCTATCGTTGGTGGTTGCTATGCCGCTGAAGAACTCTCTCAACTTGAAAAGTTTGCAACCAACCTTACTTCTCGCAAAGTTCTCGGGTTTATGGATCTTAATCTTGCCGGCTCAAGCTTGATTACGGGTAAGAGAATTTGTGCGACGCTTGAAGCTCATTTGAAAGAAGTTCGGATTGAAGCAATGAAATGCCAATATGTTTCTGTTGCCACTGAACTTGGCTCCGGTCATGAAGTTTGGATGGATAAAGGCTATTTGGTTGATGCGATGCGAGCTTCTTATGCTCTACCTGGTATTTTCAAACCGGTAAATATTAACAATCGTTGGTTATTTGATGGTGCTATTGTGAACCCTATTCCGGTTTCCGTTTGCCGCGCTTTTGGAGCTGAGATCGTTATTGCTGTTAATTTAAATAATGACTCACTAGGCAAAAGCACGGTGATTTCAAGCCATGAAGCTAATGAAATTGAATATATTCCAACTGAAGATGAAAGTCAGTTAAAGCGCAAAACCACTTTAGGTAAGTGGCGTTCACGTTTCTTTAGTGAAAAAAGTGAAAGTCCTGGCATTTCAAAAGTTATGTTGGATGCTTTTAACATTACTCAAGACCGTATTGCGCGTGCCCGTCTTGCTGGTGATCCGCCAGATTTTTCAATTAAGCCACGTCTGGACAATATTGGTTTATTTGATTTTCATCGCGCTGAAGAAATGATTCAGCTTGGAGAAGAGGCAACGTGGCGGGCAAGAGACGAACTTGAGCATCATTTAGGCTCTCTGGCCGCATGAATTTAGGCCAAGTTTTGTGCTCAGCCTAAATATATTCTCAATGCATGTTCCTCTGTCTTATACGCACAGATCACCTGGCTCAAAGATCAAATGGCTTACAGATCAGCCGGTTGCGATATAGCTTCTCATAGCATTGGCCTCTAATTCAGCCTCGGCAATTCTTTGTTGAACAACGTCACCAATAGAGACAATACCTTTTAGCTTGCCTTCTTCAACCACTGGCATATGACGAAAGCGTTTCGAGGTCATAATCCCCATTATTTTATCCACACTATCATTGCGATCACAGGTAACAATGTTTTCTGTCATGATTTCTGAGACGGGCTCGTTAGTAACATCGACACCCATGTGAGCTATTGCACGAACAACGTCTCTTTCAGACACAATACCAGCTAATGTGCCGTCTTCTTTAGTGACAACAATTGAACCAATGCCAAATTTGGCCAAGGTTTTGGTAACTTCAAGGATTGGAGTTGAGGTTGAAACGGTAACGACATCACCGCCCTTAACGTTCAAGATGGTATTTACATTCATAGATTTCTCATAGCTCCTTCTTTTATAGAGGTTAACTCTGTTTATTAGAGATTAACTGTCTACGATTTCATTGAAGTCTTTTGCGAATTCTATTGGTAGTGAAATGTTTCTTTATGTGAACCTTTTTGACTGGCAAATTTTCTTCAATGAAGTCTCTATGATGCATTATGCGACAGGTTGACGCAAGGGGCGCTTTCAAAATTGATTAAAAGGCACGATCATTTGATTAATTTTCCTCTAAAGATCTCAATGCCTTGAGTTTTCATGTTGAATTAATCCTATTTAATAACCTTAATTCACGTGCCAAGAGCTGTTTTTCCATTGTTTTTCATGAATTTGGCCCTCTTGGCATGGTGCCTGCTACCTCCATTGTAAATTTAAAATCAGGCGGGTTTATCGCTTCATTTTATACAGTTTCGTTTCATACAATAACAATGGGCATGAAATATTCAGATGTACCAACAAGAAAACCAAGATCTTT
>JAEPQF010000022.1:3755-35901 GCA_017640685.1 Hyphomicrobiales bacterium
GCAATAGGATTGCGCCGAAACGTGTGGAAATTATTCCGTCAGCAATCGGGCATATTTTACCTGTTACCTTTATTTTAGAGAAGAGAGCCACAGACAAATTACATTTTCGCCTTGCCGGTAGTCGGTTATGTGAAATTTTTGGCCGAGAATTTAGAAGTCTTGATTTTTTAGATTGCTGGCCTTCAAGCGAGCAAGCAATTTTATCAACTTATCTGCAGCAACTGCTCACAGATGGTACAATCGTCTCTGTGGTGTTTCAGGCTAAATCTTCAAATGATCATATTGGTGATTTTGAAATGTTATTTCTACCAATGATTCATGGTGGCTCGACAATTGATCGCATACTTGGCTCAATTAGCCCTATTGGTGATATTCCATGGCTTGGTCTCACGGATCTTGAGTTTCATGAAATTAATGAAGTTCATATTAGTTTATTAAGAGGCAGCTCTCTTAAACAAATTTCTTCAAATTCTCGCTCTGGTATTTTCTCATCTAACGTCACGGCACTCCCTTTTCTTCCTCACAAACGCTTGGTTGAGGGCAAAAACTGCTCTCTTCGTGTTTTTGAAGGTGGGAAAACCGACTGATTAGTGAGAATTTTCTTATAAAATTTGAACGTACAGGTGAATTGAAGGGTTCTTTATTAATCCTTTTTTCACCATAATGGTGCGTTTTCACCAGAATAGATAAAATTTTCTACAAATTTTATCTAGTAATTATTCATTCATTAACTGACAAAATATTATTCTGGTAGCCAATTGTTATCTGTAAGATTTGGCTTTGGAATAACTACATGTCATCCACCACTGAAACTGGGAATGTCTCTGATTCTGTCCTTAAAGACTTTATTAAAGACACAAGCACTGGAAATAATGATTATTTAATCATTAAACAACATGAGACCCAAAAAGATGGTATTGAGCGTCGTCGTTTTCGCCGCTTTAATATGCGCCTTATGGGCCGCTTCATGTTGGAAGATAAATCAGAATATTCTTGCCGCGTGCTGAATATTTCTGCTGGTGGTGCTGCGATTGCTTCATCGGTCAATCCAAAAATCGGTGAGAAAGTTATTCTATATCTTGATCATATTGGTCGCGCTAAGGGCCATGTTATGCGCTCTGAGCCAGAAAGTTTTGGTGTTGGGTTTGATATGTCTGACACCCAGCGCGAGCGGATTGCCCTTAAAATATCATGGCTTGTCAATCAGATTGATGGTGAAATGCCTGATATGCGCCGCCATCACCGCTTTATTGCTAATAATCGTGAAGTTCCGCTTATTCTACCTGGCGAAATAGACATTACCTGCCAGGTGCAAAACTTTTCTTTAAGCGGTGCTTCAATTTTAACAACCGCCCGCCCACCAATGGGCTCACAAGTTACATTAGGACAACTTAAAGGAACTGTTGCTCGCTATCATGATGAAGGCATCGGTATTGAGTTCACATCAGCGCCTTCGGCTGCCCTATTGCTTTCAGAATTTGGAACGTTATCACCTTAGATACGATGTATCTAAGGTTTTTAATTGACCTTTAGCTTGCCCACTAGCAACCGGTCTTTTTTTGTTTTTTGTTATGCCTTATTTAAGAACCAGAGTTTAAGTTAAAATTTTAAGTAAATTTGAGTAGAAGCTGATTAAAAAGTAACTAAATTTATGGCGTGCGTATTTGCGTCATAGAAAAGTTTTTGTGTCATGCTCCCCATTAGTAACAGAGTATAGGGGACTACAATGTATCGAGTAGTTTATAGTCTTGCGTTTTTCGCAATTTTTATGAGTAGCCAAACTTCCATCGCGCGGGCTGAATTTGCGGTGTGGGTTGATGGCCAGAATTTAGCATCACCGCACATGCGGGTTTATGGCAACTCCAAGCCACCCATAGGTCATGTGCGTTTTTGCCAACGCTATCCACGTGATTGCGAAAGATATCGTCAAATTTCTAATAAAATTTCACTCAATAAAAGTCGCTGGCGTCAGCTTGTGACCATTAATCGTGCTGTGAATAAAGCGATCAAGCCGGTTACTGACCAGGAGCATCATGGCACGATTGAATATTGGGATTACCCTTCAAGCCGTGGCGATTGCGAAGATTATGTTCTCCTGAAACGCCGCTTATTGGCAGAAAATGGTTGGCCTGAAAATTCCCTTCTTATCACTGTGGTTCGTGATGAAGAAGGTGCAGGGCACGCTATTCTTACCGTTCGCACGAAACAAGGTGATTATTTGCTAGATAATAAACGCGATGAAGTGACCGTGTGGAACAAAGTGCCTTATCGTTTTGTGAAGCGCCAATCTGCTCGGCATCCTAAATATTGGGACTCGCTTTATCCTCGCGAGAGAGAGACCATTCGCTCTTCATCACAAAGGTAAAATACAGAAAGTTAGATAAATAAAAGGAATTTGATTCAGCAATCTCATCACACCCCCTCATCCCCCGATCAACTTGCTGGATCATTAAAAGCCGGTCTCTCTTCCCCCAGAGAGGCCGGTTTTTGTTTGGGGATTTTTAGTTTTTCTACTTAGTGCGCCAATCAGCCGACAAGATTAGACAATTAAAATATTTTAATTTGCGTCTCCTATTTTAATCTTTTAGAGTTTCTCCTATAGATTTACTGATGAAAAACAAAGTTTTATGGGATAAAATTTGTTATGCCTTTTTTTTCTTTGCTGCGGTCCGTGTTTTTTATATTTTTATTGATAGCAGGAATTACTGTTCAAGGAAGAATAGCTCTTTCGCAAGAGGCGTTTATTTGGCAGTTCAATGAAAGTAATGATCCCTCAAATAAAGGACGAGCCACAGCTCGATTGGTCTATGGCGTTCCCGAAACAGATAATGCACAAATCGCAGCAATCTGTGATGGGGCAGCAAGTACGTCTTCTCAATTTTCATCTATTACATTTGGAGCTGACATTGGTTCACTGAAAGAGGGAACAGCTGTCAGTTTGCGTTTTTCAGGTGGGGGCTATTCAAACGAAATAAAGGGGCAGGTTTACGGGACACTGGCCGAAGAAGGCATTACAGGCGTTCTTGTTGATCTTAAACATGATGATGCCTTATGGGAGGCCTTAACCGGAAAAGAAAGACTGTCATATCTCGTTCCAGGATATAACGCGAGTAATGTTGAACTGAGTAAAGGGCGGTCTGCAATCAAACAATTTATTGATACGTGCCGGGCTTATGCAAATAGCAGCGTGGCAAAAATTGACGATACACCACGTAGCGGCATTACTGAAAAAGAAGCTTTTGAGAGCGCCAAAGAACTGAATACCATTGAAGGCTGGGAAGCGTTTTTAAACAACTACTCGACTGGGTTTCGCGCTGACCTTGCTAGGGCTTATGTAAAACGTCTTGCAGGAAATCCGGCAGGTCAAGAAAAGATTAAGAGACCCAAATCAAAACCGCCAGTTACTCCCCAATCAAAAGTTAAGCGACCTGCTTTATCAATGCTCGACATGGGAGCAGCCAAATCGTCTTGGTTTACTGGAAAACGAATGGTTTCTCGTGAAGGGCTTTCTATTCATACAGCGCGCGTTCGGGCGCGCGGTGTGGAACTCGTGACTTATTGCAAAGACAATAATATGTCAGGGGGATTGGGGTATCGGCTTGGTGCTGTTATCCGTCAACTTTCACCAGGAAGCTATCCAGAATTTTATGAACGGGCGCAACAAGGAATAGAGTCTTCTTTAAAGCGCCAAGACAATGGTGCCCCTCGGATCGGCATTTGGTTTTCTGAAGGCGAAGGATTACCCCATGCTGTTGCAGATCATGGCGTAGCCAATGGAGAATTTGGTATTGGTTCGGTTTCCCATGGGTTTCCAGTAAATTCAGAGGCGGTTGAGCGCATGATGGCTTCTAGCACTATGCATGTTTCGCTCTCGCCATTTGCTGCAACTTTTCAGCTGAAGGGCAGTCGCAAGGCGATTTGCAGTATGATGAGACGGTGCGGGGCGGTGCCTGCAGGTTGCCCTGGCGCGAAAGCTAAGCCAAAAGCCATACCAGTGGTGAAGAAGGCTCGTAAATGTACGAAGGGGCGCATTTATATTTCTAGCAAACACCAAGGCAAGTGCGTTTGCCCGAGGGGAACGTCTTTTAGAAAGGGGCGCTGCCGTAAGATTGTCTGGAAAAACAAATGCCCTGCCTTTCATGAACGCATAAACGGTAAATGTGTGCGCAATGATGAAGTTAACAACCCTCATGATGATGGTTGTGGCCCAGGGTTTAAACTCGTCAAAGGAAAGTGTGTAAGCCGCTATAAAGCCCCTCAGGTTAAAAAAGCCCCTAAAGTTAAAATAGTTCCTCAGGTAAAAATTAAGCTGAAAAGTAAGCCGAAGAAAAAAACTGGGGGGATTGGCAATGCGCCACCTAGTTGTCGGTGCAAGGGGTGTTTGTGGAACGGAAAACATGCAAACGAAGCAAAGCTCCGGCTCCCGGCCAGCTCAGTATCGGTGGGCAGAAGCCGAAGAAAAAGCCGGTCGTGCAACAAAGAGCTTGTACACATGGGCGCATTCGTAACGGGGCTGGTCAATGTGTTTGCCCGTCTGGGACGCAAAAAATTGGCGGCAAATGTGTGAATGTTAAGCAACTTCAAAAGGGGTTGCAGCAGATTTTGTCCGATCGTCGATTGAAGCGTGACATTCGCCCGATTGCCACCCTAGAAAACGGACTGCAGCTTTATTCGTACAGATATATTTGGGATGATGTGTTCTACGTTGGAGTGATGGCACAAGACCTTCTCAAACAGGCCGCCTTCAAGGATGCTGTGCGCATGACGAGTGACGGTGTCTATGTTGTGAATTATGAGAAGCTTGGGCTGAAAGGTACACCACCTCTTAAAGCCTGGCAGAATGATATGATGGAAGCGGTATTAGTTCGGCAATAGTGAGAAATTGGTTGGATTTTTAATTATCAAAGCTTCCCCAAGGGGGCATAGGCTGACATCACTCAGGGGGTAAAACATCATCAGCGTGGGTTTTTATTTGGGTGAATTTTCACTAGAAAATATCGTTGAATATCAAACTCGACCGCCTTTAAAAATAGAAGGAGGCCGAGTTTTTGTACATCCAAAATTTACGAACATGTCACAGCGTTTTGCAAAGGCGTCTCTTCTCTTAACCATGAAGTCTTGTGTATCGTTTAGGGCTTTTACAGATGCCCACGAAGTATCCGCCTGACGCCATTCCCATTTTCTAAAGTCGGCAATGCTTCTTCTTCGTTAGGAAAAAAATTTAGAATGAGAAAATTTACAAAGGAGTTAACACCTTAGTTTGACTTTGAAAGAGATGTTTATCAATCTTACATTTCTTCAGTCACATCAATCGAGCATACTTGGTCTAAATGCCTCAATTCTATTACCTAATTTTGCAGCGATGGTCATAGCTATCTCAGACTGTTTAATTAATTGATTAGGAGTTTTATGACCTCTATCATACACTGACACTCCTATTGAAACAGTCAATTTCATTTCTTGACCTGCAATATTCATAGGGACGCTAACAGATCGTCTCAAACTTTCTGCTAACAAAGCAATTTCCTGCGGTCTATTTTCTTTTATTAATAATACAGCAATTTTTCCGTCGCAAAACCTTGCTAACGTATCTTGAGAACCTAAAAGCCTTATAAATCTGCGAGTAATTATTAATATAATATTATCGATTATATCTTTATCTAAATTGAGATTTAGTTTCTCGAAATTGTCTATTTCTATTGAAAACACCACGGGTGAAACCGCTTCATTTTCAAACTTAGCCCTATTTGTTGCAACGTAGAGCCTATCAGTAAACAATGCCCTTTTGGGAAGTCCGGTTAATTGATCAAATAGAAAGTCATTTAAATTAACAGGGTCATTTGATGGGTAATTTTCCGTATTATAGGGGATTGTTCGATCTGTTTTTTGTAAATCAGTTAGAGTGACTGCCTCGCTAAGAGCTAGATCTTTTAATGAGGGCTTCAAAAACTGTAACCACAATTGTCCGTAATTTTTTAGTTCTTTATAATTTGGTTCTGGCGATTTATCTGTAAAACGTTCAATCTCATCAAATAAACTATCTAAAGCGTGTGTCCTTGGATTACCATCCCAGTCTGTTAAATCTAGATATTCCTTATTATGATAGGCAACTTTTATGCTGCAATTCTCAATTTTTACGGGTAGAAACTTATTCAATTCTACAGCCAAACTTGCCTCTCTATCAACCCAATCACTTTCAACTGACATTTCACACCACAAAACTATAACCACTTTTGCAGCCCGCAGTTTCTGATCAATTTCCTTATTAAAATTATTTCCTTTTACCAATCGATAGTCATACCAAACATCATATCCATAAATTTCGAGAATATTTGCCAGGTGTTCTGCAGCTCTGCGTCTCTCACTTTTGTATGAGATAAATACATCTGTCATTGGATCCCCCCTATACTTACATATGCTGTTTACTAAAAAGCTCTTCGTCAACAGTCTAAACATCCCACCTTGTTTTTAAACATACAAAATAGGATTTCTTATCTAGGTCATTCATAGAATCCAGGCCATAACAAGTGTTAAATACCAACTCGATTTTAATAAACCGAGCTGGTTTTTATACGCCTATATTTTACGACAAACTTGCGCAGAAGCGGATTATGCGGGTACAGGCTTCTTCTAGGGCTTCGGTTGAAGTTGCATATGACGCTCTGAAATATGGTGATAAACCAAAGGCTTCACCGTGTACAGCGGCCACGCCTTCTTGAGACAAGAGCGCTGTTACGAAGTCTTCGTCGGTTTTGATCACAGAGCCGTCTTTTGTGGTTTTGCCGATGCATCCTTCGATTGATGGATAGACGTAAAACGCGCCTTCTGGTACGGGGCAGTAAATGCCTTCAGCTTGGTTTAGCAAGTTCACGACCAGATCACGGCGTTTTGCAAAGGCGTCTCTTCTCTCTACCATGAAGTCTTGTGTGCCGTTTAAGGCTTCAACAGAGGCCCATTGGCTGATTGAACATGGGTTCGATGTTGACTGAGATTGTACTTTTCTCATTGCATTAATTAGTTCAACAGGACCACCTGCATAACCAATGCGCCAGCCTGTCATCGCGTAAGCTTTGGCAACACCGTTCATTGTTAATGTGCGGTCTTTTAATTTTGGCTCAACTGCGACGAGTGATTTGAATTCAAAGTCACCGTAAGTTAAGTGCTCATAAATATCGTCAGCCAAAATCCAAACATGAGGGTGCTTTAAGAGCACATCTGTGAGCCCCTTGATTTCTTCAGCTGTGTAAGCGGCGCCTGTTGGGTTTGATGGTGAGTTGAAAATCAACCATTTTGTTTTGTCTGTAATCGCGGCTTCGAGTTGCTCTGGTGAGAGTTTAAAACCGGCATCTGCGCCTGCTTCAATCGCCACTGGTGTGCCACCTGCTAGAAGTGTGATGTCTGGATAGCTCACCCAATATGGTGCTGGAATGAGGACTTCATCGCCTGGGTTAATGGTGGCCATGATGGCGTTATAAATGATGTGCTTACCGCCGCAGGCAACAGAGATTTCTGATGTCTGGTAGCTGATGCCATTTTCCCGCTCGAACTTGTCGACAATCGCTTGTTTTAATTCCGGGATGCCATCTGGGGCTGTGTATTTGGTTTTGCCTGCGTTAATCGCTTCAATGGCGGCTTGTTTTATATTATCTGGCGTATCAAAATCTGGCTCTCCGGCACCAAGGCCGATAACGTTTTGCCCTGCAGCTTTTAGCTCAGCTGCCTTGGTTGAAACGGCGATTGTTGGTGATGGTTTAACACGTGCGAGACTATCCGCTAAGATACCCATAGATACAGCCTTTCAAATAAGTAGTGTGATCGTAAGTTTTGAGTTGGATTTTTGCGCTTAATAGAGCGCATTAAATCCAGAGGAGACACTAATCCTCCCTTTCACTGGATGCAAGGAAGAATCTCGCAAACGCGTAATAAGAAGCAAATTGAGGGATCGTTCTTTAGTTATTCCGTCTCTTCTTCAGGGATTTCATAGACTAGGTGTGCGGCTTGTGCATTTTCAAGGAAACGGCGCATTCTATTGGACAAGTCAATCAACCCCGTTTCAAGGTATATATCATGAGCTTCTGCAAAGGCTGAGATGGCCTGTTTTAACCCTTCGTGAGCACCATATTGTTCGCTTAAATCCATCATGATTAAGCCAATTTGACTTAGGACTTCTGCTCTTTTGGTTGGGTTGGTTGTTCTAGGAGTTAAGCCGATGAATTTTTGATAATAGTGGGCAGCTTCCTTTAAAGCTTGTTCGTCAAAATGAACGCGCGCAAATGAAGCCAGCAGCTTGGCCAGATTTAGATAGAGCATTCCTTTAATGTGAGGGATGTCAAACTGATCCTCATCATCCTCGGTTCTTTTTTCAAGAATGGATATTGCAGTTTCAAGCAAATAATGGGCTTCATTAAAATCTTCCTGATTGCCATTATTTTTATATTGCCGCTTAGAAAGGAGTGTGACGAGATCACTTATTTCAACAGCCCAGCGAACATCTTGCACGCCAATCTCTGCAAGCTTTACCAATTCGCGCCTGTCTTTAATGGCGCGATCAAGAGCTATGTCATCCCCTTCGAGCACGAACAACAACTCTCTTAATCTGGCGCGCAACCTTAAGAGAACATCTTTTGTTGGCCATAATTTTCCGTTTTGCCCAATGACCGAACAGATACATGAAATTGCCGTTATCACTTGCTCTTTCTTTCGATCAATCAGAGCCAACCTTGCTTTTGCAACGGCAATACCTCGCTCAATCTTGTCTCTTGTTTGGCCAGATACTCCCATATCCAAGATATCGTTAAATCTATAAATGGCTTGTTGATGGTGTTTGCCATCATTGCTGATGCCGCCATAATTTAAATAGCATTCTGCAAGTGCTAATTTGGTTTCTTTGATTGATTGTTTTGAGCTGTATAATTTATCTTCAAGCAAGCTTTCAAAATGATGAATGGCTTTTTCGATAAGCTCTGCCTCACCAAACCTTGTTCCCCAACTTAGATAGAGCTTGCCTAGTTCAAGCCTGATGTCAGACTTTCTTATCTTCATGAAGTTATTTTTGTGAACTTCACTTTCAGGTTGGGATAAAGCTAAACTGGCTAGAAACCCATTTTCTGCTCGCTCCAAACCCTGCACGCCCATATTTCGTTTGGCGTCGTTTAGGGCTAATTTTCCTTTGGCGAAATAGGCTTCGCACATGGCGTCTTCTTGTTTGTTTTGCCGCCACAGTTCTATGGCTTCATCAAGAGCTAGTTCAATAGATTGGTGAGTATGCCCCTTTTCCGTAATCTCATCTTGCTCAATGATCGATTTCCCTTGTTGGCCCAAACTCATATGATTAGACATATTGTTCGATACTGCAAAGGCGAGTTTGCACATGAGCTTTCCCCAACTGTGAGGATAATTATCTCGCCTGAAATTGCGGATGGCTTTTTGAACCGCCTGTTTTATTTGAACGGCATAAGATAAATCAGATGGGATTAATTGCATTAAAGCATAGGCGGCAAAAGCTTCGTTAGCCTGAGCGCCGGCCATCTCAGCTTTTTCCCGGCCTTGCCAATGGTCTTCAGTTAATAGCTGATATAACTCAAGTGAACGTCTTAAAAATTCAATATTTTGCCGACCTAACCCAGCTATCAGATAACACCAAGCGGTTATGACAACCAATTCAACATTAGAATTCGTGCTTAGAGCCTTTTCAGTTATTAAATGCTTATCTAATTGTTTTGCCCAGCGCTCTAGTTTGTTTATTGAGACGATTTGATTGGCACAACCGCATCCTCTGCTCATCACCCCAGCTATTGATGCGCGCAACAAGATTTCATCGTTTAATTGTTTTCTTCGATTTAAAGGTTCAACTGAAAGGCCTTTCAATTCAAAAAGAGGAAAATCTGAACATTCATAGACAAACTTAAAAGGTTCTTTCCCTTCAATGAACTCCCCTTCTTGTACAAGTGGTATTCTTATTTCATTATTTTCAACGTCAGGATCAATGATATGCAATGGGCCATGAGGGTAGAAATGTAAATCTAACTTCTTATTTTTTACGGTTCCGTTTAGTGAAACTTTTACATTGAAATTTTTGCGACTGGACTTTTCTTTATTTAAGCTATCATCTTCTGCTAGACCGGTTCTAATTTGGAATGGTAACCCCTTGTTACTCTGGGTCCATTTTGTCCAAAGGTTCGTGGCAAATTCTTTGCGCAAACTATCTAACAACCGCTCAGCTAAAAACCCAAATTCATCACCTTGAATTCTATGAAGAGTTAATTGACGATTGATCTGTCTTTTGTTGCGCTTTTTTGTCATTGACCGTGAGTTTGTGCGTTTTCCTTTGCTTGCACCCACTGCGTTTGAGCCTGTTAACACTGATGTCACCCAAGCTCCTGCTAACAGAATTAAAATCACGGATATAAAGAGAAAGATTTGTTCCAGTGAACTGAGATTACTAGCAAGAGTGGCATCGGTTATTGTTTCATTCATTTTTTAACGCCCCCCTTTCTTATTCGTTTTCATCGGCATGTGTTTTTTAATAGATGATGGATCTATTAAAAAATGAAGTTTTCCTACTCAATAGATTACTTAATCTATTGGATTTTATTAGATTGCATTCATTTAACTCTGGCTGCCCCTATCTCTGGTGGCCTTGGCCCTCTTTTTTCCTATTATAAAGTGCTCTGGGGTAAATATATATTTTTCTTCTGACTAGATTAACGCGTGTAGACAGCACTTATTTACACTCAAAGTTAGGGGCAAAGACGCGCGCTATCAGAAGAGTAACGGCCTAGTTATCCACGAATTATTAATGGCCACATAAAACCACAAAACGCACAAAAAATGAGGTTTTTTTGCCTAAAAATGGTGCAAAAATCCAAAAATTAAGCAGTTTTCCTACTTAAACTTAGCCCATTAGGCGAAGTGAGTGGGCTTTAGAGTGTTATTGCTCTAGGCATTATGGTAATCGTTAACAACCATTAACGTTTCTTGGAAAATAATAAAACTGATTAGAAACAATGTTATGGCAATTGGGACCAGGGTAGCTATTACCCTTAGGAAAATATCTATGAGAGGGACGCACTATGCGACTAAATCCACCAACCATCTTTATCTTTTTGATTTCACTTATCTTAGCTGTTGCTGCCATTGCCGGCCATCAGGGGCTTGTTGACATTCCTTCAGTGATTGCAGCTCAAGATTTTTGGCTTGCTGTTTCAGCTTACGTACTCCTTGCGATCGGCAATTTAGTGCGCGGTCTGTAAGTTCAGCATTTTCAAATGTTTAATAAATAAGCGTGTCCTTAAATTTAAGGGCACGTTTTTTTATGCATGAGCCTATCTAAGCTGCTTTTTGCTTAATTCTAGGTATCTTCATAAGCTTAAAGATGAGGCGCTCGAAAATGGGCTCTGTTACGCCTGCACGCAATCTCGACATGTGATAGCGCTCCATAGTTCGTTGAACGATGTGAACAAAGCGTCCTTCTATAATACGATCGATGTTGCGAGGTGGGTTTTGTGGGACAGCTAAAAATGCCGCCCCTCTTTCACCGAAATTGATCATGAAAAACCCATTGCCTGTTGGCTCGTAACATGGGTATCTTTGATGCAAGAGTTCAGCCATGTTTCCGGCCACAGTGCTTGTCATGCTTTCTCTTAAAAAGTCAGAACAAGGTTGGCCTGTTTCCATTGGTGTGGGCTCTAGCGCTGCTTGCCTTAAGCTACTTTGTGCGACAACTTCACCAATTGCAAAAATGTTTCTATATAGGCTTGATTGCAAAAATTTATTGGTTTGTATAAGCCCTGTTTTATCAGTTAAACCGCTCACTTTTGTAATGTAATCGGCCGCTCTCATTGCTGGCCAAATGAGCCCATATCTTGAGTGGAATTTTTTTCGCCCCGCTTCGGCCCCTTCTCTATCGAAATAAATAATTTCAACAGTTGTTTTATCAATGCGCTCAATGGCTGCATTACAATAATATTCGATTTGCCTTGATCTGAATTCTTTTTCAAAAAGAGAATTTGAGTGGCCTATGCCCCCTATTCCTAGATGACCAAGGAAGGGTTCAGGTGTGATAAAACGAATTGGGACTTTGTCTCTCAATCGGTAACGCCTTAGTACATGGTCAACATTTAAGGCATATTGATAAGCGCTTTGATAATCCATAGAACCGGGCGCACAGGCAATTGTCATGGGGCCTGGTGAATGTAAAAAGTCTTTAAAGCCTAACTCTGCGCGCATGGTTTCGTCTGCATTCATGGTGGAATGTACCATGTTGTGAGAGCGATTTAATCCTGGGATATGATCCCATGCCGGCACCATGCCATCAGCAATGATGAGATTGTCAAAGGGAAGTCTTTGACCATTTTCAAGGATTATAACTTGCCGGTTTGGGTGAATGGCAGAGACGTTCGTGAAGAGATATTTGATTTTAAATTTTTCAAATAGTTTTTTTAAATCAACGCGAACATCTTTTAATGGTCTAAGCCCCATACTCACATAAGGAAGTGCTGATTTGAGAACACCATACTGCTCTGTTGATACAACCGTTATCCAATCCTCATCAGAGACAAGCTTTTTGAGTTGCAGAGCTGCAGTTAAGCTTGCAATGCCATTGCCTATGATAACGATATGAGCCATATGAGAGGCACGCTCCAATTGTAATTCACTATTAAATCAATAACTTAAACTTTTACTTTTAGCGCCGTTACTGATGAATGACTTACGCGCAATCTCCTTAAAACTCTCAAAGCAACTATAAAAGGCTTTAAGTTTAAGAGGTAGTCGGGGAATCAGGGAATTGTCAATGATTAAACGTGACTTATGCAAATGAAAGAGGTTTGATTTTCTACGCAAAAATTGCGATTGAGGCTTTGCCTAATTTAAATTAAACTTTCATCAAAAGTCGAAGAAAAATAAAGATTACAAACTCATCGGTGCATTCAATCATACATCGTACTGCACCAACTTCAAAAAAAAGAGGATGAAAATGACAAAAGCAACTTGGCTTGGCTTGGGGGTTATGGGGCACCCGATGGCAGGATATTTGAGTAAATTTCCTGGCCTGGATCTTACTGTATACAATAGAACAGCTTCAAAAGCTGAGGGGTGGCAAAATGAATATGGTGGCTCAACAGCCCCGAGCCCAACTGAAGCTGGGCAAGAGGCTGAATTTGTTTTCTCTTGTGTTGGCAATGATGATGATTTGCGTCAGGTTACTTTTGGTGAGACTGGCGCATTTCACTCGATGCCTAAGGGGGCTGTATTTGTTGATCATTCGACCACGTCAGCCAATGTAGCGCGAGAAGTTTCAGCTAAAGCTTCTGAAATGGGACTGCATTTTTTAGATGCACCGGTTACAGGTGGGCAAAAGGGGGCTGAAAATGGCCAATTGAGTATTATGGTTGGCGGGGATGCAAATGCTTTTCAGCGGGCTGAACCTCTGATTTCCACTTACTCAAAAGCCGTTAAACATATGGGGCCATCTGGTGCGGGGCAACAAACAAAAATGGTGAACCAAATTGCCATTGCTGGTGTTGTGCAAGGATTATCTGAGGCGATTAATTTTGCGCAATCCAATAATTTGAATATTCCTGATGTTCTTTCTGTTATTTCAAAGGGGGCGGCTCAATCCTGGCAAATGGAAAATAGCGGGCAGCATATGGCAGACCGCTTTTTTGATTTTGGTTTTGCCGTTGATTGGATGCGTAAAGATCTTAATATTTGCATTGCCGAAGCCAAAGCAACCAACAGCCCTCTTCCAATCGCAACATTGGTTGAGAGCTATTTGGGTGAATTGTCTGAAAAGGGGCGCGGCCGTAATGATATTACTAGCCTGATTACTCGTTTGGAAGACTAGGCCGTAACTCACTTAAAAAATGTACAATTCTTTTAACCTTAGAAGCAAGGCAAGTCAGGCATTTTTTGCAGCCCTCAATGAACAAAAAAGAGGAATGAACTAAGAAGATGGTTCTAATTCTTTTTCTGACTGCCTTGCATAGGCTAATGGTAATTCCGTGGTAAATTTGATTTGCTCCATCGCAAAAGATGAAGAAACATCGGCAATGTCAATTTCAGAAATTAACCGCTTATAAAATGCATCGTAACTTGCAATATCTGGCACAACGACCCGTAACAGATAATCGACTTGCCCACTCATACGATAGAATTCGACAACTTCAGGAAAACTCTCAATGGCTTTATGAAATTCCGCAAGCCAGGTTTCACTATGTTTGTTTGTGGTTACGAAAACAAACACTGTGACGGGTACATTTACTTTTGTTGTATCTAAAATTGCTACTCTCGAGCGGATGACCCCTAATTCTTCCATTTTCTGGATACGGCGCCAACAGGGTGTTGTGGAAAGCCCAACTTCCTTACCGATTTCAGCGACCGGAACTGTGCAGTCTTTTTGTAAAATTTTTAAAATCTTTACGTCCAACTTATCTAGCATTGCTTTTTTCCTATACTTCACTGAAGTTATGATGCCGATTATCCTAGAAACTATAATGATTTTCTTTCAAAAAGATAACTAAATTAGAAAATAACAGATAAAATTCATGTTATAAAAGAAAATAAATGCTCTTCTTACCACCTAAAACTCTTTATTGTTGGAAATTATTTCCAAAGGCTGAATGTTTCTCATCATCTAGGGTAGTGATGTTAGAAAGACAAAATTAATATCGCGGATTTTGACGGCGCCAGTCACTTGGCCATTCAAATTTCCCCTGCCAAATGCCTACCCTTTGTTTTTTGGCTTGTTTTTCTTGCTGTTTATAGGAACTTCCGTACGATACGGCCCAACCTTGAAGCACCATTTTTTCGTTCAAATTTATCCCTTTGGCAAAACAAGTGGCTAAAAGTCGTTCATGGCGATCAAATTCTGTTCCTCTACAATCAACTTGCCCTTTATCTATCATTTTTCTAAGTGCTGTGGTTGCTGCTCTTCCACAAGACCAAAATTGACCATTTTTTTCGCATTTTTGCTGTAATTCTGGGGCATCAATACCTTTTAGACGTACTTTTTCACCTTTTAGTTCAAGACTATCCCCATCAACAATTCGTGGAGCTCCACTTATTTCATCTTTAAAAGACAAATCCTCGAGCCATAACATAACTGCAAATAGAAAAATTGCACCAATAACGAATAGTTTTGAGAAATCAAACTTCATGAAAGCCTCTTGAATTTAATAAAGAATTTTGAAAATTAAACGGGAAATTAGGAATTGCAGCGCTAAATTATATCATTATTTTAACCACTTCTTATAATTTTTGAATTGTGAGTTCTTTTAACTATAAGAGTTATGACTGTGTCTCAAATGAAACCTAGCCATCACATTACATCTCAGGCCACGAATACACGGCTGGTTTCGTCTGTTAAAGAGGCGCGCGACCGTTTGGGGCAAAAACACGGAGCTGAGCGGTTTGAATATGAGCTTTTGCTTATGTTTGCTCGTAATGAACTCACAGCTTCACTATCCATTCCTTTATTTGCCGTTATTTTAGCACTGAGCACGACGATTTGGGCCCCGATTTCACACATTGTTAGTTGGCTTGGTATGATTTTCATCACTAAGGGGATCATACTCATACTTTGCCGCAGGTTCACATCACTTCCTCGCAAAGATTTAAATGTGGCCCTTTGGCGAAGACGCCTTACGATTGCCGAGATTTTTTATGGCTTGGCTTGGGCTGGCATTGCTGTGATTGCAAGTCAAACAACTGATCAATCCGCACATATCTTCATTTTTGCCTCATTCATCGCTGTGATTTCAATTCGGATGATGTTTGCCTCTACAGTGATGCCGCTCGTCATTAGCGGAACAGTGCCCATGACTTTGGCTTTGGTTACGCATTTCTTATTGCTTCAAACACCCTTTTATTGGGCAATGGCAGCTATGGCGATTGGCATTCATGCCTACTTGATCTTTCTTATGTCTGGGTTGAATTCTACTGTTCATGCCATGCTAGAATACCGTGCTGAAAAGGATGTTTTGATCGGCAAGCTTGAAGAAGCCAAGGCTTTTTCTGATGATGCTCGTAAACGAGCTGAAGAAGCTAATCTTGCTAAATCAAGATTTTTGGCCACGATGAGCCATGAACTGCGCACCCCACTTAATGCTATTTTGGGCTTTTCTGAAGTGATGAAATCTGAAGTTTTTGGACCTCACTCAAACCCGACATACAAAGAATATGCTGAAGATATTCATACAAGTGGCGACCATCTATTAAACCTCATCAATGAGATTTTGGACCTCTCTCGTATTGAGGCTGAGCGCTATGAATTGCATGAACAATCAGTCAAGCTCATTGAAATTGCTGATGATTGCCAACATTTGATTTCTATGCGTGCGCGCAATAAAGGTATCGAGATTGAGCTGATTGAAGAGCAAACTCTCAGCCCTCTTTGGGTTGATGAACGCGCCATTCGCCAAGTTTGTCTGAACCTATTATCAAATGCTGTGAAGTTTACGCCACAAAATGGCAAAATCACTATGAAGATTGGTAAAATAGAGGAAGGTGGGCAATTCCTCTCTGTTGAAGATACCGGGCCTGGTATTCCTAAAGATGAGATTGAAAAAGTTCTAAAACCTTTTGGTCAGGGATCTCTTGCTCATGAAACAGCTGAAGGTGGCACAGGCCTTGGTTTGGCAATTTGCCAAAAACTTATTTCTATTCATGATGGGAAATTTTCACTAACAAGTGAACTTCGTCACGGCACGACTGTTCGCTTTGAAATTCCGAAAAAACGCGTGATTGCAGGAATGGCTCCTATTGCTAATCCGTTTAGTGAAAATTGGGATGAGGAACCGCAACCACTAGACCCTAACAGTAAAGAATTTGAAGACCTAACAGCACAAATTCAAAATATTATTAAAACCCGCCAAATTAAGAGAGAATATTATGCTGAACGGGACGATAAAGAGCAAGATGCCCCCCTTCTAAAACTGAAAACGGCGGCCCCAACTAAGAAGTGACGCGTTTCATTGCGACTACTTGTTTATTTTTTAGATCATTATCTTAAATTAGCTTAGAAATTTCATATCTAGATTTTATTGAATTATGACACTTTTCCGAACATCAAATGTGGAGATCTTTGCATGGCCTAATAGATGAATTTTTATTTCTTGAGCACCTGAACTATTTTTGTCTTTAAAGATCCATCTTTTTGGTGAAGAGTAAGTTTGATTATGACAAACAAACTTTAAAACGTTTTGAAACTTTGGAGGTTATGGTGAGCGCTTGGATTGCCCTTGGATTACTCGTTATATCTGGTTTGATACTTGTTTTGTATCATGATCAGGGCAGCATTGGCGGCCTTGATAGTTCCAGCTTTGCAGGCCTCGTTGCCAGTTGTGCCCTTTTGATTTGGCTTGGGAGTTCCGTTTTACGCGATTATTCAGGCAAGCTTGGTCAAGCTTTTAAAGATGTTCTTACTTGGGCTGGTATTGTCCTTATATTGGTTATTTTATACACTTTCCGCACGCCTCTTCTTGAAGGTAGCGACAAAGTTATTCAACAATTACTTCCCGCCGGGGTGAATTTTACTCTTTCTCCTCATGATTCAGAGAAAGCAACTGTCCGGTTAAGAGTGCGGGATGATGGGCAATTTGTTGTTCGCACAACTACAAATAACCGGCAAATATCTATGTTAGTAGATACTGGTGCTTCGCAAGTTGTCCTATCTGCCCGAGATGCACGTGCTCTTGGTATTAATATGGCGGCCTTAAATTTTGTTATTCCTGTTAATACCGCTAATGGGCAAACAATGACGGCTAGATACAAAATTGATTCACTCTTTATTGGCCCTATTAAAATTTATAATGTTGAAGCTTTGGTGGCTCGTGAAGGAGATTTGAACCAAAGCCTATTAGGAATGAGTTTTTTAAGACGGTTGCGTTCTTATGAATTTACGAAAGATTTCTTAATATTAAGAAGTTAGACTTATGGTTTTAATTTTAAGTTTTTCGTAAAAGAGATTTTTGAGGCTATGATGAAACGACGTTCAGGTGTAATTCGCGAGGCTTTACTATGGCTCCTTGCAGGCATCATTGGCTTTTTGCTTGTTTTTTATTTTGACCAGCTCACTGCTAAGATAAAAGAGTTTCAAAAAGTCACGAGCTCAATGGATATGAAGCATCATGTTCGCTCACCTGAAGTAAAGAAAAATGCATGGGAGAATATAATTGCTATCCATGCGAACCGTGAAGGCCATTTTCTAACCCACGCAAAAATCAATAATGAAGACACCCTGCTGATGGTCGATACTGGTGCAACTATCGTCGCTCTTTCCTATGAAACAGCTGAGAACCTTGGTATCACAGTGCATGATAGTGATTTTAATAAAGCTGCTCGCACTGCTAATGGTGTCTCGCGTGTTGCTCATGTGGACCTAGATGAAATTACAATTGGTGAAATCACCGTTAAAAACATCAAAGCCATTGTTGTTGAACCAGGCAAACTTGATGTCAATTTATTGGGCATGAACTTTTTATCAAAACTGTCACGTTTTGAGTTTAGAGGTAAAAAACTAATACTGGTTCAATAGTCTTTTTTTTGATAGTTATCTTTCACTTATCTAAAACAGCCAACAAAGAAGTTCATCTATGTTTCCAAAACCAATTGTTGAAGCGCAAGAGAATAGCGCTGAATTTGAGCGTGTGCCATTTATCAAACCAACCGGATTTCGTGAGTATGATGCACGTTGGGTTTTTGGCAAAGAGATTAACTTACTCGGCATCACAGCAATTGGCGTTGCCATGGCCGCCCTTTTTAAAGAGCGGGGTGTTCCCCAGCGCATTGTAGTTGGGCATGACTATCGTTGGTATTCTTCAAGCATCAAACAAGGGTTGATTAACGGGCTGCTTGCGGGCGGCATGGAAGTGCATGATATTGGTTTGGCACTCTCGCCAATGGCTTATTTTGCTCAGTTTGATTTGGATGTTGAAGGCGTTGCTATGGTAACGGCCAGCCACAATGACAATGGCTGGACTGGCATTAAAATGGGGCTTGATCGCCCGTTGACTTTTGGCCCTGATGAAATGAGCCGCCTTAAAGAAATCGTCTATGAAGGTGATGCGCCAATGCCGGGTGGCGGTTCTTATCATTACCATGCAGGTTTTGAAAAGCGCTATATGGATGACCTTACCAAGAGAGAACCCATTAAGCGCAAATTAAAAGCTGTTGTTGCTTGTGGTAATGGTACAGCTGGTGCTTTTGCCCCGCAGGTTTTAGAAAAACTAGGCCTTGATATTATTCCTCTTAATACTGACCTTGATCATAGTTTTCCTAACCATAACCCAAACCCTGAAGACCTTAAAATGCTTAATACCATTCAAGACGCTGTGAAAGAAAATGGCGCTGATCTTGGGCTTGCTTTTGATGGAGATGGGGATCGCTGTGGAGTGATTGACAATGAAGGCAACGCTATTTTTGCTGATAAAGTTGGTGTTATGCTCGCCAGGGATATTTCAGCCATTAATGAGAACGCGCTTTTTGTGGCTGATGTGAAATCAACTGGCCTCTTTTTAACTGACCCTGTGCTGCAAGCAAATAGAGCAACAACCCATTTTTGGAAAACGGGACACTCTTATATTAAGCGCTATTCTCATGAGAATAATGCGTTGGTTGGTTTTGAAAAATCTGGTCACTTCTTTTTCAACAAACCGCTTGGTCGTGGCTATGATGATGGGCTAGTGGCAGCCCTCGCCGTATTAGACATGCTGGATAGAAGCCCAGAAAAATCACTTAGCGACCTTCGCAATGATCTGCCGCTTACCTATCAGTCTCCTACGATGTCACCTCATTGTGCCGATGAGGAAAAATATGGTGTGGTTGATCGCATCGTTGCGCACTTCACCAAACTTTCAGAAGATGGCGCTCAGCTTGCTGGGCAACATATTCGCGAACTCATTACAGTCAATGGCATTCGTATTGTTCTAGAAGATGGCACTTGGGGATTGGTTAGAGCCTCGTCTAATAAACCGGAGCTTGTTGTCGTAGTGGAAAGCCCAACAAGCGACGCTAATATGCGCGCCATTTTTAAAGAGCTTGATGATCATCTTGGTACGTATAGTGAGATTGGTGAATATAATCAGAAGATTTGATGTGTTTTTATCTCACGGCTATCCTTTTTTATTTGTGCTTCAGTTGCCCACTATGCAACCGCACCACTGAAGCGGCGAGCATTCCGAGGGGTGGTGCTAAGCGCCGGACGCCCCTGGCGTCATGTCCCTCAGCCCGAAAAGGGCTGAGCTCCTTCTTCGGATGGAGAAATTTGAGTTTTCAGCTTCGTGCCATGAGGGGAATTAAGGATATTTTATTCCTTAACCTGCCAAGTATTTAACTTTTCTTTGACGCCTTCTACTATGTCTAATCGATAAGGATAAAGGGGCGCAGGGTATTCTAGATTTATAACAAGACCTGCGGATACTGAATAGATATTGCATTTCGTAGCACGCTTCAAAAAGAAGAAGCCATTACAAGTGTTTGCATTATTTCTGATCTTGTTTTTATTTGTTTCATTGAGGAATACACGAATACTATTGTTTGCAAGGTTTTTTAGTTTATTTGAGAGGTCTACATTAAAAAAAACTTCATAATCTCTAGGTTCTATATAGAAATTTATTGATTGCACTTTACTAGAATAATGTTTTTTTAATATTCGCATATGGAATTTTATCGTATCAAAAGGAAAACGAAAATATTTATCACCTAAAATAATGACCTCATTATTTTTAGGAATCAAAGTTGAAAAATATTTATGTTTTTGTTGTTTTGAAGCTGGAATAAAACGTAAAAAATAATCATTCGTCCAATTAATAGAATTACTAAGTGAATAATTTTTAGATAGCCCTATTCCCACAAAAAAACTCCATAAAATACTAATGGAGAAAACCATGATAAATAAACAATCTCTTATCTTTGGCAGATAATACCTTGTAATGTAAGCTCCATAAGGAAGTATGAGAAGCCCGTATAACACTGGACTAAAAGCGTATTCAATTTGATTTCGAACACCCCAATTTCCAATGTATTTAACAGACAATATTGTAATAAGCAGAGAAACAATATGGACCAGTGAATACACCCTTGGTCGGTCAGTTTGCACAGAGACTGCAAATTCAGTAATTGTCAAAGGCAGGAAGACAATTACTAAACCAAGATAAAAGAAAAATTTTTTTATTATCTCCGGAGCATTTCCTTCACCTATTCCAAACATAACTCCAACAAATAGGGGTAAAATTAGAACAGCACCTATTCCACCAAAGAGGGGTACCATTAATAAATATTTCCAATATTTGGGGGAAAAATAAATACGGGTTGCTGTAAAAATTATTACTCCAACATAGAGAGGAAAAAGCTGATTGAATAGAACAATCCTCTCAAGTTCTGATAATGGTAGTTTTTTTGCCCATACCTGCCCAAACCCTGCTAGTGCAACAGGTAAAGCAATACAAAATGAAAACAACAAAAATGAATAAAATTATTTTTTCAATACAATGATGTCCCTAGGTGATATTTACTTATTACAATTAGTAAAACAAATTCATATGTAGTAAACAATTAACGTTACATTAATTATATATTTTGGACATTTATATAAATATTACTTTGCGAAATTCTAAAACTAGAAATGTCTCTTCAGGGTCAGAAGCAGAATCTTTTCTTGTCAATCTTAATACGCCCCGTCATACTTGCCTTTATACATATTCCATATGACCATTATGATTGGGGCGAAGCCGATTGCCATGAATGCACCAATCATTATATCGGATGATTGAAAGCCTCTGTCTTGAATGAGAAATATCGAGAAACCAACCAGGGCGCTATACCAAAAGCATGCGATAATATGGGCGAGCTTGATGATCCAATCTGCAAGTTCCCCTATTTTGAAAAAGACTAGCAAGGAGAAGGGTACCAGGATGATTGCAATCATCGCATAAAGCCCCACTTGCTCAGCGAGCGGGTCACTGACAATCGCTGTGGCTCCCAGTGAACCTATCCCGATGGTTAGTTTTAATGCTGCATTTGACCAGTTCATTTTTTAATCTTTTTAACGCGGCTTCAGATGCCCACTATGCATCCGCCGTTTTTAGTGCGGCTTCAGATGCCCACTTTTCTTTGCTTCAGATGCCCACATAGCATCCGCATAATCTTCAGTTGCCCACTAGCAACCGGCGTTTTTAGTGCGCCTTCAAGTTGCCCACTAGCAACCGCCTTTTTACTAGCGCTTTAGGTTGCCCACTAGCAACCGCGCTATTTACAATAAGATATTGCACGCTCGAGGCGGTCATTGCCCCAGAAGAGTTCATCGCCGACGATGAATGAGGGAGCGCCGTAGATTTTTTTCGCTTTTGCTCTTTCTGTTATCTCTCGAAGATGAGATTTATTTTCATCACCATTTGCTCTTTCAATTATGCCTTCAGCATTTTCAATATTAAGAGCGCTTAAAACACCCAAAACATTCTCTTTGTTTTTTGTCACTAAGCCATCTTGAAACTGCCGCTTATAAATCGCTTTTGAAAACTCAACGCCCCACCCTTCTTTCATACCGACGAGTGCTACCCTTGCAGCCGCTAGACCAGGATGGGGAAACTCTTCTAAAATTTTCATCTGCGGCAAGCCGTAATACTCAGCTTCTCGCTCTATGTCTCGAAAGAAATTTTCGCCTTTTTCAGCATAGATTTTGAAGGGTGACGTTTCCCAGCCAAACTCTTTGAACAAAGGCCCTAAAAGAAAGGGCTGATAATGAACTTCTACATTTGCAGCTGCTGCTAAGTCTTCAATTCTCATCATCGATATATATGAGTATGGACTTGCAAATTCATACCAGAATTCTAATGTTTTCATTATTTTCCCTCATCGCAATATTCATATTACTTAATGACTTTTTACTTAACAACTTTAGCCAAACACAGATATTAAAAACCGCAACCCAACTGTTAGCAAGAACAAAGCGAACATCAACTCAAGATGAGAGCGGCTTAATTTGTGCGCAAGTTTCACGCCCCATGGTGCAGCAATTAAGCTTGCTGGTAAAATTAAGACGGCGCCGATGAGAGAAATGAAACCTATTGAGCCTTGAGGCAAAAGTTCATTGCCAAAGCCCGCCCAGATAAAACCGATGATTGCTGGTAGTGCTATAACAGGGCCAAGCGCTGCTGCTGTACCAACGGCTTGGTGAATAGAGCGACCAAAGCTTGTCATGTAACTTGAAGAAAAAGTGCCACCACCGATACCCATTAAAGTTGAGAGGCAGCCGGTGAAAATGCCATAAGCTTGGGTTACCCAATTTGGAGGCCACGCAAAACGTGTATTTGGGTTTTGCCGTGACCAGAGCAGAAAAGATGCGACAACCAACACCATCACCGCATAGATAAGACGTAACTGGTCTCCATCAATTTCTTTGGCAATCAACGTTCCAAGCACAACTCCAATGACGATAAAGGGGGCGATGAGTTTTACAAAACTCCAATCAATGCTCCCCTTATCTTGGTGCCCCATGGCCGAACGAATGCCGGTTGGCAAAATGACTGCCAAAGACGTGGCAACGGCCATATGAGTTCTAATCGCTTCATCAACGCCCGCTAACCCGAAGACTTCATAGAGGACAGGCACTAAAATGGCCCCGCCACCTACGCCAAAAAGGCCAGCCATAACGCCTGCAGTGAGCCCACCAAATAGCAAAAGTGCCGCAAAAATGAAGAAACTGGTCACAAGAACTCCTTAACGCCAAGCTTTAAAGAAAGTAATTTCACTATAAAGAGGCCTGTTTGATGCTAATTCGGGCTAAAATCCATGAAGAATTAGTTTTTCGATCAAATTATCATTTGAAATTAAAAAAGCAATTTGTAAGACGTCTATTAATCAGACTTTATAGCCATCTAAATATTGACTGCAAAACCGTAATCAGCATAAGAAACTATTGACAATAGCTCGAATTTGCCTATATTCGGCGCTTTCGTGGCATATTTTTATGCCGCAACCAAAAGCGCTGTCCGAGGCCTATTTAAAGGTGATAACCATCACTTTTGAGCTATTCGAGCAAAAAGTTCACTTTTTATCTTGCCTTTTTAGGCTTTCATTCAAGTGACGCCGCAGGACGCGAAACAGATAAAGGACTATATTATATGTATGCGGTAATTAAAACCGGTGGCAAACAATATCGTGTTGAACCGAATGATATTCTCAAAATTGAGAAACTTGAAGGTGAAGCCGGTGATAAAATCGAATTTACTGAAGTTTTAATTGTTGGTGATGATGGCGATACTGTGATTGGCGCACCGCTTGTTGAAGGTGCTAAGGTAACTGCTGAAGTGCTAGAGCAAAGCAGAGCTGCGAAAATCATCGTTTTCAAAAAGAAACGTCGCCACAATTATCGTCGGAAAAAAGGACACCGCCAACATCAAACTGTTGTGCGCATTTCTGACATTAAGAAATAAGCAGTTTTAACAAGTAGTTACATTCAACTATTTACAGTGATTTTAGTTTAGCTGGGCATTTAAAATATAAGCCCCACACTTTTGAGAGGAAAATCTCATGGCTCATAAAAAAGCAGGCGGTTCATCCAATAATGGTCGCGATTCCGTCGGTCGCCGTCTTGGCGTGAAGAAATTTGGTGGTGAACAAGTTATCGTTGGGAATATCATTATTCGTCAACGTGGTACGAAATGGCACCCAGGTGAAGGTGTTGGTATGGGTAAAGATCATACAATCTTTGCTATGCGTGATGGAAATGTCTCTTTCCGCACACGTCGTAACGGAAAAGTGTTTGTTTCTGTTGATGAAGGCAAATAAATCACTTTTCGCGAATCATGTAGACGTCTAAATTTATAGAATATCCAAGGGAGGCTAAGATTAGTCTCCCTTTTTTATAGGGCGTGTTGGTCCTGTTAAGGCGGTTCTTAAGTTATATGAGATTTTTACTGACTTAATTTTGTCTTTTGTTCAACACAGCTATTGCTAAGATTTAGAGCTTTTCATTTGTTTCTCATCATAAGTGCGTAAAAGGGAAAGTTCTAAAGACGGATTGAAGTTTAACGAATGATGCACCAAGCACGAGAAGATAGCCTCCGGCTCAGGCCTATTAGCCTATTTGATGTGCCCGGAATCGTTGAATTGGCCAACGATTGGGATATTGCGTCTATGGTGTCTCGCATTAGCCACCCTTATCACCCCCATCACGCTAAAGTTTGGATCGAAGAAATTGAACGTGATCGGCGCGAAGATGTGTGGGCGATTGAAGCTGATGGTTATTTTGCCGGTTGTATCGGCTATAGCCGGTCTTCTGTTTCTCATGGAGAGCTTGGCTACTGGCTTGGTAAACCCTTTTGGGGGCAAGGTTTGGCCACTAGGGCCGCATGGCAAATTTTAGCGCATGGGTTTGCGACAGAGCCATTTCGATTTTTTAGCGCTTGTCATTTTACAGATAATGAACGCTCTAAAAAAGTTCTCACCCGTCTAGGGTTTCAACCGACAGATATTATCACATGCCCGTCTATTGCCAGAGGAAGCCCCTCACCTGCCCAACGCTATGTTTTGCAGCGTGCAGAATTTGAGCGGTTAACGAGTTAATAGCTAAATAAATTGACCCTGGTTTAAAAATAGCTCAGAAAGAAGGGCTTACTGCCTGTCAGGTTTTCTTATTCCCCATGACATGCTATTGAATTTAAAAACTTGTAGCTCATCAAGGCTGCGCAAAGATATGATACCTTATTATGAAATTTCTTGATCAATCTAAAGTCTATGTCAAATCTGGCAACGGCGGGAATGGATGTATTTCTTTTCGCCGTGAGAAATATATTGAATTTGGCGGGCCCAATGGGGGTGATGGTGGCAGAGGCGGTGATGTTTGGGCGCTTTGTGTCGACAATCTCAACACCCTTATCGATTTTAGATTTCAGCAACATTACAAAGCCAGTAATGGCCAGCATGGTATGGGCAGTGATTGCACGGGTGCGAATGGAGATGATAAAACTCTTCTTGTGCCACCGGGTACACAAATTTTAGATGAAGATAACCAAACCGTTCTAGCTGATCTTACAAATGTTGGAGACAGAGTGCTCTTGGCTGAAGGTGGCAATGGTGGCTTTGGCAATGCGCGTTTTAAATCATCAACCAACCAGGCGCCGCGTAAAGCAAACCCTGGTGAGCCTGGCACTGAACGCACATTATGGCTGCGCCTCAAACTGATTGCCGACGCAGGACTTGTTGGTTTGCCAAATGCTGGGAAGTCTACATTTCTCTCAAGTGTTTCTGCTGCGAAACCAAAGATCGCGGATTACCCTTTTACAACACTTCATCCGAACCTTGGTGTGGTGAAAGCGGGTGATTTAGATTTTGTTCTTGCTGATATTCCTGGCCTTATTGAAGGGGCGCATGAAGGTGCTGGTATTGGTGACAGGTTTTTAGGGCATGTGGAGCGCTGTGAAATTCTCCTTCATTTGATTGATGCGAATAGTGAAGACCTATTGAAAGATTATAAAATCATTCGCGGTGAACTTGATGCTTATGGTGGAGAACTTCGTGATAAAGAAGAGCTGATTGCTATTTCAAAATGCGATGCGATAACTGAAGAAATCGCTGAAGAGCGCGCCGGTGAATTGAGCGAACAATTGGGCAAAGAAGTTATCGCACTTTCAGCTGTTTCTGGTTATAATTTAGAGCGCACTCTTTTAAGACTTGGGAGCACTGTTCGCAGTAACCGTGCTGCCGCCAAAGAGGCGAAAAAAGAAAAGACAAGTTGGCGACCTTTATAATTAGCAGCCTGTATAAAGATCATGATAAATAGATTTTCATGCGTTTTTCAAGAACCAGAAGGAGAAGCACAATACGTGCTTTTAAGAATTAAATTTCATGAGACAAGAGTGGGATAATGCGAAACGTATCGTTATCAAAATTGGCTCTGCCCTTCTGGTTGATGAAGAAAGTGGTCGGCTACGCCAAGAGTGGATTTATTCTCTTATTGAAGATATTGCCCGCTTAAAGAGCGAAGGTAAAGAGGTTGTTCTTGTTGCCTCTGGTTCTAAAGCGCTTGGCCGCAATGAACTTGGTTTGGCGAATGAGACGCTCACGCTTAATCAAGCGCAAGCTTCGGCCGCGATTGGTCAAATTTCTCTTGGGGCTACGTTTAAAGCATTGTTCCAGAACCATCAGTTAAAAGCTGCGCAAATTTTATTGACCATTGGTGACACAGAAGATCGCCGCCGTTACTTAAATGCCCGCGATACGATGAATACACTTATCGAATTTGGTGCTATTCCTGTGGTGAATGAAAATGACACCGTTGCAACGAATGAAATTCGCTTTGGAGATAATGACCGGCTTTCAGCTAGAGTGGCTTCTATGGTTGAAGCTGATGTTCTTGTCATCCTCTCAGACATAGATGGGCTTTATACAGCACCGCCTCATTCAAGCTCAGATGCGCAACATATTCCTGAAGTAAAGAAAATTACTCCTGAAATTGAGGCTATGGCTGGGGGGACTGGAAGTAGTTTTTCATCTGGTGGTATGGTGACGAAGATCTTAGCTGCTAAGATTGCCGTTGCAGCCGCATGTCATATGGTGATTGCTTCTGGGCAAGGGGCGAACCCGATTACAGCTTTGCTTAATAATGCAAAATCAACATGGTTTCTTTCATCTGCTGATCCTAAAACGGCTCGGAAGAATTGGATTGCAGGGTCTCTTGATATAAAAGGAGAGATACGCATTGATAAGGGGGCCGAACAAGCATTATATGATGGAAAGAGTTTGCTTCCCGCTGGGGTGACCCATTCAACGGGTGATTTCCATCGCGGTGATATTATTGCGATTAAGAATGAGGCTGGCGCTATCATTGCGCAAGGGGTAAGCTCATATGACCAGGTTGATACGGTTAAGATTATCGGCAAAAAGAGCTCTGAGATAACTTCTATTCTGGGGCATTCTGGACGCACTGAGTTGGTTCATAGAGATAATATGGTGCTTATAGACATGAGCAACCCTGTTGTTAAGACAGATTAAAAGTTCAAAGTGAAACAGGTAAAGCTTTATTTGAAGGTTTAGAGACATGGATATGGCGTTAAATAATTCAGTAAACACATCTGAAATTGAAACCATTATGAATGGTTTGGGCGCGCGTGCAAAAGAAGCCGCACGTCACCTTGCTTCTGCGCCGGCATCACAAAAAAATAAAGCGCTTAACATCATGGCTGAGAAAATCGAAGCCAATTTAGATCTGATTTTAACCGCCAACCAAAAAGACGTTCAGGCGTCTAAAGAGGCCGGTAAAGATGAGGCCTTTATTGACCGCTTGGAGCTTAACCCTGATCGGATAAAAGCCATGGCAAATGGCCTTCGGGAAATTGCTCTGTTAGATGACCCTGTTGGGAAAACCCTAGCCACTTGGGAGCGCCCAAATGGGTTAGAGATCTCTCGTGTGCAGGTGCCACTTGGCGTGATTGGTATTATCTATGAAAGCCGCCCGAATGTGACAGCTGATGCCGGGGGGCTTTGCCTTAAAGCTGGCAATGCTGCCATCCTTCGTGGTGGGTCAGATAGCTTTCATTCATCTCACGCGATTGAAGATGCATTAAAGGCAGGATTAGTGGCAGCTGACTTGCCAGAAGCTGCCATTCAATTGGTACCAACAACCGACCGTCAGGCGGTTGGTGAAATGCTCAAGGGGCTCAATGGAACGGTTGACGTGATTGTGCCTCGCGGTGGTAAAAGCCTTGTTGGCCGTGTGCAAACGGAAGCCCGTGTGCCTGTCTTTAGTCACTTGGAAGGCATTTGCCATATTTATGTTGATCAATCAGCTAAAGCCGAAATGGCAGAGGAAATTGTTTTGAATGCCAAACTTCGCAGAACTGGTGTTTGTGGAGCGGCTGAAACATTGCTGATCGACAAGGCTTTTCCTGAAGAGCAAACAAAGTCTCTCCTCCTCGCACTTTTGGAAGCTGGTGCGCGCATAAAAGCTGATGAGCATTTACAAGCTTTTGATGAACGCATTGAAGCTGTGACGGAAGAAGACTGGGACACGGAATATCTTGATAGCATTATTTCAGCACGGCTTGTTGATGGTGTTGAAGATGCCATTGATCATATTGCAAAACATAGCTCTAATCATACTGAATCTATTATCGCGGAAAACCCTTTTGTGATTGATGCTTTTTTCAATAAGGTTGATAGTGCAATTGTGATGCATAATGCCTCGACCCAATTTGCTGATGGCGGTGAATTTGGCATGGGTGCTGAAATTGGCATTGCAACTGGCAAGATGCATGCGCGCGGCCCTGTTGGTGTCGATCAACTCACCAGCTTTAAATATATTGTAAGAGGCTCTGGCCAGATTAGACCGGCATAGTTTTAAAGGTTCCGTTAAAAATGCCTAGCCCTAGCACTAATTTTGGTAGCCTCACTGTTCGTCCGCCGCAAACGGCAAGCGGTCAACGAATTGGCATTTTGGGAGGGTCTTTTAACCCTCCGCATGAGGGCCACCGCAACCTTAGTCTGATGGCATTAAAAACGCTTGAGCTTGATCGTATCTGGTGGCTGGTCACCCCTGGCAACCCGATTAAATCTCATGACGGGTTGGTGAGTTTAAAGGAGCGTCTTAAGACTTGTGAAGCTGTGAGCGCTCACCCTAAGATTGATGTGACAGGTTTTGAGGCGGCCCTTCCTACAAATTATACGGCTGATACGCTTCGATTTTTAAAAATGAGGTTTAGGAACGTTGATTTTGTTTGGTTGATGGGAGCTGACAACCTTGCTTCTTTTCATAAATGGCAAAAATGGCGGACAATTTTTCATACCTTACCCATCGCCGTTTTTGATCGGCCTGGATATAGATTAAAAGCGTTGTCTAGCCCTGCTGCGCAAACTTTCCAGAAAGCGCGGGTTACGAATGGCCACTCTATACGTTTGGCTCATCTCGCCCCTCCAGCATGGCAATTTATCACAATGCCGCTCTCTCATCTTTCCTCTACTGAGCTCAGGAAAAACAGCTTTTAGAGGCATTTGTTAAGCATTTTACCGAAAAACTTGCCGCAAATCACACTCTAGCGTATTATGGCTTATATCTTAACGTTCTAAACCGACAAAAAAACCATATAGAATCAGGTTAAGTTGGTTGAGATAGAGATAAAAATGAGAGTTTAAACCCTCGATGCAGATTTTAATTTTCTCATTCTTGTTTAAATTATAGAGTTTTTATCACTGGCTGGACAATTTTCGGGGATTTTTGCAAACTTGCACGTCAAACATCTACTTTTTGAGGTACTAACCGACAAAATACACATTTGTGATCTCTTTTTGAGGCTTAAACACCTTCTTTTTGCCCTCAATTTGGAAGATATTGTCCAATCTCTAAACTTAATTTCACCTACCATTTTAATGCCTAAAAGGACATATGGAATAGCATGCAGACAAGCACAGAGGATGCAGTCGTGATGAACAAAACTGCGTCACCCTTACCCGCTTCAAAAGACAAAGCAACTGATCAATTAACTATGACCATTAACAGTCTTGAAGATGGGAAAGCTGAAGATATTGTCACGATTGATCTTGAAGGGAAATCTTCTCTTGGAGATTATATGATTGTGGCTTCAGGGCGCTCGCACCGTCATGTTTCGTCTATTGCTGACAAATTAGCAAAACAAATTAGAGAAGCTGGGTTTGGTCGTCCTCGTGTTGAGGGAACGGACACAAACGATTGGGTTCTTGTCGATGCGGGTAGTATTATTGTTCATATTTTCAGACCTGAAGTGAGAGAATTTTACAATATTGAAAAAATGTGGCTTGCCGCGCGCCCTGAAGATAATTCAGCTCTTGATTTTGAAGATGAACCTTCAAAAGACTAACAAGCAATTTAGCTTACGTATTAAACGTGCCTTTTGATTGATAAAGCCATGATGCAATTTGATATTTTAGCGATTGGCCGATTAAAACAAGACGCTGAATTAAAACTGCAATCTCGTTACATTGAGCGGATTAATAAATCTGGTCCCTCTTTGGGCATTAAGTCTCTTCAATTGACAGAGCTGGTTGAAGCTAAGTCACAGGAAACTCAGGCAAGAAAATCAGATGAAGCGAAACGTTTGATTTCTTCACTTCCTAAAGATGCCTATCTCATTGCTCTTGATGAAAAAGGGAAGAGCTTTTCAACCAGCGAATTTGCAGAGCTTATACAAAAGCGAAAAGAAGATGGGCATGGCTCATTAAGTTTTGCCATTGGCGGGCCTGATGGACATGGGGCTGAACTTTTGGAAGAAGCCTCACTTAAACTTTCCCTTTCTAAACTCACTTTGCCGCATGGGTTGGCCCGCGTTTTTTTAATCGAACAGCTATACCGCTCCCTTACAATTTGGTCTGGCCATCCCTATCACAGGGAGTGATAGGGGTTTTGTTTTCTCTCACGGCTATTCTTTTTAATGCGCCTTCAGGTTGCCCACGAGCAACCGGCGCTATTAATGCGCCTTCAGATTGGCTTTTTTTAGCTTCAGATGCCCACTTGCATCCGCAATGAAGAAACCGGCGCAATGCAAGTTGCACATTAGGTTTTGAATGTTACTTGGGTTTCGCGGCCTCTGAAACTGCTTATCCCCACTTGTTTGCCGTTTAATGCCGTGATTTAAGCTTATTTCTATGCTAGTTACTTTAAACTATGATTTGCTTATAGGCCGAATTTCATTTTGGCTGAATTTCACTGGCTTATTTTCTCTTTGATCCAACATTTCAACTGGGCATCTATTATTTAACATGATCAAACCTAACTTTATTCTGATCAAAATAAATATGTTTAAATGGTTTTTTGCTGGCCTTTTGGTTTGTGGTTTACTTACCCTTTCTAAGTCTTTTTCTCCCCCACTTGGTTTTATCTCCCCCTCATACGCGCAAAGCGATGATGACAATGTTGTTCCTCAAAAAGAAACAGCTGAACAGATGAGGAAACGTCTGGCTGAAGAAAAACGCAAATTAGAAGCCATTCAATCTAAAAAGAAGGGTGTAAACAAGCAAGTTAAGCAATTGGACAGAGAGCGCGCACGCTTAAATAAGCTATTGATTGATTATGCCAAGCGTATTCAAAAAAGTGAGACCAATTTAACGGACCTTGAATCGAAACTCACAAAACTTCATAACAAAGAAGATAAGCTTCGCCAGTCTATGTTAAAGCGCCGGG
>JAEPQF010000230.1 GCA_017640685.1 Hyphomicrobiales bacterium
TGCCGACAGATGTGCCAACAGATACGTTCTCGGCAACAGAGTTTGTTGAGGCATCTGTGTCTGTGATGGCAGAGACATCAAACTCGTCCTGGTCGTTTACATTGATTGTGAATGTTTGTGTTGAAGTTGAGCCGTCGTCTGATGTGGCAGTGACTTCGATTGAGTGGTTTGTGTCTGTCTCATAGTCGATTGAGCCTGCGACGGTGACTTCGCCAGTGTTCGGGTCGATGGCGAAGAGGCCGCCTGCGTCGTCTGAGAGGCTATAAGTTACATTGTCAGAGCTGTCTGCATCAGTTGCAAAGGCTGTGATGCCAACGGATGTGCCAACAGCGCTGTTCTCGTCTACTGCGTTTGCTGTTCCGTCTGTATCTGAGATGCTTGAGACAGAGGCTTCTGATGTGTCGTCAGTTACATCTATGGTGAAGCTTTGTGTTGATGTTGAGCCATCTGAGCTTGTTGCTGTAACCTCGATTGTGTGGTCTTCAGCTGTCTCAAAGTCAAGTCCGTTCGCTACTGTGACTTCGCCGGTGTTTGCGTCAATGGCAAAGA
>JAEPQF010000023.1 GCA_017640685.1 Hyphomicrobiales bacterium
ATCACTCGTTTGATATACTCGTTTGCTTGATTAGATATTTCATTTTGTTGTTCAGCAGCCTCTTTCATATTTGTTGCAGCTTTAATTGAAGTTTCTAGACTATTCTTCATTTCTTCGTCGAATGAGGCAATATACTCATTTAAAACATTCACTCTTTTAACCTGAAATAATTCAGCCTTTTTGGCCTCATGAATATCAACGAGAGAACCACAGGCTCGTAAAGGAATTCCATTCTCGTCATGCATTACGCCACCTGTTGCACGAAACCATCTATATGAACCATCAAATACTTTTAATCGATAGGTGGCATCATATCCTTTTTTCTCCCCAGAAAGAGCATCCGTAAAAAGTTCAAATGTTGGCTCGACATCTTCTGGATGCAGTCGATCAGACCAAGCCTCAACTAGATTTGGAAAATCATCTAGCGTGGAAAACCCACATAACCTTCTAAACTCTGATGACCAGGTCCATTTACTTTTTTCATGCATGGGATCTCCATCATGGAGGACAGCATCCCATAACCCTACACCAGAATATTTATCTAAGAGATCTAATAAATTACTTTTGTCTGTATGCTGATTATTTTTATTAACAAATGATGACAATCTGTTCATAGATATCCTCCCCACGACATAAAGCTTATAGATATTTAATTTTCAGGAATTTTAGTGGCTTACCAGATGTTTGCTGATCTTACTTTTTTAAAGATCCTGAATTAACATCGTTTTGAAACCAAAGAAGGACAAAAATAAAAGAGATGATTGAACACCTCTTTTATTTTTATATTTAAGTGAGTTAAAAGAAAATAACTCCGCCTAATACAAAGAGATCTAAATCTTCAGCGTTATTAAGATCATCAACAACTGAGCCAGTACCATCGACGTCAAGTTCGAAGCGTACCCAACGGCCATAGATTTGTAAGCTCGCTGCATCAATCCATTGATTTACACCAACGCCATATCTTGAGTAAGTTGAACCTGTGATACCTGCGTTAAATAGATTGACACCAAATTGATCCTTGTATTCACCATAATCAGCAAAGATTGCTGTTTTACCAAGTGAATTCCATTGACGTTTAATACCGGCTTTAAACCAATAAGCTTCAGCATTTTTTTCCATACCTGCAGGTCTTGCAATTCCTGCAAAAGTGTCTCTTACTTCATTGCCATAAGAGCCGATACCAAATATGCCTGTTGGTTGATGCAAGAACCCGACTTGAACTTGATAATATTCAGTGTCGTTACCTTCGTCACTATTATCTGTGTAAGCAGCTGCTGCACTTACAAGAAAGTCATTAATCGTATTATTATATTTTAGAGCTACATCGAAATAATCATCTTCACCCCAACCAACAGAAAGTTGGAAGCCAGCAAACACAGGAGAGTCATATAAGACACCATTAGTTGATAGGCCATTACAGTCTGTTCCAACACCAATACCACCAAGTGTTTGACACTGAGCAAAATCCCCCCAGTTCAAATTAACACCGGAATTTAAAGTTGATGCGATACCTGTGTTGGCCGCATTAGCAGACCCATTATTATATGTTGCACCATTAGAATTTCTAAGGAAGAAACCTTGCCCTCTAAAGATTGGTGCTAAACTTGCCCAATAACTACCTGAAGGGTCAACTAGAGCTGCAGAGTTATCAGCAGCGCCACTTAAGAAGCCCCAACTTAATCTACCTAACCGTTTATTTTCTAAATAAAGATAGCTCTCTGTATGATTAATTCCTGGCAATAGAGAGTTATCATCATCAGCTTGGTTAAACCCTAGAATAGATCCGCCTGACCCATCACCTAAAATATCGATTGCTATTTTATAACCGGCTGTCCATTCACTGTTGATTTTAGCCGAGCCATGGAATCTTAGAACATTGGAAATTGTGTAACTGTTATCGTCTCCGACATAAACGTCACTATCAATTCCATCATCCCAAGCGAAAATAGCAGTATTCACACTACCAGACACGACAAGAGAAACTTTTCTGTTTCCCTTGCGAGCAGTTGTAGCCTCTAAAACAGCAACTCGCTCCTCTAAATCTGCACAACAATCGCCACCTAAATCAGCAGCTTGTACTGTTGAAACGGCTCCCCAATGAAACAAGGCCATAACCCCTAGGCCTATATATTTAAAATTTTTCTGCATGGTTCCCCCATCCCTGAAACGTATTAAAATAATTTTTTACGCAACACTTACCTACTAAAGTAGACAATTAGAATTAAAACAGCAGAATCATAATCAATTGGCAGTACCCTGATACTACACCCTTTTATTCACCAATTTAAAAAGAGAAATGATTGATCTAATAATCAATTGAACAGAGCTGTTCTTAAGAAACATTAGGAATTCACACACTGTTTCACCCTTAGGTGAGGTGATGAGATGATTTTATCATCTTTCATTTTAGAGACGTAAGTCAAACAGGCGCATCTTAAGAGTGAAGTAAAATTAGTTGAGATTGTGACTTCATCATTTGTAAGTTCAAGAACCTCATCATACATAAGAGATAAAAATCTCCCTAAACTCATGTCTTGCTTTCTGGCTAATTCTTCTAAAATTTTCCAATAGGCCCCTTCAAGGCGAATGCTAGTGGCATGACCAGATAAACGGACTGACCGTGTTTGAGAAGAATAATCCTCTATTGGCAGTTTTGAAAAAATCTCACACATATCCCCTCCTACTCTTTCTAATTAAAGCAATAAAACGATTTTAGATATGAACTTATAAGAACCCGAAACTTAAAAGAACAAACGATCGTTTTAAAAAACAATTCATCAGACGTCTGATTTTTTGAATAACACCAGCTTATTTTTTAACCACTTTTTTTAATGTGTAAAAATGATTTTTTAAGAGACTTTAAATACCACCCCTTCTCTTTTTAGGGGCTTAAAATTCTCGCTCATATTTTGGACCTCTAAACCAGTGATATTCTAAATATTATTACTAATCCCCCTCTTCATGTAAAGTAAAAGCATCCTTTTTCAATTCAAAAACCTTAATAATTTCAATATGTAAACTATATTTACATTAAGGGGCGTATTACTTCTTTACGATCGTAAAGTTTTTTTACAGTTTCGATTGCGAGCGTGAATTTTTTCTAATTTTTTTTGAAAAACAGCTCATCAAATTGTTTGTAGTAATTAGCTACTACCTTCTTTTTTGAGGCGATAATTATATTCAAAATTGTCTTGATAGGCTGGGATTGCAAACTGATTTTATTAAGGTTGTTACTCCTATGAAAACCATTTTTGAAATTCTTCATGATGATTTTTCAACTGAAACCACTGTAGGATTTCTAAGATAAACAAAGGACCTCACGTGTCTTCGTTGTCATCTGTTTTGAGATCTACAGCTTTATCAATTTTGAAAATTACAAAGCATCATAGAAAAGAGAGATGAACTTATGACCGCCAAACTAATTCATTCAATGATTAGAGTTATGGATGAAGAGAAGTCTACTAATTTTTACAAACAAGCCTTTGGCCTTGACGTGTTTGAGCGGTTTGACTTTGAAGACTTTGTTTTGATTTATCTAAAGAACAACCAATCGAACTTTGAACTCGAGTTGACTGTCAATAAATCACAAACAGAACCTTATGATTTGGGAAATGGCTATGGCCACATTGCAGTTGTTGTTGACGACGTTGAAGCTGAACATCAACGATTAACAAAGCTAAATCTCAATCCACAAAATTTAGTTGAGTTTAACTCTCACCCAACACTCAAAGCGAAGTTTTTCTTCGTTACCGATCCTGATGGATACAAAATTGAAATCCTCCAGAAAATGGGGCGCTTTCAGTAGACATTATCAAGAGGCCTTGCCTCTAGAATAAAGACAAAAATTTAAACTTATAGCTACTTATAGAAATTCTGGGAGGATTAATATGGGAGAACAGCAACCACCAAAACTTACGAGGCGTGACTTTATTGCCTCATCAAGTATAGCTGTTGGCGCAGCAGCAATTGTAATTTCAGGATCAGCACTTGTTTCGACAAAAGAATCGTGGGGCTTAGAAGTTAAACATCTCTCTCCTGAGGCAATGAGTACCTTGATTCAAATGTCGAGAGATATTTACCCTCATGACCGTCTTGCTGATCGTTACTATGCAATTGCTTGTAAAAATTTCGATAAACCGGACCTTAAAGAGACTATTGAAGAAGGTATCAAGATTTTAAACAAACTTTCTCAAACTCAGTTCGGTACTGATTATGTCAATATCGGGTGGGAAGCCGAGCGTACCTCTCTATTAGAAAAAATCCAAACTACACCAATGTTTCAAGCCCTAAGAGGCAGCCTTGTAACTGGCATTTACAATCAAAAAGAAGTTTGGCCACTTTTTGGATATCAGGGCGCTTCATTTGAGCATGGCGGTTATATTGACCGCGGCTTTGATGACATTGATTGGCTATAAAGAGGAGAGATAAAAAATGGTTAAATTTAGCAAAGATGACTCTTCTGTAGTCGTGGTTATTGGATCTGGTGCTGGTGGCGGTGTTGTTGGAACTGATCTCGCTTTGAAAGGTATTAAAACAGTTATCCTTGAAGCGGGAAAAAGACACGAGACTCATGATTTTATAAATGATGAATGGGATAGTTTTTCTCAACTCGCTTGGACAGACCAACGCATGACATCTGGCTCATGGCGTGTTGCAAAAGATTTCCCTCAATTGCCTGCATGGATCGTAAAATCAGTTGGTGGTTCAACAACCCATTGGGCTGGTGCCTCACTTAGATTTCAAGAACATGAATTTAAAACCAAATCAACATATGGAAACGTGCAAGGCGCTAACCTACTTGATTGGCCGATCACACTAAAAGACCTCGAACCATATTATGCTAAAGCTGAAGATCGGATGGGTGTGACACGCACCAACGGTATCAAAGGTTTACCTGGTAATAATAATTTCAAGGTTTTTGAAAAAGGTGCAAAGGCCATTGGCTATAAAGATGTTCATACGGGAACGATGGCTATTAACTCTGAAGAAAGAGATGGTCGCCCTGGTTGTCAACAAGTTGGTTTTTGTTTTCAGGGGTGTAAATTTGGTGCTAAATGGTCAACTTTATACGCTGAAATTCCAAAAGGTGAGGAAACAGGCAAACTTGAAGTCCGCCCAGAAAGCTATGTTTTAAAAATTGAGCATGACAAAACAGGTAAAGTTACTGGTGTTGTTTATGCTGATAAAGATGGCAAGGTTCAAAGACAAAAGGCACGAGTGGTTTGTCTGGCAGGCAATTCTATTGAAAGCCCGCGTATTCTACTCAACTCTCATTCTTCAATGTTCCCTGATGGGCTTGGAAACTCATATGGGCATGTCGGTCGTAACTATATGCGTCATATGACCGGTTCAGTTTACGGTATTTTTGATAAACCCGTTCGTATGTGGAGAGGCACAGTTATGGCAGGCATCATTAAGGATGAAGCCATGCATAATTCTAGCCGTGGTTTTGTTGGTGGTTATGAAATGGAAACTTTATCTCTTGGGTTACCATTTATGGCAGCCTTCCTCAACCCTGGCGCTTGGGGCCGCTCTTTCACAACAGCGCTAGACGCATATGAGAACATGGCTGGTATGTGGCTCGTTGGTGAAGATATGCCGCAAGAGACAAACCGTGTCAGCTTGCATAGCACAGCTAAAGACGCTCATGGCTTACCTGTTGCCAATGTACATTTTGATGATCACCCGAATGACATTGCTATGAGAAACCATGCATATAAGCAAGGCTCTGCCATTTATGATGCTGTTGGAGCAGTGAGAACATTCCCAACACCTCCTTATCCGTCTACTCACAATTTAGGGACTAATCGAATGTCTGAAAAACCAAGAGATGGAGTTGTGAATAAGTGGGGCCGATCACATGAAATTCCAAATCTATTTGTTTCTGATGGTTCGGTTTTCACCACAGGTGGCTGCGAAAACCCAACGCTAACCATTGTTGCCCTAGCAACAAGGCAGGCTGAATATATTGCTGATCAGATGAATAAAGGAAATATATAGATTTATCATTCTCCTAGTTCGTCGGGCAATTAATCCTCTACGACCTTGACGACTAGAGCTAGCCAACCTATCCATCTGCCCCTGTCTGGATGGATGGGTTGGTTTTTTTATCTTTAATTAAAATTCAAAGATGTTTGGGCTGCAGACTATCGCCCGATGACAATCACATTCCATTTAAATATATAGGGAGTTTTGATATGAAAATGGTAGGAAATCGATTTCCTGATGTTTCAACACCGGCAGTCACAGAAACTGGGGAAATAGTTGATCATTTTAATGTCCACGAGCAAGCTGAAAAACAATATGCCGTCGTATTTTTCTATCCACTAGATTTTACATTTGTTTGCCCAACTGAAATTGTTACATTTGATAAACTGGTTCCAGAATTTGAAAAAAGAAATGTGAAAATCATAGCTGCTTCTGTTGATAGTGCTCATTGTCACGCAGCTTGGAGACGAACTGAACTGAATGAGGGGGGAATTGGAGAGGTTTCATTCCCTATGATTGCAGATATAAAGCGGCAACTTTCAACAGAACTTGGAATTTTGACTGATTGCGGTGTCACTTATAGAGCAAGTTATTTACTGGATACGAATGGTGTTATTCGTCACATGGTTGTGAATGACCTTCCTCTTGGACGCAATATTGAAGAAATGCTGCGAATGGTTGATGCTTTACAATTTTCTGAAAAACATGGTGATGTTTGTCCTGCGAATTGGAAAGAAGGCGACACTGGCATTTCGGCTACCAGAGAAGCAACAGCTGCTTACCTTTCTGAAAGTGCAGCTTAAGCATTGCTTTTAAATTTTATTACTATAGATCGGTCAATGGCTAAAACGGCCGATCTTTTTAATATCCACTTTTCTACTCAGTCAGTGGTTTAAGGTAATATGAGTAAAAAGTACAGACAAAGTGTTCAGGCTTCAAACCCATAATATTTATGACCCTGATTATACCAATTATATTAAGACTAATATGATTGGATCAAACTACTATTATTTAAAACTGATTTTTAATCCCATTTCGTTTTTCATATATAGAAGAGCTTCTGCGTTCCCCATGGCATCATCAACAGGGTTATGCGTGTGTTTGGTTTTTCTTAAATGTTTGAAATTTTTAAACGTATCTTTTACCAACCCTTTATAAAGAGACCCCAGGTTTGTTGAGCTAAATCCAAACAGATTTTTTTCTAAAAAATGAATGAAATACCAATTGATAAACTGCCAATCAAAACCGTTATTATCACTAAAAAATAAAGGTCGACTTTTGCAATTTTCATTGAGCCATTGGTTAAAGTTTTCCATTACAATTTTGGGCTCATCAAATTCTAAAACCTCAGCTCTTGTAAAGCCTGAGACTGCGAGTGCTTCGGGTATCCATTTTTCACTTATTGGTTTTAGTTTACCGTAAAATGTTTTATCCAGATCTTGGTCTACGATCACTGCACCAAAAGAGGTCATTGAATAATCTCCTGGAATGGGCCCATCACTTTCAACATCGACCATTACAATTGTCATTTTATTTTCTTTCTTAATTTTTTAACTTACTATAGACTTATTTTGCTGGACAATTTTCTTGAACAAATCCCTCTCCTTTTAATAAAGGTGCGAACCGTATTTCATCTGTACGATCTTTTTCATGAGGTTTTCCTTCCTTATAAAAGAGACCTCACTTCGAGGCCTCTTTTTCATCATCATCGTCTTTTCTTCTTTTTATTGAGCCATGGCTTTGGCTGGTCGCCGGCCATGATGCAGCCGTATGGATCGATATAATCTTCGATTTCTGCAAGTTCATATTTCTCTATTTGCTGAACAACAGCTTCAGCATTTTTATAACCAGATGGTAATTCCGAAGGATCAATATTGCCTCCAAAAAACCGAATATCCAAACCTTCTGTTTCCAAGGCTAGCATTTGTTCTGCTGTCATATTTCCCATCCGGCGGCGATGTTCAGCCCGAGAAAAATTGCGCCCAGCCCCATGAGGACTAAACCCTAGACCATGCTCAGCATCTTTGCCACGCACGACCAAAATTGGCTCTGCCATATTAAGCGGAATAAGCGTCAATCCTGTTGCATCGCTCGCAAAATCATCCCAAGCAGGCGTGGCCCCTTTACCGTGATAAAACAAATCATCACGCTTAAAGACGAAATTATGTTCGTTCCAAAACCGATCTTCATGTTCAACTTCAAGCACATCACATGTTGCCTGATGCAATGCATTATGATTGGCCTTTGTCCACTTTCTAATTAATTGCAAAGCTTGCCAATACTCTTGACCTTCCTCACTATCGGCCGGGATCCAGGCATTTTGCTTCAAGGTTTTAGGAGATAATTTTTTGCGGAATTGTTCCGCCACTTTCATACCTTCCTTATAAAGCAAAGCCCCTGGCCCACGTGAACCATGATGGGTAACAAGCGCAGCTTTTCCTGTGCTACGTGATTTTCCAACGAAAGCAAAATGATTACCATCTCCTTGTGTCCCCATATGTTCTTGAGCACTACGTAAAAGTTTTTTGCCATTTAAAAACCTATTCTCACGGAATTGATCAAGAAGATCTAATGACACAGTAAACCGTTTGCCATTAGGCCGACCACCGAAACCAAAATGCGTCACCTCATTCACAGCATCTAAAACAGTTTTTGGATCGGAGTTGCCAAAATTCGTCATCATGACTGAGCAGCAAATATCAGCGCTATGCATACCTGGATGAATGGCTTTTTTAGTCGCGACCACACCACCCACTGGAATTGTACCAATTGGACCAGCCGGACACGCATCTGGCATCACAGCACCAGCTTCTACTGTTGGCGTGCGCATAAGTTCTGTCATTGTTTCCGAAACTCTGAGAATATTTTCTTTTTCATCTGGATTTGAAGCTTCAATATTTATAGAAAACTCCAACTCACCTTCATTTCTTAAAGGAATGGTTGGCTCTGGTTTGTATGCTTCCAACATCGCACGAACTTCATCAAGGCTTTTTCCCTCATTCAACGCTGCACTACCATCACGTAAAGCCGCGCCAAATTCTTTCCCTGGTTTATGCCCCCAAGACAAAAGTGTATCACTGGTCAATTTAATTGTAGTTTCAATCATTTTATATCTCGTTCGTAGTCGGTCGATTAGATTTTTTCTTTTTTAAAATGAGGGCAAGTTGTTAGTAAGATATATATTTCCGCCATCGAATTTCTTCGAGCTGGACTTGAACCAGCACGGTCTGAGTTTCCTCAAAACCATTCTTCTCAATGAGAAAAATTGCGTCTCCCTGTAATCCTACTGGCATCCCTCAAACTATGCGAGCGACAAGTATTGATGAAACTTTTCTCCTGCTCTACCGCTGAGCTACACTGCCATAAGTGGTAGCAGTGGCGGGATTCGAACCCGCGACCCGGTCGTCCACAACGATGTAGTTCCATCTGCATTCGCTCTAAATCATACTTTTCTTTCTTGGCTCTCATAATTATGCGAGACCCTATATCTTCTTAATTTATTGCAAGGTGCAATTCCAATTTACCCCCTTACAAAACTATGGTCAGGGATGAAGGATTTGAACCTTCGGCCTCCGCAGTCCAAGTGCGGCACTCTAACCGGACTGAGCTAACCCCTGAGTAATTTAGCGGGCGACAAGTTTGATGCAAAACGTTCCTGCTCTACCACTGAGCTACGCTGCCATAAATGGTTGCAGCGGCGGGATTCGAACCCGCGACCTGGCGATTAAGAGTCGATTTAGTTCTGCAAGCATTCGCCATAAATTTTACAATTTCTATTTTTGTTTTGACGACAAGTTCTTAATGAAACTTGAAAAGCCGGTGCTCTGAAGCTTTTGAGCTACAATATTGTTTTTTACATTGATATGGCGCCACTCACATAACCTCCGGCGTGAATGTAGTTCCATTGGCATTCGTCAAAATTTAATTTAATTACAAATCATTTTATTCTTATGTCCTGGTGACAAGGTTTGATGAAACAGCTTTTGTCATACCTAAAATGATGTAGTTCCATCCGCATTCACCAGGCGCTAATCTCTTTTCAGTGGAAGCGGATGGGTATCTCACCCGCTTCCATTTTTTCTATTACAGTTTTACTGCTTCAATTTCCCCGACCCAATGATCTGGACCCAGGCGATCTTCAGCAAAAGCTGCAATTTGGTCAAAGACCGCATCAGAAAATCCACCAATGTTTAAAACATCTGGTCGTGATGGCACTTGTGTCGTTCCATATGGCGCGATATCGATGCAAACCAATTTGGCTTTTGGGTTTCGTTTTTTAAGCGTTTCCCAATTTTTCATCATCATCGTGCCTCTGTTATAACGATTGGCATCCGCCCATGATTCATTATCTGAAACAAAGATAACCAAATCAGGTGCTTGTTTTCTGGCAATCAACCATTCTAATGGTGCTGAACAATTTGTTCCGCCGCCAGCAAGATCCGTTAATCGCTTCGCGTTTGTTAAAACTGTATCTCGAGCTTCTAGCTGCGTCTTGCAAACTTTAAACTCAAACGGTAACACTGTTGCCCCGCGGTTGCGGCGCAAAAATGCTGCTGAAACAAGAGCTGCTACATGAACAAATCTTGTTGATGTTGTTGCTCCTTTTCGATACCCGGTCACAGGTGATAACATTGAGCCGGAAACGTCTGGGCAGATTACCACCTGACCTTTGATCTTAGGCACGTTTGCTACTGCAATTTCCATTGCGTCGTGCAAGGCGTCCCTGATTTCTGCAGGAATATCTACAGAAAGTGATTGATAGGCCGTCATCAATTGATACGGGAATACCCGTGCCTTTTTGATGCGTGTTGGATCTCTTAAAATTTCAGCAACATCTTTTGTTACACCTTTGATGCCAAAAGCACCTTGGCGATGGAATGTGTTTAAGTTCATGCGAACCATTTGCCAGCTACCGCCGCGCGCAATTTTTGCCCATTTTTTTGCCGTCAACGGCAAATGCGTTAACATTTGAAACGGGACGTCCGGTAATGGGCCGCCTTCATTTTCTTTATAGGCAATATACTCACGCACTTCTTGCGGCAATTGCGACACATCGCATGGTTTACCAATTATCCAGGCAAAAAATGCTTCACGCATTTTATCATCCGGTTTTGGGTGCACCATCTTAATCACATCAGCCAATGATGGATCATTACCAACATTTGCTTGCAATAACTGACGAACCGTTGCTCTTTTCAACCAACCGGAAACAAGAGCCTTTGGACGTGTGCCCAAAGACTTTCGACCCGTTTGACCAGAGCGCATGATTTGAACAAAGTTGCGCAACATTTTTCCGTTTGTCACAACTCGAGGGAAGGTATTTGAAAAAAGCTCTGTATCCCTTGATGCCAAGATCGCTAGCAATAGAGCTGGCATATCTTTCATATGTCCTTTTTCTCGAACATAAATAGCCGCTTTTGCCAAAAACTCAGGTGAAACATTTTTTGCGGTGTCTAGTATTGCCTCAAGCTCAACATTTGCTTGTTGGTAATATAGATCGCTTATTGTTCCGGTCATTGCGAGTTGTGCCAACAAATGTTGGTCACCATATGCATAGGCCGGAGCCCCTTCTTTATTTACAGCATCAGTTTTCGGGATCATTCTACCGCGCCCTGATGCAAACACAGATTTGTTAGCCATTTTTCTCTTCCTTGTTTTGTACGAGACTAGTTTCTTGCGAAAACGGGCTCAAAAAAAGAAAAAACGCAAAACCTATAACCTGCTGTTTTTTATAAGCTTTTCGCGCACTAACAAAATATAAAGAATATTTTACTAGAATTTTGTCTATTAATTTATATAAATAGATACATCATGAAAAATAATGTTGTTATTGGCTTCCTCGGCACGAATTTAGATGCCGGCAAGAAAAAACGTTGGCGCCCTTCTCCCTCGCTCACCAAGCACGAGGCGTTTCCAGTTGAGCGTTTAGAACTAATCTATGATCGTCATCATTCAAACCTGGCGCATTCAATCAAAACAGAGATTGAAACCGAGACACCTGAAACAGAAGTGCTCCTTCAGCTTATAGATTTAAATAACCCTTGGGATTTCCAGGAAGTTTACGGTGCCTTATTTGACTTTGCTCGGAATTATGAATTTGATGAAGAACGTGAGAACTATCATGTTCACCTCACAACAGGTACGCACGTCGCCCAAATTTGCTGGTTTTTATTAACTGAGTCTCGTCACATTCCGGCGCGGTTATTACAGACCGCGCCTCCTCGAAAAGAGGAGCACGGACCTGAGGGACAGATTAATATTATTGATTTAGACCTCTCTAAATATAACGCCCTACAACAGCGTTTTGATCTCATCTCAGATGAATATAACGCCCTGTTAAAAGCTGGGATAAACACCCGCAATAAAGAATTTAATCAGCTTATAGAAAGAATAGAGCTGGTTGCGACAACAACAGACGCTCCTCTGCTCTTACTTGGCGCGACCGGGACAGGTAAATCTGAGCTTGCAGAACGAATTTACGAACTGAAACTTCAACGACGCCGCGTTAAGGGGCGGTTTATTCATGTGAATTGCTCCACTTTAAGAGGGGAGCGCGCTATGTCTAATCTCTTTGGTCATCGCCGTGGCGCCTTTTCAGGTGCGCCCAATGATCGAAGGGGTTTATTACGTGAGGCGGATGGTGGTGTTCTATTTCTTGATGAGATTGATGAATTGGGACAAGACGAACAAGCGATGATCTTACATGCTATTGAAACTGGTAAGTTCTTCCCCTTGGGATCTGATCATGAGATTACAAGCAAGTTCCAACTCATTGCCGGCGCAAATCGTGATCTTGGAAAACTCGTCTCGAAAGGTTTATTCAGGCCTGACCTATTTGCTCGCTTGAATTTATGGACATTTAATCTCCCAGCGCTGCAAGATCGACGCGAAGATATTGAACCTAACATTGAGTTTGAATTAAACAGAGCTGAACAAAGCTTAGGGATAAAGGTGGGGTTTAACGCTGATGCAATCAAGAAATATACTCGTTTTGCAACGGACCCCGCTACATTATGGCCTGGTAATTTCAGAGATCTTGGTGCTTCTGTTCAACGCTTGTGCACCTTGGCCCCTCGGGGACGCGTCACTTCAGCAATGGTTGAGCATGAAATTAACTCATTACAATATCAATGGGCGAGCGCTGAAGATAATCAAGACGACAAGCTTATCCGGCAATTTCTAGGATCAGATACTGATAAGATTGATCCTTTTGATAAAGTCCAACTGGGTCTTGTTATTCGCACCTGCCAACAAAGCAAATCCCTCAGTTCTGCAGGACGCACACTTTTTTCAGCTTCTCGCCAAAACAAAAACACTAAGAATGATGCTGATCGCTTAAGGAAATATCTAGAGAAATTTTCATTAAACTGGAAAGACATCGCTAAATGATATTTTTGATTTTAAGTTTGTATATAAAATTGTTTTTTACGACTTTCATATCATTCATTTCTCCACCTTTCTCTCATCAGATCCAAAGATCATCAATAATCAACTAGGATTTGAAACACCATTATCTTCTTTACCACACAGCACTTCTTATTTTACGTTTTTTAGAATGTTAATTTCGTCCATATCATTACTCTGCCTGTCTATGGGGCAAGTGATTTTTTTTACTAGGTTTCTTCTTAATCTTTTCAATGAAACTGGCTCGCCTGGGTGTTACTATGTCATGCAGTGATGTTGAAAACCTTGATGATGAAGGGCAAACCGCCGTCGAGCTGGTTCGTATTAAATGAGAAAAAACTAAGTCACTTGCCGCTTTCAAATCATCTTTACATATTAAACCACTTCCCAAAACCTGTTCAGGTAAAGTTCTGAGAGATACCATTCAGAAGATAGCGAATAAGACAACATGGAAAATACTGACAGCAATTAATGCCCCTGAAATTTTATGTGAAATTAAAAAAAGCATCGTAAGGCTGTAAGGTCATAGCGTGTTACCGAACTGTCCTCAAAAGAAAAAAACATCATGTTTATTATTCTCACGTTAATGACTTGAGCCCCTACTTTGAGGCCTAACATCTTTTATTAAAACCAGCCATCAAAACCCGCCTTTAAAGATACTTCTCCCCTAACTCTCTGATTAAAAATGATTTTTTAATATTATTTTTCCACTTGACTTTGTTAACGCTTTATTAATAGATTGCACGCACACGTCGGTTCCTATTGTTTTTTAAAGCAATCGGTGAAAAGGGAACACGGAAATAGACAGCAAGATTGACCTCTTGCATTAGTGCTTTAACCGTGGCTGCCCCCGCAACTGTAAGCGTTGAGCATATGTTCAAATGCGCCACTTCGAACAAATTATTTTGTTCTTGGGAAGGCCGAACATTATGCGTTGACCCGCAAGCCAGGAGACCTGCCAGCGTGACATCGCCCATCTTGCTTTCGGGGTTTAAGGTAAGAAGAACGGTTCTCCGGAGTGGTGATTTGTTTCGTCCGCTCTTGGGGAGGTCAGTATGGCTTTTTTCAAATTGTTGTTTATTCCTGCTTTATTCAAGCAGGCTAAATCCGGCTTTGCCATGAGCGTTTCTAGTAGCGTATTTCATGGAGGTCCGATTTATGGCCAACACTTACAACATTTTCCCTTTAAAAAAACACTTATCTGTAATTAGCCTTTGTACCGCTAGTCTATTATTATCTGTTTCACCAACCGTTGCTGAGGAAGCAACAAAACTAGATGAGCTGGTTGTCTCTGCTGGTCGTTTTGCAATTGAAGCAGAAAAGCTTGGCAGTGCCACAACAATCATAACACAAGAGCAAATTGAAAATTCAGGTACCACTTATGCAGCAGATCTTTTGCGTAGCCAACCCGGTATCGCCATTAACCGAACGGGTGGCCCAGGTGGTTTAACACAGCTAAGACTGCGCGGTGCTGAGGGCAACCATGTTGTGGTTGTTATTGATGGCATTGAGGTGAATAATCCTGTACAGGGTGAATTCGATTTTTCTAACCTACTGGCTGAAGATATTGAACGCATTGAAATTTTGCGTGGCCCACAAAGCGCATCCTGGGGTTCAAATGCCCTTGCTGGTGTTATTAACATCACCACTAAGAAAGCCTCTAAAGGGTTTTCAGCCTCTGCCAAAGCGCAATATGGATCTTTCAATAGCAAACTCTTTTCTGGTCGTGTCGCAGCAGGAAATGATTATGCACGTCTTGCAATGACACTCACTCATCAAGATACAGACGGGTATAATGTTTCTGATTTTGGCACCGAGGACGATGGTGATGAGAATACAACATTTTCGGCTAAAGGTGATATCGATGTCACGAAAAACTTTAATATCTCAGGCGTTTTTAGATATTTGAGACACAATCTTGATTTTGATAATCAGGACTTTGCGTTCCCAGCAACAGCCACGCAAGGACTTGTGATTGATACGAATAATGAAACCCGTAGAAGAGAGCTTTATGCAAAAACTGAAGCCACTTTAAAATTGTTTGATGATCGCTGGATCCATAAAGCCTTTATTACTGGTGTGGACACTAAATCAAGCAATTATCAAGATGAGCTTTTAAGCAGTGGGAATAATGGTGAACGTCTTAATTATGGCTATTCAAGTCAATTTACTTTTGAAACACCGAGTTTTGCCAATGCTCGCCACACCATCATTGGCCTTGTTGAAAAGGAAACAGAAAAATTTAGAAACACTGTCCCTTCAAATGCAGCGCAAGCCCAGGAATTTGAACGCGACATAACTGGATATGTTGCTGAATACCGCCTTGACCTTTTTGACAGCCTCTTTCTAACCGGCGCTTATCGTTTTGATGATAATGATCGCTTTGAAGACGCTGAAACATACCGCTTAACAACTGCTTATCTTTTGAAAGATACAGGAACCCGCTTCCATGCTTCATATGGTAAAGGGATCACTAACCCAACTTTCTTTGAGCAATTTGGTTTCTCTCCGGATCGGTTTGATGGGAACCCGAATTTGATCCCTGAAGAATCTATTGGTTGGGATTTTGGTATTGAGCAGTCACTTTTCAATAAACGCCTTGTTGTTGATGTGACTTATTTCGAATCTAATCTTGAGAATGAAATTGTATCAACCTTTGATTTTGCAACGTTTCGTTCAAGTGTTGATAATCTGCGTGAAAAAAGTGAACGCAAAGGCGTTGAAGTTTCATTTACAGCAAAACCGACTGATCACCTTGATATCATCGGTGCCTATACATACACAGATAGTGTTGAGGTCCGAAATGGGATGGAACTATTAGAAGTAAGACGTCCGGAACACACTGCTAGCTTAGATGTGACATATCGTTTCCTTGAAGATCGTGCTCGTGTTAGTGCCGGTGTTGTTTACAACGGTAAAAGTGAAGATCTTGAATTTATTTCAAGCACGCCAGAAACACGCGTAACATTAGATGATTACACGCTTTTTCGTTTAAGTGGTTCTTATGATATTAGTGAACGTGTTCGTTGGTTTGGGCGCCTTGAGAATGTATTTGACGAAAATTATGAGGAAGTTTTTGGATTTAACACTCCTGGTTTTGCCGCCTACACAGGTGTAAAAATAAACTTAGGAAATTAAGATCATGAAAGAGGGGGGCGTTTATAAATACATCAGTGAGTGTAGCTTGCATTCTCTCTTGGCTGCCCTCTTTCTACTTATGTCTATTTTATTTATGTGTAACTCTAATGGTGTATTAGCGGGAGAGAAGAAACCCAAACGCATCGTTTCTCTTAACGTCTGCACCGATCAGATTTTAATGCTGCTGGTGCCGCCTGAACGGATTGCTGCTTTAAGTTATCTGGCCAGGAATTCTGGAATATCGGTTATGCATAAAGAAGCAAGTGCAATACCCTTTACTTATGGTAGTGCTGAACATGTATTTATTCTCAAACCAGACTTAGTTTTAGCTGGCACGTATACCACGAGGGCAACCGTTAACCTTCTCAAAAGATTGGGACGCACTCTCATTGAGGTGGCACCTGCTCGTAACTTTGAAGATATTGAAACAAATATCAAAATGGTCGGCACAGCTGTTGGAGAAACAAAAAAAGCTGAAGCTCTCATCAATGAAATGCGCGCCAGAATTCAGCATTATTTGCCAAAGGGCAATGAACACAAGCTTGATGCAATCCCTTTTTATTCTAATGGCTACACAGTTGGTAAAAACACTTTGGTTGATCAGCTTTTATACCATTCTGGATTCACGTCTCTTGGCCGAAAAAAACAATTTACCGGCACTCGTAAAATCAGTTTAGAAACCTTGTTGATGAACAAGCCTGACCTTCTGCTTATTGGCAAACGAGATTTTAAAGGTCATGCCTTGGCTCAGGAAGTTTTCAAACATCCAGTAGTGAAAAACATTGCTCGTACAACGAAAACCATTTCCCTGGCTGACGCACTTACGGTTTGCGGCACACCTCATACTGTTAGAGCCCTTAAAAAACTCCGTAATATGCATGAAAAAATGATGGAGGCTCAATAATGATAGTTCGAAATGAAACTCATAATTATCATAATAAGTTAGCTTTCGTCTTTCCTCTCTCAGCCTATCAACTGGCTTTGAGTGTTTTACTGACTTTAACTCTCATATTATGTTTTTTCTCACTTCTGATCGGGCCAGCTGATTTGACAGTTTCTCAACTCATACAGGGGCTTTTGAGCAGTAAGGATGTCAACCAGGCCATCTGGCTGGTAATATATGAAGTTCGATTACCAAGAACATTATTAGCGCTTTTAATTGGGGCAGCGTTAGGCGCTTCGGGGGCAGCACTCCAGGGTTATTTGCGAAACCCTTTAGCTGAACCAGGTTTAATCGGTGTTTCATCTGGAGCGTCACTAGGCGCTGTGCTTGCCTTTTATTCAGGGTTGAGTGCGCTTTATGCTCTAGCTATTCCGCTTTCTGGTATAGCTGGTGCTTTTGTGGCTGTCCTAACTGTTTACTTTTTAGCTGGTAAACATAACAGCCCCCTCACCTTAATTCTTTCTGGTGTTGCGGTTAGTGCTTTTGCCGGCGCGCTCACCAGTCTTGCTCTTTCCATGTCATCTAACCCATTTGCCATTATGGAAATTGTGTTCTGGTTGATGGGCTCTTTGGCAGATCGCAGCCTGACCCATCTTTATCTTGCCTCTCCCTTTATTCTTATTGGTTGTGCGCTTATTTGGTCATTAGGGCGAGACCTTGACGGCATGAGCCTTGGGGAGGACGTTGCTCACAGTCTTGGTGTTGATTTAAAGCGTCTACAAACGCGCCTTGTTTGCGGCATTGCACTTTCGGTTGGTGCGGCCACCTCTGTTGCTGGAGCTATTGGCTTTGTTGGGTTGGTTGCGCCGCATGTTTTAAGGCCTTTTTCAGGTGGCCATCCGAGTAAATTAATTACTTTGAGTGTCTTTGGTGGTGCCGTGTTTATGCTGGCAGCTGATTGTGCCGTTCGCACACTTACGCCTGGGCATGAACTTAAACTTGGTGTTTTAACCTCCCTTATAGGGGCGCCCTTCTTTCTAATTCTTGTCTTGAAGATGAGACGGGAGCTTGCATCATGAAGCTTGAAACAATCAATCTTAGTGTTTCTAAAAGCGGGCAGGAGATCCTCCGCTCAGTTGACGTTAAAGTCGAAGCGGGCAAACTCATTGGCCTCATTGGTCCCAATGGTGCTGGCAAGTCAACTTTGCTACGTGTTCTTGCTGGATTGAACGAACCGTCATCTGGGATCGTTAAATTTGATAACACAGAGCTTAGCAAATTATCTTTAAAAGAGCGTTCTCAAAAAATAGCTTATCTCCCACAAGATAAAAACCTCCACTGGAATTTAACAGTGAAAGATTTGGTTGCCTTAGGCAGGCATCCTTATCGCCGCCCCTTTACTCCGCTTTCTCAAGCTGACTTAGACGCTGTTGAAACCGCTATGTCTTTGATGGATATTTCTAAATGGTGGAACCGCTCAGCTTTAAAATTATCTGGTGGTGAGTTTGCTCGTGTTCTTATGGCAAGGGCATTAGCGCAGCAACCTCAAATTCTATTAGCCGATGAACCAACAGCTGCTCTTGACCCAGCGCATCAGATCAGATTGCTCAAGCTATTGCGCCATTCAACAAAAAGTGGACTAGGAGCTGTGCTGGCCTTGCATGATTTATCACTCGCGGCTCAATTTTGTGATGAGCTGGTGATGCTTGTTGAGGGAGATGTTTTTATGAAGGGATCTGCTGAAGAGGTTCTAACAAAATCGGCTTTGGAACAAGTTTATGGTATCAGCGCAGATATTAAGTTCATAGATGATAAGCTGACGGTCACTCCGCTTGATATCGCATGATAGCTACATTCAAAAACTAAATAGCATTATTGAACGGGGACATAATGAATTCAAACATACAACTATTAAAAGAAGTTCTAACCAACCATATTCAACTCGCAACTAGTGGGTGGAGCATGGGGTCTTTTGGTGTCATTGCGGAATTTCACCAGGATGCTGATGAGCCTCTTTTATCAGATAAGCCTGCCGACTGTCTTCGTGCCACCAATCGAGGTGCTATCCATATTGAGCAGTTTGATGATATTCAGCCGGTTGCTTATGAGATTTTAAGTAAGAATGAAAATCGCTGGCAACATGGTCTTGCCCTTTGCTTGCCTGATGAAAAAGCTCGTATGGGGCAGCGGAATGTTCTAACCGACCTTGGACCGGATGAAAAAGCTGTTCTTGAAGATCATAGAGGCTGGCGCTTGTTTGATATGGGTATTAATGCGCTTGGCTCCGGTTGTGGGCAGGTTGATTTTTGCATTCGTACAGATAATGAAGAACTTATAAATATTCTTCGAGACAATTTAGGTAAGCCTATCTTTGAAAGTGGTGTTATGCCAGAAATCTTAAAGGCTCATCCGCACAGAATAGCCATCACCCCCATTGGGCGTGTGGAAGTGTTTCAAAAAATTGGTGGGCCTGACACTGGTGATAAATCCCCTGAAGGCCCACACACGCACCTACTGCCCAAACTCATTCAATCAGGCAATAGTCATAACGCAAATATCGCGATACCGGACGGGCTCATCCCTTGTGCTTACCTCCACCCTGAAAGTCCGATGGTTGATAATTTAGGAGCGGACAAACCTTTTGATCGCGGCGCGTATGATGCGTTTCAAAAACTTTTAGATATATGGGGGACAGAGCCCTATATGGCAACAAAAACAACTGTGTTTGCCCAGCTTAAAAATGGCTTAGAACCAGAAGACCCTAAACTTTACAAAAGCCGTGTTCAACGCATGGCACATCGTATGGCCGTTCGCCAAGCTCTTTTTTTGTAAGTACGGCTTGTTATTTTGAAGAAACCTCTTCTTGAGTTTTAGTGAGAGTTGAATTTGAGTGAGAGATAGTTATGTGTGTAAGGGGGGATATCCCCCCTTACATGTTTCAGGGCTTGTTGTTTTCGCCTTCTCGCTCAAACTTTAAAACTCATATCTTTTTAAAATTCATACCGTAGTGACGAGATGAATTTTGACTCGTCAACATCCTGAATGAGAACGCCATCAATGTCTGCTTTAGATTTTGAGTAATTATAACCTAAGTTCAATGAGAGCCCCCGGGCTATGTCATATTTTGCCCCAAGTGCATAACTTTCTTCTGAATGTCCTTCAATCTCGCCCCAATGCCCTTCTGCTGAAAGAGTGAGACTAAGAATTTTATAATGGATGCCAGCTGAAATGAAACGGCGATCCCCTTTTATACCGCCGCTTTTTAATTCTTCATATCCAACCCCGGCATCAACAGCCAAACAGCCATACTCAACTTGGGCAACTGCACCAACAGCTCTTGTGTCAAACAAAACACCGGTGCTTGAGAGAAATTCACTATCCGTATAGCGACCGGTTAAGCGAAAATCTAAATATTTATTTGGCCGTTCATAGGTCACGCCAAAATCTGTGTGGCCATCATCATCCACACCAACATTGAGTGTATAAGCAGAAAGGCGTAAACTATAGGCTAAGCCGATATCATCTTCATTCAAGGCGCCTAAGACATCGTCGAACTCTAAATCTGCATTCCCGGTTCCTCGCCATCTTCTGGTTGCTTCACGAACGACATCGTTCACTTCACCACCAGATAACCGCCCCCAAACTGAGCTTGCATAAACCGCCCAACGATCTTCATATTCATCATCTTCAGCGGCATCATAAAGGCCTAAATAGGTTGCACCTATTGTTATTGCATTCGGTAATTGACGTTCGATATTCACTTGAAAATTTGTGCGCGGGTCTACATCTGTTTCATCATTTTTAAAATTATGAGTAACAGGAATATCCAGCAATTGATTATAGGTGATTGTAAAGCCACCAAGAGTGAAGGCAAGTGGCTCTTCAAAAAATGAGAGATTATCCGGATTAAGCCCCCCCTCTTGCGCAAGGGTTGACGGCGCATTTCCTAGCGTGCACGCTAATAGGCAGCAGGTAAAGCTCGCTTTTTTATGTTTTTTGATTAATCCAAACATTACACTACTCTCCGGAATTTATTTCGAACTACATAATCGGCAATGGCTTTACCAGCTCTCAGCCCTTCAACATTGTCAGCCATCCAATGAACACCGCCGTAAATTCTACTCATGCCGTTTTCATCAGCGGCTTGACTTAAGCTGTTCCAGCTGCGGGTTACGCCTGAGAGATGATCAGGCCAAATGACAGTATCTGCTGCTTTCTTTGAGAAGGTCACTCGGTCTCGCCCAATAATATGCGCGATCATTCTGGCGGCTGACGCTCCAAAGGCTGAGTGACCAGATGTGTAAGCTGGGAATGGCGGCGTTGGAATGAGTGATTTCCAATTAGATTGACCTACAACGCGGCTGTCGCCATTATTGAATTTGTTTGATCTATACCGAATGGCCGTTTCTGGTCTGATGATGTCATGGGTGTATTTTGAGTGCCATGTTGCAATCGCGCTATCTGCCATGGCCATGCTTGTAAGTGCCATTGCACGAGCTTGCGCTACCAAAGACATGTTCATATGCTGGAATAATTGCATTGCGATCACTACGAAGTGCCCTGGGGGTGTTACACCCCATGGACCATCTTCCCAGAAAAATGCGATTTGGCTTTGATCATCCGTTCTTGAGTGACTTTTAGAGCCACCAAGCTCTTTCACCATATCATACTGTTCTGCAAATTCAGGGCTTGCCGGGTCTAAGAAATCTCTTGCTAAAAAATGATTGGCTGAGGGAATGGCCCATGGCGTGACAGCGCCAAAGCCTGGCAATAATCCTCTGTGATAGGTTCTTCTAAAGGCTGGTTGTGTTGAGCCTGAATCAAACATCGGCCCGGTCGGGCGCCAGCGCAATGCATCTTGTCTTCTGGGGTATCTTCTTAAATAAAAATTGACCTTACTTGGCTCAGCGCCATCATTCGTGCGCTCCCTAATAACAAAGCGACCAACTTTGCGGCCCCATTCAATGCCAAGTGTTTTTGCTTCACTGTTTGGAAAGCGCGCCAGAAAGCCTAATTTATCAAAAAGAAATGGTTGCTGGAAATGCTCTGCAAACGCTGTGGCGGCAGCTACACCATATGCCACGCGTGGGTCGGCGCCTTTTGGAGCGCGCTCCAGATGATAGCCTGTATCATAGCGATGCTCGATACCATTTACGGCCAGAAAGCCAGCGACGTGTCCCATTGTAAGGGCACGTGATGCTTGTGGCGGCGCGACCAATTGATCTCTTAAAGCTTGAAGGGCGATGTCTGTCCACTCGAAAACAACACTAAGTTTATCTTCTGCAACGATATTTGTGAGATAAGAACTCGAGCTTCCAAAATTAGCGGCACAGCCCGACATGGCTGTGGTTGCAACGAGTGAAGATGCACCTGTTAAAAAATTGCGCCGACTTACATCAAACAGAGATGACTTCTTACTTTTACAACTTTCAACAGACTTGCGCATTTAAGCTCACCTTACACCATTAAAAAAACTGATCCCGATATCAGTAACTTTTACGTGAGCTTTGTTAAAACAGTCTTAATAACCGTGCAGTTTTAAAACATATTCTCTTTGTGTGTTGATAAGCGATAAAGAAAAGCTCCCAGTTGAAAGTAACCAAGTTTTTCAACTGGGAGCTTTTGTGAAACAAAGATGACTTAATCTAATTTCATATTTAGGCGCACACCTACAGTTCGGCCATCACCAATTTTCCCTGTATCATTAAACTCAAATATACTCGATACATAGTCTTCATCAAATATATTGGTAGAATAAATATAGGCGTCAATTTTTTCTGTTTTATAACCTATTTTTGCATTCACCAGCGTTCTCGCATCTTCATGACCACTTGGGTCATTGTTTGGTTCGGTAAATGCTTTACTTCTATAGTTAGCATCTGCATGCGCATAAATCCCATTGTCAAAGCTGTACCTTACTGAACCTGCTAACGTCCATTTAGGGGCATTAGGGAATTCATTTCCGGTATAGTCTTTGCCATTTGTGCTAAATTCAATGAATTTAGTTTCAACATATCCGACACTGCCCCTTAGTTTTAATTGTTCAATTGGAAGGGCAAATGCTTCAACCTCAAAACCTTTTAATTCTGATTTACCCGCATTTACAAGAAACACATCTTGTGGACCTCCTGGCCCAATGATACCAACCTGTTGATCGGTCCAATCCATGTAGAAAATATTAGCATTTAATGTAAGTTTTTTATCAAACCACTGCGAACGCAGAGAAGCTTCATAATTCCAAACATATTCAGGCTCAACTTCATAGGGTGTAAAGGAGACAAAGCTAGTGCCTGCATTTCCTGAACGATAACCACGTTTTACAAAGAAACTGGTTGAAAGGTCCTCTTGCCAATTTAAAGTTACACCAAGAGAAGGAAGCCAAGCATCAAATTCAGTTTGAGCCCCTGGATCATCTCTCTGATTTACTACGCCTGATAAAGCACCATTAACAGCCACACAGCCAGCCGTTGCTGCGGCACCAAAAGCACCACAATCAGCCACAGGGTCGGGTAAAGCTGTTAGAAAATTACGGTTATCAGTATTTAAATTTTCAAACTTTTCACGATCATATCGCAACCCACCAAATATAGTGAGGAACTTATTGAAATCATAACTCAATTCACCAAATGCCGCATAACTTTCAATTTCACGATCACCCGTTCTATCTGTATCTAATGTTAGGCCTGTATAAAAAGGCAACAAAGAACTTGGAATGCCAAATGCTAAAAGTTCAGTATCTGATATAAGTGTTGTCCCGCCAGATTTGTCATCCTCTTTAATTTTGGAATAATATGCACCAATATGACCTTTCAGATTATCTCCTTGATAATGTAATCTAAGTTCTTCAGTAAAAGTATCCGTTACATTCTGTCTCGAAAACTCAAAAAAGTCATTCGGCCCATTCGCCCCTGTTATACTTCCATCATCATCATCAATTCGATCATATTCAGCTCGGTTAAAAGAGATGGTATTATTTAAATACCATTTATCGTTTAACGTTATCTTCGTATCTAATGTTGCAATCAGCTGATCCGTAGCTTCTTTTCCTTGAATATTACCAAAGAAATTTCTCTGAAAAGGATTGGTAAAGTCAACAGCATCATCACCAGATTCATTTTTTGAAAAAGCCAATGTTAGTGTATTTTTTATTTTGTCTGAGGGTTCAAATAAAACCTTACCGCGCACGGACTTATTTTCATTAAACGCCTGATCTCCAATATTCAGAGTGGGGTTAGAGTTAAAACCATCTGTTTTTTGCAAATCAACGGCAACACGTACAGCCAGTTTATTCTTAATTATGGGAACATTCACCATTCCTGAAAAGAGCGCTGAATTTTGTGTTCCCAAGCCCCCTCTTGCTGCTGCTTCTAAATTATATGTTGGGTCTTTCGTTTTAATGATAATCGCACCAGCTAACGTATTTCGCCCTTGAGTGGTGGATTGAGGACCGCGCAAAACTTCAATTTGCTCAACATCCCATAACTCTTCTATACCTGTACGAATAGCATATGTTGAAATTGAAGCTCCATCAATATACAGACTAGCCAATGGACCTGAACCAAGAATATTCCCAGAGACGGTTGTATTATTAATGCCTCGAATAGCAAAACCTTCTCCGCCAAAACGTTGCGTAACATTGGCTGTTTGGTCTAAAACATCGTCTAGATCTTGAACTGTTGATTTTTCTAAATCATCGCTAGTAAACACTTGCACACTGGTTGTTGTTTCTTGCAAGTCACGTTCAGTTTTTTCACCATAAACGGTGATACCGTCTAGTAAGATTTCACCTCCGGCCTGGGCCGTTCTAACATTTGGCCTTTTTATTATAAAACCAAAATCATCAACTTGTCTGATTTTTAATTTTGTACCAGCAAGCAAACGAGTAAGAGCTTTTTTTGCACTCATCCTCCCCTTAAAACCTTCAGTTTTAAGACCTTCAACCTCAATGGCACCGGTGGAAATTTGTTTGCCAGTTTGCTTTGATAAAATTTGAATGGCTTTGCGAACTGAACCTTTAGGAATATTGATTTCAGGATAGATTTTCGCATTGGCCCAAATAAGATGGGGCTTTGAGAGGCTAATATTTTTTTCATTCAGCTCAGATAATCTGGCTTCCGCCGTTTTTATATTAACAATGAGCAATGTGGAGACCAAAACCGAAATCATCACAATATGTGCCTTTCGGGAAACCCACTCATTAAAAAACTCCGATACACTTACACAAACGCTATTCACTCTTTACGCTCCCAACTAAACATTTTTTACTTAACGTCCCCTCAAGCAAGACTTGACCTGATGGGGCATTGAGTGGCTTTGCCCCCTCAAATTGTCCTTACCTACAAGGACGGTGAGAGGTGAGCCCGTGTTTCAACTTTGTTGGAAGCTAATTTCTTTCTTCTCACGACGCACATCGTTTCTTTAAATTGCACATGCCGCAAAAATTAAACTAACTCTTTGTTAATTAATATTATTTCTAAAAACCTTTCCGATTGATTGTTAAAAAACAAATCTGTTTACTCAACTACAGACTGTGTCCTAAATATTACGGACTGAACAAATATAAGTAAGTTTTTATAACTTAAACCTGGGAGAGAATTACTATGCCGTTTCCCAATTCACGAAACTGCCACCCTTGGGTTTCTGCAAAAATTTTCAGGGCCGCTTTTGGGGTGTTTAAATCAAACACCCCTGTTATTCTTGGCTCTGAATATTTCCATGTACTTATCAATAGAGTGCCTTCAAAATTGTTTCTTAGCGCATCGAGCACGTCTTCTGCTCGCCAATTATCAACGATTAATTTTCCTTGCCGCCAGGATGCAATATTTTGAGGCTCAATCTTAATTGTTTTTGATATATCTTTCTCATTCGAATTAGATCTAATCCGTTCACCTGCCTGCACTGCTGTGCCCTCTCCCGGTTTTAGAGTTTTTTGTCTATCATTTGCCACAAGCACTTCACCTTCACGAACAGCAACATCTGTTCCTGACCGCTTTGAGCGAACTTCGAATTTAGTGCCTGTCACCCTCACCTGAACTCTATTATGATGCACAATGAACGGGCGTTTTTTATCTTTGGTCGCGTGAAAAAAAGCGGTGCCTTTTATTAATTTAACGACACGTTTTTCATCTGTTTCGTCAAAATTCGCCGCACTTGCAGAAGCTAAATGCATAACGCTACCGTCAGCTAAAGTTATTTGCCTTCTCTCACCAGCAGTGGTGGAAAAATCGGCTGTTAAAACTCTGAATTTTAAAACAGGGTCAATATATATAAGCATGAGTATTGTTGCAGCTAATGCTACGGCCCACTTCAAGGAAGCTCCACTAACCTTTTTAGTATTTGTGTTTCCTAGTGGGGTTATTGATGTGAGGTCAGCAGGGCTGCCAGTTTGTAATTCGGTGATATTATCAACTTTATTCATTGGAGTAATATGACTATCGAGAGCTATTGCGCGTGTTTTTTCAATTTCACCCCACGCTAAGACGTTTGCTTCATTTGCGCTTAGCCACTCTAAAAATGCATTATATATTTTGTCGTCACTCTGCTCCTCTTCCAGAAGTAGAGACCAATTTAAAGCTTCTTCTCTTATTTTCTTTTGCTTATTGATACTCATGAATTACCTCTCTCCTGCCCATAACCGATCACGGCAGTGAGATGTGCCTTCTTTAATTAGACGGTATGCCTTTGTAACAGGAACATCTAAGCGTTCAGCGATCGCTCGCACGCTTAATTGCTCAACCAGATGCAAAATTGTGGCTTTTTTGGTAAGATTTGGCAATTCATTGACAGCTTCATTAAACCGAACATAGTCTTGCTTTATTGCCATCTGCTGTTCTGGGCTATGCTCACTTGTTTTAATATTTTTAAGTTTTTCCGACTCTATCGAATAGAGAATTACTTTTCTTTCGCGTTGTTGACTTCGATATAAATCAATAGATAAATTTCGTACAGTCATTGTGACATATCGCAGAGGCTTTTCTATTTCGGATTGTTTTTTTTGTGCTAAACGTTCGAAAGCTTCATGTACAATATCTTCAGCAAGAGATTTACAGCCAACAATTGAAGAAGAGAGTAGAACAAGTGATTGACGGTGGGCGCGATAGAGCTCCAGAGCAAAGGCTGGATCGTCTCTTTTTTCCAGGTCTAGCACCATTGGGTTATCACTTTATTAGTTATTTTATAAAGAGATAGAGGCTAGGGGAAAGGCCTTATAAAAGCCATATCATTATGTGCATCACTATAGTTGCATGTTTTAAAAAAACTAAAGAATTTAAGCTTCATCACAACAAGTTTTGCACTTACATTTCTTTGCTTTTTGCACGTCTGCGATTGTTGTTGTTGCCAGATGATTTATAAAGTTCTGCTCTGTGCTTTTGATGACTTCTGAAATATGGTTTAGCAAAGAATGCTCTATGCAACAGTCTGGGGCACAGTCATTTTCATCCATCGATATTAGCCGTTCGCCCAATGCAAGGTAAATATCAGCGAGTGTGATAAGGTGAGGTTCACGCGCTAAACACCAACCACCCGCATGACCTTTTTCTGATGTGAGCAAGCCAGCTTCACGCAGTTTTCCTAATACACGCCGAACAACGACAGGGTTTGTTCCGGCATGTTCAGCGATCTCAGAAGATGTGTGCATATGACTTGGGTTCGCTGCCATATGACCTAGTGTGTGCATAGCAAGAGCAAGGCGGCTATTGCGTTTCACAATCATATCTCCTTTGAATTGGCTGATAGTTTTACCTGAAGCTTAAATGTAACTTTTGAAGTTGCGTCAGTCTAGTAACTTGATATGTTACATGAGTTTCACACTAATCACTGGGCTTAAAAATGCTAGTCACACGCCTTCACTCTGTCACTTCTCTTGTTTCAGTTAGTTCTTTTAATTCACTCATGCATCACACCGCTGATCAAATTAAATTTTCAAAAGGCATGATTTTGCTTCGTAACAAGCTTTGCCAAAGCCCTCAAAGTCTGGCTTGTGCTTGTCATCGCGCCCAAAGTGTTAATGAGAATTCATGAGCGCCCAGAAAGACAAGCTGCATCCAGACATTTTACATTCGCAATCAATTGAAAAGGAAATAGAAAGATGAAAACACGTGCCGCAATCGCATGGGAGCCGAACCGACCACTTGAAATCGAAGAGCTTGACCTGGAAGGTCCAAAAGAAGGAGAGGTTCTTGTTCGCATTGTCACCACCAGTCTTTGTCACACAGATGTTTTCACTCTTTCTGGTGAAGACCCTGAGGGGCTTTTTCCTTGTGTCCTTGGGCATGAAGGCTGCGGCGTTGTAGAAGAAGTTGGCGCTGGTGTAACGTCGGTTAAACCAGGGGATCATGTTATCCCACTTTACGTGCCAGAAGACCCTGAATGCCCTTATATTCAATCTGGCAAAACCAATCTTTGCCAATCCATTCGCAAGACACAAGGCGCCGGGTTAATGCCTGATGGCACCTCGCGATTTTCATATAAAGGCAAGCCGATCTTACATTATATGGGCACCAGTACTTTTAGTGAATATACCGTTTTGCCTGAAATTGCAGTGGCTAAAATTTCACAAGAAGCTCCGCTCTCAAAAGCATCTGTAATGGGCTGCGCCGTGCCAACTGGTATGGGAGCTGTGCGCAACACCGCCAAGATCGAGGCCGGTTCAACTGTTGCTGTATTTGGCCTTGGTGCTGTTGGCATGGCGGTCATTCAGGGTGCCGTTATGAACGGAGCGTCACGGATCATCGGGGTTGATATCAACCCGTCTAAATTCCTGCTGGCCAAATCACTCGGCGCGACAGAATGCGTCAACCCTAAAGATTATGATGCTCCCATTCAAGATGTTCTCATCGAAATGACCGGTGGTGGGTTGGACTATACATTTGAAGCGGTTGGCAATGTTGATTTGATGCGGGCTGCGCTAGAGGCCTGTCATAAAGGCTGGGGCGAATGCACCGTGATCGGGGTTGCTGGTGCCGGGCAAGAAATCTCGACACGACCTTTCCAATTGGTCACCGGCCGGGTTTGGCGGGGTACTGCTTTTGGTGGCGTGCTTGGTCGGAGTGAATTACCTGGGATGGTTGATGAATGGCTAAGAGGTGATTTCAGCGTCGACCCTTACATCACTCACCATATGGAACATGATCAGATCAACACCGCTTTTGACCTATTAAAGGCAGGCTCGTCTATTCGCTCTGTTATTCACTTTCAACCAGGTGAGACGATGACGGTTAACTCACTGCCAGGTAAAATTGTTCCTAAATAATCCATTATGTAATTCTGACCAGAAGCGCGTCTTAGTGGTGCTTCTGGTTCTATTTGCAAACAGGCAGAGGCTTGCGGGTGATTTTAGGTAAGGATTGCCTCCATTTATTAATGATTGGTTGGAGGGTTTCTTTCGGCCAGAATTTTGGAGCCTTAATTGCACGCAAGCAGTTAGCGTTCCAATAAAGCCCTGTACCCGTTGGCAACTGCCCCTCTTTAACAGCTTTCTCAATCGCATTTATATCCTTTGACTCAGGATAGATATAAAGAGTGGTCGGGTTATTCTCTACAATTTCGATAATTTGTTTCGTGTCTGAAGGTGTCCAGGTTGTGCAGCCATTGCTGCGCCCTTTTGAATAGTCTATCAACCTTCCGTAGGGAACAAATCCCTCACGATCTGCATGTTTGCTTTTTGGATTTTTATAGCGGCACCGCCATCTTAACATAACAGCTTCGTGCCCGCCGATGGCGCGCTCCCTTGCATTGGCCGTATCTCCTTCGCCATCAAATAATAAAAATGTACGCAGGAACGGTTTTTTCTTACCCGACACACGGTGATACCCTTTAAATGATGTGCGTGTTTCGGCTGTTAGGTAAGCACCGCCAGTTGTCAGTTTTGAGCCCTCAGCATTACTAAAGTTTTTTGCGCATTGGCGACCATTTGAAAAATTAGCACTTTTTAATTTACGACCATTCCCATACCCAGATGAAACCGCTTTGAAAGTTTTCTTGCCTTCGCAAATGACATAAAATCGGGGTTTTCTTTCCCCCTTGCTGGACAAGCTAGGGCGTGTTGCATCCATGGCTAAATAACATGGATTTTTCACCTTGCCTTCAGTTTTTTTTGCCATGTAGTGCATGCGTGCACGCTCTAAGACAATTTTTGCAATCTGGCCTTCGCCTATTCCGACATGCTTAATCAGCCATTCAGGAATGTTGGAATTCTTTTGCTTTTTAACAGGGAGCTCTATGGCAGCTGCTTCTTTCACAATGGCATCTTTAGCAATGGCTTTGCGCTGCTCTGCGGCAACTGCTAACTGCAGGCTTGGCAGGCCCCCCATGATTATAAAACTCATGGCTAGCAAGATCGGCTCAACCAGAAACTTTTGTCTTTGTATTTTTAGCAAAATTCACTACTCCCCATCATAGCAACGAACCAAAAACTCATTTTCGATTACCGTATATTAATCCTAGCTGGCAGAACTGGCAAATAGGGCAGACCTCTATAGTGAGCCCTCCATTTTAAATTGGGTGGCTTCTACAAACGAAATCTCCAAGTATTTTAAGCTGAAAAAATAGCTTGATTATGATCAGGCACAGAACTTGCTGCAGTGAATGGCAAGAGATTTATCACGTGATGGTATTCGCGTAGTCACAATTGCACCAGGCCTGTTTGAGACACCTATGTTAAAAGGCTTACCGCAAGATGTCCAAGATGCATTAGGGAAACAAATTCCATTTCCTTCTCGCTTAGCTAAACCAGATGAGTATGCCATGTTAGCGCAGCAAATTTGTGAAAATGATATGATCAATGGCTCAGTGCATCGACTAGATGGAGCTATACGTTTAGCTCCAAAATAAAATTTATGTTTAAATTGTTGAATATACATCTCGTGCGAACAAAGTCTAAAGAACAAAAAAAAATTAAGGCTTTCAACTTTCAAGCGGTTATTTGATTGAGCTAAAACTCAAGTACCCCTAATACTCAAATGACTATGTATAGGTTATTTTTGCAGGCCACTCCCTACTTCTCCTTTGGAGGTAATCAGCAATTACCCATTTACCGATGATCAGCTAAATTGGTTTAGTAATTTTTCACGCAAGATGAATATTAACAGTAACGCAACTATGCAAAAAAAGTTCCTTGATAAAACTATTTATTGCAAAGTAAGGGCGTCTCATGAACACCCGTTTTGAATGGTTCTACTGTTTTCTCACGATAGCAAAGAAAAAAACTAGTTTCTCTTTATTTATTTTTTATCTTTCTCATGGAGCGAAAAAACATTTCAATTTGCATCAAAACATACACAACAAAGTCACTAAAAAAACTAGGCTACTGAAACTTTTTGCGAATGATACCGCTCAAACCATCGACAATCGCCACGGCCACCAGAATAACAATAAGAATAGCAAGAACCTGAGGGTAATCTAGAAGGCGAAGAGAACCGACAAGCTCAGTGCCTATGCCGCCTGCACCAACCATTCCCATAACCGTAGATGCCCTGAAATTATATTCCCATCGATACATGGTAACATCAGCAAATTGCACAAAAACTTGCGGCATCACTCCATGTGTAATCACTTGAAATGAAGACGCGCCTGAAGCTTGTGCGGCCTCTATCGGTGCTGGGTGTGCATGTTCGATCGCTTCAGCAAAGAACTTGCCCACCATACCAACGGAGTGAAGACCAAGAGCCAAAACCCCTGGTAACATTCCAAAACCAACAGCGGCCACAAAAATAATACCCATGATCAATTCTGGTATAGAACGAAGCGCATTCAGTAACATACGAGCAAACCCGAAGACAAATGAATTCGGTGCTGTGTTGCGAGCCGCAAGAAATGCCAAAGGCAGAGAAATCGCAACGGCAAGAGCAGTGCCAGCGACCGACATCGCAATGGTGTCTATCATAGGCCAAATCCATTGCTGCCAACGTTTAAAATCAGGGGGAAACATCTCTGAGACCAGAACACCAATAGCGGGAAGTCCTTCAGCCAATCTGCTTCCATCAAACATACCAGTCACCCAAAAGCAAACAAGAATGGCAATAATAACCAGTGCGACCTGGAGCATCATGCTAAAACGTCGCCGACGCTCTTTTTCCAAGATTTCCTCAAATTTGACGTCAATATTTTTCGGTTCAGAAATTGAAGACATGATGTTAGTTCCTTGGTTGGTCGCACTAGGGCATATCACAAAATTAGCGAACGGTTTTATCAAAAAAAACATGCCAAAATAAAAAGTTAGAGCCTGCCAGTGAATTCTATAAAAAAGACAGGCTCTAGCTGCTAATTTCTAAGGTATAAAGCTATGATTAGCTGTTTCCACCTTGAACATTTTTGCGAATGTCACGAATGATGTCATAATCTTCATCTTTAATCGTAGCAAAACCATCCGCTTTGAAAGGCTTCAAAACTTTATCACCTTCCTCAGTTCCCTTTTTCAAAGAGTAAAAGGCAGTTTTAATTTTGGCAGTTAGGTCTTTTGTTAGGTCTGTACGCATCACCCAAGGATATTGCGGGATTGGGTCTGAATAAGTCACAACTTTAACTTTATCCTTTGAAATCGTTCCTTTTTCAAAAAGACGTTCAAGGATCGGGCGACTAAGACCACCAACTTGGGCATTTCCGCGCTCAACATTTTTTGCAACAGCATCATGAGCACCAGTGAAGTTTTCTTTATAGTCCTTACCTGTAAAGACACCAACTTTCATCATTGTATATTTGGGAGCAAAGTGGCTTGAGGTTGAAGCTTGATCACCAAAAGCAACCTGAAGAGATTTCCCTTTCATATCTTCGATTTTTGAGATTTTCGCATCTGCATTAGCGATAATAACAGATTGATAAGTTGTCGAGCCACCCTTGAGGCGCGCAGCAAATGGCGCGATGTCAAGCTTGCCACCCTTCATTTTATCTTTTGCAATGGTATAAGATGCAGGACCAAAATAAGCAACATCGATCCGTCCAAAACGCATAGCTTCGATCATTGAAGAATAGTCAGTTGTAACAATCAGCTCGATCTTTTTACCAAGTTTTTTTTCAAGATATTCTGCAAGAGGTTTATTATCTTGAATAACTGTTGCAGCGTTTTCATCAGGCAAAAGCGCTACTTTAATTTTGTCTGGATTATGACTGCCTGCAGCGTTAACAGCTATACTATTAAGCCCCATTAAAACTGCAACGGCTAACGTTGCCACTAAGTTCAGTACTTTCATTGTTCAACTCCTTGTTGTGTCAATTTCTCCTGTTCCAAATGGGAACGAAGCTCGTAAAATGCTGCCTTTAGCCGCACTTAAAGTTTTTTGGCGCTGTAGATTTCTTCCAGCGCTTTATCATTGAGATCAAGCGGTGGCCCATCAAACACAATCTCACCTTGTGATAAACCAATAATACGGTCGGCAAATTGACGGGCATATTCGAGTTGATGCAAACTAATTACAGCGGGGATTCCATCTTGCTTGCATATATCCCTCAGCATACCCAGTACTCGTTCAGAAGAGGCTGGATCGAGAGAGGCAACAGGCTCATCAGCCAAAATCATCGTTGGACGCTGTGCGATCGCTCTTGCTACACCCACCCGTTGTTGTTGACCTCCAGAGAGGGCATCACACCTCTCAAGGGCTTTTTCTATTAAACCTACCCGCTCAAGACAGTTCAAAGCCCACTGTCTTTCATTCTTACCAAGAGGAAACAAAGTCCTAAGCGATGAATAAGATCCAATGCGACTGAGGAGAACATTTTGTAGCGTGGTTAAGCGGCCAATAAGCTGATGTTGCTGAAACACCATGCCCGTATTTTTACGGTGAGTGCGCAATTGTTTGGAGCTTGTGAGTGCTCCAATATTCTTACTCGATACATATCCCTCAGTGGGTTTTACCAATCCGTTCAAGACCCGTAAAAGTGTGGACTTACCTGCCCCGGAAGGGCCAAGAAGCACCGTTACATCATTTTCGTAAATCTCAAGCTCAACCGGCTTGAGAGCCACCGTGCCATTTGAATAAACAACAGAGATGTCATGCACGGAAATGAAAGAGGACATTGTCTTGCTTAAATTTTTTTCCAACATAACTCTTGATCCTCTTAAGTCTCAACGTCCAAAAAAACATCACAAAAAAATTGCAATTTATAATTGAACATGCATATTAATTTAAAAATATAATACGTGTATTGCTTAACACTTTTATGAAAAAATCACACCAAGGTACAAACACACTGAATTAAAAGGGATTTTTTAGTAATGACATTTAAGATTGTGCTTGCAAATAAAGTTCACGATACAATCACATCTAAACTTGAACCCTTTGGTCAGCTTGCCTTGAACAAGACAGACCACCCTTATTCAAGAGATGACCTCTTGAAAAATTGTGCTGATGCGCACGCGCTTATGGCGTTTATGACAGAAACAATTGATGAAGCCTTTCTAGAAGCTTGTCCAAATCTCAAAATTATAGCTGGCGCTCTTAAAGGGTATAACAATATTGATGTGGATGCTTGCTCGAAGCATGGCGTTATCGTGACCATCGTTCCTGACCTTCTCACCGAGCCGACAGCTGAACTCACTATCGGCCTTATGATTTCTGTCGCGCGCAAGGTTATTGCTGGAGATCAATTTATCCGTCAGGAGGGGTTTCAAGGTTGGCGGCCGAAATTTTATGGTGGATCCATCCAAGGCTCAACAATTGCTGTTTTGGGAGCAGGCGCTGTTGGACAGGCTATACTCAAAATGTTGAAAGGGTTTGATTGCAAAAAACTCTATGTTGATAAGGAGGCCCTCTCCCCACAAACGGAGCATGACTTAGAGACAAAGAAAGTTAGCCTTGAAGAGGCACAAAAAACAGCTGACTTTATTATTCTCGCCTTGCATCTCATGCATGAAACATTTCACCTCATCAATCAAGGTTTTATCACTTCAATGAAGCCTGACAGTTATCTAATCAATCCAGCCAGAGGATCGCTGGTCGATGAAGCTGCGATTGCTGACGCTTTGGAACAAGGACATTTAGCCGGATACGCTGCAGATACATTCGAGATGGAAGATTGGGCTGTTGAACAACGGCCTCGAACCATTAACGAACGATTATTGACTTCAAAGAAAACAGTTTTAACTCCCCATATAGGATCGGCTGTCAGAGCTGTTCGAGAAGAGATTGAACACTCAGCAGCATGTAGTATTATCTCTTTGATCAATGGCACAATGCCTGACACAGCTGTCAATAATCTAGATTTAAAAATCGTTGGTTAGGAGAAGTCATGCTGAACCTATCCTTTGTCAAAACATTTGTTACACTTGTTGAGACCGGTAGTTATATAGAAACCGCCCGTAAACTCGGCATTGCACAACCGACAGTTACTCAGCAAATTAGAAAGCTGGAGGCCACTTTAGGGGCCACTCTTATTCACCGCTCTCACCAGTCTTGTTCCTGTCGCCCA
>JAEPQF010000024.1:0-342 GCA_017640685.1 Hyphomicrobiales bacterium
TGAAGGAACCATCGAAGAAACCAATTCAGATAACATCATCTTCTCAGATGATGCAGATGGTACCATCACTCTCCAAGATGGCAGTTCAATTGACTTCACAGACATTGAGCGCATTGATTGGTAATTAAAAAAATAAAATAGAAATTAGTAAAAAGCCCTGACTATTTTCAGGGCTTTTTCTTTATACATCTAGATAAAACGCACAATTAATTTAGAAGCAAACATACCAATTAAAAGCGCTACAAAAAAGATCAGCGCACTTAAACCGCCAAATGTTAAACTCGCCAGCGCAGGACCAGGGCAAAGCCCAACCAAACCCCAACCAACGCCAAATAACACAGG
>JAEPQF010000024.1:352-35593 GCA_017640685.1 Hyphomicrobiales bacterium
TCTCAGAAGTTAATGGCTGCTGGAATTCGCCTGAAACCAAAGGCTTCTCCATCCGCCAAACAAGACGATACCCAATAAAGGTTGTAACGACGGCACCTAGCATCACAAAAATCAAACTTGGGTCAAATGAACCAGCAATATCAAGAAAATTCATTACCTTGGCTGGGTTACTCATGCCTGAAAGCACCAAACCATATCCAAAAATCAAGCCCGCAATTAAAGAAATAAGCACTTGCATCATCTGTCTCCTTTAAAGAACGTGCCGCACAAGAAACACTGTTACAACAGCGCTAACCATAAACACTGCCGTTGCAAAAAATGAGCGTTTAGAAAGACGCGCCATCCCGCAAACCCCATGACCAGACGTACACCCACTACCCATCACAGTACCAAGCCCAACAAGCAAACCACCAATTACTAAAATCACAACATCTGATGAAACATGATAATCAGGAGTAATCCCGGTAGCTTTGCGAAAAATAAAGGGAGACAAAACTACTCCTACGACAAAGGCTAATCGCCACATATTTGTAAAAGGTGCAAATGTAAATAAACCACCCAATATTCCCGAAATGCCAGTTATCCGCCCAGCACTCGCCATCATCAAGACAGCAGACAAACCGATGAGAACGCCTCCTAATAAAGACATGATCGGTGTAAATTCAGTTTCCATTAATTTCTTCCACTTCTAAAAGAGACAATATGAACAATTAATCTCAATGACATTAAATCTGACCACTATATATATGCAAAGAGGCGAATATTAAAGTGCTCTATTGATCAAAAAATTGTAATCACACTTAAGTCTTACCAATTTACCGCAAAAGATAAAACTAGTGAGACGAACGAACATTTGCTAAAAATCAGCAACTGAGTCGCATCAAACCAAAATAGAAAATACCTCTATGAAATGGACCCCACAACAAGACGCCGCATTAAAAGCCGTAGACGAATGGCTTGAATTTGGCAGCGCACCAGTCTTTCGCCTATTTGGATATGCCGGAACCGGCAAAACAACACTCGCCACTTACATAGCAGAACATGTTGATGGAAAAGTTCTTTTCGCCGCTTTTACAGGAAAAGCCGCGCTTGTTATGCGCGACAAAGGGTGCACAGGCGCGTCTACAATTCACAGCCTTATTTACCGCCCCGGTGAAGGCAACTCAGAAAACCCTGACTTTTTCATGAACCGAGATAGCCCCGTTAAAAAGGCAGATCTCGTCATCATTGATGAATGCTCAATGGTGGACGAAGAACTAGGCCGAGATCTTCTTTCATTCGGCACAAAAGTTCTGGTCCTTGGTGATCCAGCCCAGCTCCCCCCCGTGAAAGGGGCTGGCTTTTTCACCGAGCATGAACCTGATTATTTGCTAACTGAAGTGCACAGACAAGCAAAAGACAACCCCATTATCTCCCTTTCCATGGATGTGCGTGAAGGCAATTCCCTAGAATATGGTCGCTATGGTGAAAGCAGAATCATTACAAAAGATGATCTCGACACCAATGAGGTCTTAGAAGCTGATCAAATCCTTGTCGGTATCAACAAGACCAGACGAAGCTTCAACCAAAGAATGCGCCAATTAAAAGAATTTGAAGGTGATCTTCCAAACGTAGACGAGCGTTTAATTTGCTTGCGAAACAACAAGTCAAAAGGCTTATTAAATGGAAGCTTATGGGATGTAACCAAAGTTTCCAATGATGTGAAGGGACGCATAAACATGCGTATCAGTCCTGAATCAGAATTAATGAATGCCAAAAATATCAGAGTAAAAGTTTGGAGACATTTCTTTGAAGGCAGAGAACAAGAACTTACCTGGACACAAAGACGCAATTTAGACGAGTTTGACTATGGCTATGTTTTAACAACACATAAATCACAAGGCTCACAGTGGGATAATATTGTCCTCTTTGATGAAAGCTGGGCCTTTAGAGAAAATGCACGCCAATGGCTTTATACAGCTATTACAAGAGCAGCAGAGCAAATCACCATTGTTCGATAAACCATTGTCCGATAAAAAGGAAATAACAAAACATTATGAAAGAGGGCTAGGCTAATAAAAACTAACCCTCAAAAATTGAAATTCACGAACCTTGCTTATTGAGTGTTTCAGCAAATCCATACCTAAAAATATTCACCAAACAATCACAATGCTTCTCAAGATCTTCATCAGAAATAATAGCATCTTCTTCAAGAAGAGCCCCTTCCCAAATAAAATGGGTTGTGATCATTCCAAACAAAAGAGAAGAACATTCCTTCGGGTTATGCAAAGTTAAGTTACCTGCTTCAGCGACTTCTAATAAAAAACGCTCTAAGCCTTTTAAAAACTTATCAGGCCCCTTAGCAAACAACTCAGCAGAAAATTCTGACCGAGAATAAAGTCCACAAAGTAATAATCTAATAAATTGCCGAACTTTCGGATCAGTAAAAGTTTTCATCAGCATAAAAACAAATGCTTTAAACTTTTCACTCTCCAAACCATCTTCACCAGACAAATCGTCAAGCTGTTCTAATAACGTACCAATCGTAAGATCAATCCGACGGAAAATTTCCTCATTAACAGCCTTTTGCAAACCATCCTTATCATTAAAAAAATCATAGATCGCCCCCTTAGACCCACCTGAAATTTTTATGATTTTATCTAGATTGAGATCCCGGTCCCGCCCAAAAACCAGAATAGCAGCTTCAATAATTTGTTCTTTTCTGCGAAGCTGTTTTTTTGTTAACCCTTTATCTTCATGCATCTATGGACCTCCATTCTACATCCGATCAAATCAGACATACAAATTCAACCTGAAGCTGCATCGTAAATAACGAATATTCTAAGTTACAACATAGCTCTAAAAGCAGAACGCAAGAGAAAAACAAAAATTTTAACTAATTAAAGTAATAAAAATCCCTTAAACTTAAGAATAATCAATATAAGCGCGATTACAGTTCGTTTTAATCACTATAGTACAAATACTACTCGAGATTGTATTTTTTATAATCTGTAGTTAACAAAAACAAAGTCAGTCAACGTCTTAATAAATTCAATAAAATATAATTTTAAAAATAATATAAAATGATTTAGGCCGTACTCGCCCTAAATTTTAACATAAATTAATAAGCTTGCTGTAATTATAAAAAACACGGAAATTCAACCAATAGTTGAACCGAGCAAGCGAATTTCCCATGATGTTGCAATGACTTACAACAATACATTCCACCATCATTAGATTCAAATATTAATTGAAAACATAGATTCAGGGTCTAGCCAAGAAAACCCCACAGGTAAGCAGATGAATAATCACTCTAGCACAAATGAGGAAGCTCACATTCAACTGCTTCACATCACAAAAAATGACGAACAAAAACTATATTACCTAATAAATAAATTATGGTTTTTTTACTCAATCAAACACACATCAAATCAGGAACAAGAAGAAGAGCTATTAAGAAAATTAGAAGTGAAAAATCCTGATAATTTGTTCGATATTATAATTGCAGACTTAAGACCGAGCTCGCCTTTTAAACAAGAGCATAAAGAGCAATTATTCAATCTGTTAAAAGAACACCAACGACCACTTATATCTATCAGCAGTGAGAATAATTTCACATGTGATGATCATGATCCGCATTGGCTGCACATCACATTACCAATTTCACAAATTGGTAAACTCGCACCTGAAGTAAAAGATGCCATTGCAAACTATTGGTTCTCAGTCCCGAAAAAATAAGGATTAAAATTCACCAAATTTTCTAAACAACTGAAATGTCCCATAAACTGCGTCCGGTTGGTCATAATCTCCAGAGATACCACCTGAAAAAGTAATTTCACCTATATCAGTCTTCAGGCGAGAAAATGCCCCAAACCTCAATGCATCAAATTCTTTATTGCCAAAAAGTCCCGCTTCAATTCCCACATCAATAGCCCCAATAAACTGCAAACCGCTCATCAGCGGTATACCATAGCGACTATGAGCAACATAATATTCACTACCGGTAGAATAAGATGCATATGATGAAAGCCAGTGATTAGATTGAAACTCATACCAGCTCTCAAGTAAAACCTTCGCCCCTACTTCTGTTCCTTCAAGAGTATTTTGCGGATCTCTTGGGTCAATATGGTTTGTTTCAGAAATAACCCCGCCATAAGCTTTAAAGATGGCTTTCTCAATACGAAATTCATACCCAACCATTGCCTCATAAAACTTTGATTCACCATGAAAATCGGTCTCCACATATTCATCCCCCACCTTGCGAGACGATCGATAGCGATAATACCCACGACCATGGGCAGTCCTTAATTTCAAATTTGGTAAATTGATATAGTCCCCTAAAAGTCCTGAAACACCACCGGAGTAAAACCCAATTTGATTTTCAGTCGCATCCACACCAGAAAATTGCTCTAAGCGTAAAGCAGACAATTCAGAGTAAAATGGAGTAAAGGTAAATTCTGTCTGCTCTTTCTTACCTTTTTGGGTCAAAGGTTCGTCTGCAGCAACGTTCGGTTTTTCATGCACATCTTCAACAGGGCCAGCAATTTGAGGAATAATTTCTTCAGCATAGGAAGAAGGGATTGAAACGCTTAAAGAAACAACAAGAGAACACAAAACAATATGAAGCCTACTGAGCATTATAAAAAACACTCGCAAAAAACTCATATGATTTTGTAAAATACCCCACACAAGCATGCCCCCAAAACAAATTGAGTTTTCAGCTTACTGAACATCAGCGTACATACTATTGAGTACTATACAAATCAGTCTCAAAGGCAGCAAGAAATATAATTAACAAAAAGTTAACGAAACAAGAACAAACGATCTAAATATGCAGAATCTATAGTTATTTTTTTTACTATTTTTAAGTAATAAATGCTCAATTACTGACGAACCCAAACAATCCTAAACATCCACTCAATTTCTTTGAGGTCAATAAACTGATCAGGCTCACTAGTTTGCAAAGGGGCCAACTCAATTCTTTTGGCTGTTTTACGGATCAATTGCTTCGCGACGACCTCACCATCAAGTAACTTCAGGGCAACCCGGTCTCCCCGCCTAACCTCCGCTTGCGGGCTAACAATCAAGATGTCTCCGGCCCAATAAACAGGCTCATAATCATCGACAACAACCTCCAAAGCAAATATATGATCATCACTCACTTCAGGAAAAATAATTTCATCCCATTCTTCAGCAATGGGCTGACCATGCCCATTAAAATAATCCGGGCTTCCCGCTAAATCCATGTCTAATAGGGGAATTGAACGTCCAAATAAATCAGACTGAGGGCTTGCATCCATCATAAGCTGTACAAACTCCTCAAAATCAGCACCAGTTGCCTCTAAAACTTTCGCAATGCTTTCAGTATTTGGCCAACGCTCCCTGCCACTTGCAGTAAATCGCTTAGACTTGTTAAAAGTAGTTGCATCAAGCCCTGCTGCACGTGCCAAGCCAGAAGGAGAAAGAGTGTAACGTTCCGCAATACCATCAATAGCGGCCCAAATTGTTTGGTGAGTAATCATTAACAGCCTCTTTCGTTAGTAGGTTTATATACCTAAAAAAGGTATTCATACCTTAATATAATGAAAAATAGTGATTACACAATTAAGAAACGAAATAAATAGACAAAAATTCCTATGATTAATAAATGATAACGGCCAGGATCATTCAACAAGGAGCGACAAGAAAAAATGACTCTAATTTTTAAAATTATGGATAAAACAACATGGAAATCAGCTCAAAAAACAGGAGAGTTTAAGGGCTCAAAGCATGACCAGAGAGATGGCTTCCTTCATTTCTCCACTAAAGAGCAGCTCGAAGGCACATTAGCTAAACATTACCACGGTCAACAAGATCTGATATTACTCGCCTTTAAGGACAGTAATTTTGAAGACACCTTAAAATGGGAACCATCAAGAGGCGGCGCTCTCTTCCCTCATCTCTACGCCCCATTACCAACAGATACCCTTTTATGGGAAAAACCTATAGAAATGGCAGATGACGGCACCCACATCATTCCAAACTTCGAACAAACCCCATAAAACAACATCAAAAATGAGAAAAATTGTGCGCTACCTGAAAAGCACAATAAAAATTTGTCAGATTATGCCATAAAACTTATACCAAGAAGAAAAGTCAGCATCTCTGATAAGAAGCCGCACATTTGAGGGGAAATTCACAGTGGTTAACTTATACAAATTAGCACAACCAGCAATTTTTAAGATTGATCCTGAAAAAGCTCATGAACTAACAATCAAAGCACTAAAAACAGGACTAAGCTTTGATAGATGTAAACATCAAGATAAACGGTTAGAGCAAAACTTATGGGGCCTCACCATCACCAATCCCTTAGGCATGGCCCCCGGCTTTGATAAAAACGCTGAAGTTGCCAATGAACTCATTGACTTAGGCTTTGGCTTTGTTGAAGTCGGCACCCTCACCCCCAAACCCCAAGAAGGCAATCCAAAACCACGCATTTTCAGACTGGTTAAAGACAAAGCGGTGATTAATCGTCTTGGTTTTAACAATCAAGGACATGACGCAGCCCTCCTCAAATTACAAGGGAGAAAAATGAATGGTATTATCGGTGTTAATATTGGCGCAAATAAAGAAAGTGATAACCGCATCGAAGATTACTTAAAAGGCTTCCATACGTTTCAAGGTGTTGCAGATTATTTCACCATCAACATTTCCTCACCCAATACCCCTGGCCTCCGCGATTTACAAAGCCCAGAAGCCTTAGATGAACTCTTGGGCGGCCTCATGCAAGCTCGCACAGATATTGTCGATCATGGCGGAAAAATGCGCCCTATTTTTGTAAAACTAGCACCAGATATAGATGATAAAGAGTTAGAGCCAATCATCTATAAACTGCTAGATCACAAAATAGATGCCGTCATCATCTCAAATACAACTTTATCAAGAACGGGCTTAAAAGAACATCAACTAAAAAATGAAGCTGGCGGCTTATCTGGCAGGCCCCTATTCAAAAAATCAACCAGAATGCTTGCAAGAGTTCACCTCATATCTGAAGGTGCACTACCAATCATCGGCGTTGGCGGTATCGAAGATGCAGAAACCGCATGGCAAAAGCTTGAAGCAGGCGCCAACCTAATCCAACTCTATAGCGGAATGATCTATCAAGGCCCTTCAATCATATCAAATATCTTAAAGGGGCTCAGCCAAAGATTAGACCAGGAAAATCTCCACTCTCTCGCCAGCATTAGAGGTCGTTCAGCAGATCAATGGGCCAACATACCCAAAGATTAGAGCGCCCAAAGTTGTAATAAAAAAAGCAAAAAAGCTTCTATTATTACAACTTGATAACAGCAAACATTAAATTATTCGCCCCGTCTTTTCTTCATAGTTTTTTTCGAGTAAACTATGCGAAATTAATCACCATTCATAACAACTGCTAAGCAATAAATGAAAAGGGCAGCAGCTATGAATGGCTTGATATTTAAGAATAAAAAGCCAATTAACATGGCTCATACAACCAACAGAATTGACCAAGAGAAATAGCGTAACGACGGAGCCTATTATGCATCATCTAGTCTCAAAATATCATCGTCTCGAAATTCCAAATTTCAAAATTTCAAAATTCATTTTGCTACCTCTGTTTCTCATCGGTGTGATGATAACATCAATCTCAGCACCAGCCACCGCCTCACAAAAAAGAGTAGCTCTGGTGATGGGCATCTCTAATTACAACCATGCCAGTCAATTACCAAACCCTGTTCAAGATGCCACAAAATTAGCCTCTGTTCTAAGTAGCCTTGGCTTCGATGTAACGCTTAGAACAAATCTTGGAATTAATGATATGCGCAATGAAGTTCGCACCTTTGCCAACAAAGCAGACACAGCAGAAGTTGCCCTTGTTTATTTTGCAGGCCACGGCATCGAAATGTCAGGTAAAAATTATCTCATTCCAAATGATGCTGAACTACGCCGCGACAGAGACTTAGAGCATGAAGCTCTAACTCTAAATTTAATCTCTAATGCAATTGAAGGCGCCAAGCGCCTTCGCGTCATCATGCTAGATGCCTGCCGCAACAATCCCTTCTCATCACAAATGAAATTATCTGGCAATAGAACAAGAAGCGTGTCACGTGGCCTAGCTCCTGTAGAGCCAGTTGGAGACAGCCTCATTGTTTACGCTTCAAAACACGGCACAGTTGCAGAAGATGGTGTAGGAAGTAACAGCCCATTTGCCGAAGCTTTGGTAAAAACATTGCCAACACCAGGCCTTGAAATCAGCCTCATGTTCCGCCGCGTAAGAGATCAGGTGATGAAAGCCACAAACAGACGCCAACAGCCATTTGTTTATGGTTCAATCAGTGGTAAAGAGTTTTATTTCAAACCGTCAATAAAAATTGAAAATAAAGTTGTCATCAATAACAACAACCCGCAAATCACATCAGCTTGTAGCATTTGGCCACAAATCGCAACAACAGCCACCAAAGCTCAAGTAAAAGCTTTCTTATCAGAATGTCATGAAGGTATTTTCTATCGCTTGGCACAAGCACGCTTAAAAGAGTTGAAAGGCAGCGCTGTTGCCACTCTAACCACGCCAAAAATTGACAAGACAATTCCAAAGTCTCACGAACCTGCCGAAGACCTTTATCGCCGGGCAAAAAACTATCAAAACGGCACGGGCGGCTTTAAGAAAGATCTCAAAAAAGCCTTAAGCCTACATTTACACGCCGCTAACAAAGGTCATGCGAAATCAATGACAGACGTTGGCTGGATGAATGAAAATGGCTTTGGAACTCCGCGCAATTATCATGTCGCTCTAGAATGGTATCAAAAAGCAGCTGACAAAGGTGAAAGCATGGCCATGAATAACCTTGGCTGGATGTACACCAACGGCACCGCCGTTGAAAAGAACTACACCAAAGCCATTCATTTTTATAGAAAAGCAATTGCCCTTGGCGAGCCACTTTCCATGACCAACCTTGGCTGGATGTATGAGACCGGCAAAGGCGTTGCTACAAACTATTACGAAGCTTTCAAATATTACAAACAAGCAGCTGATGCTGGCGATTTACAAGGCTTACACAACACAGGCTGGATGTATGCAGCTGGCCGTGGCACCAAGCAGAACTACAAAAAAGGCGCCGAAGCGGTTTTCAAAGCCATCAGAAGTGGTAACAAATTTTCAAAAGACCAGATGACGGGCAACCATTCAGTTTGGCCAATTGGATTTAGAAAAGAGTTACAAAAAATTCTGAAAAGATACGGCTACTATAATGGCGCTGCTGACGGCACATACGGCCCAGCAACTGTCAAAGCTGTGAGAAAAGCCGCTGGCGAATAGCAGCTTATAATCCAAAATGAAAAAGCTCTCGTAATTATTTATGAGAGCTTTTTTTGTTTTTTACAAAAATCTACCCCCACAGCTCACCACTGAGTGATAATTGCCCCATTGCATCTATTGAAAATACATGCGATCAAGCGTCCTTAGAGCGCTCCACATATAATGACCCCCGAATTTAGGACAAAGGAACGCTAAAAAATAATTAAAATGTCAACTCGGCCCCAATAGCGTAGCTCAACCCTCAAAGAGAAACTTATGACTGTACAAATCTACCACAATCCCCGTTGCTCAAAATCAAAGCAAGCTTTGTCATACCTAGAGAAAAAAGGCATCACCCCAGAAATCATCCTTTATCTAGAAACACCACCAACAGCTGATGAACTCCGTATGGTTCTTTTAAAATTAGATTTATCACCAAGAGACATCATGCGGACAAACGAAAAACTCTATAAAGAATTAGAGCTAAATGACACCTCTTTATCAGAAGAAGCGCTCATCACAGTTATGTGCGCTCACCCAATTCTGATCGAACGCCCCATTGTGATTAATGGAGATCACGCAAAACTCGCTCGCCCAGCAGATGTCATTGATGAAATTCTATAACTACAATCAATTGATTGAACGAAAAAAGCTCCGTATTCAAAATACGGAGCTTTTCTTTTATCTAAACAACAAGGTTCTTATTTTTTATCCACTTTAGTCGTCTCACCACTCTCAGGTTTCATCGCAGCTATTAAGCGTAAAATCAACCAAATTGGGAAAACAATAACGGCACCAAGCAGAAAATAATCCCCAATCCATATAAACGCATCAAAACCTAAATCATAAACATAGCGAATAAGCTCTCTAAGCTTTTGCACCAAAGCAAACGCATCCAAATCAAAGGCTGAGAGAACAACGCCCAAAACCAGCGAAATGACAGCAAGGCGCAAAATCACATAAAAAACTGGCCCACCAAAAAACTTTTCCATATTTCCAACCTTAAGTGCTAATTCAAAAAATCGCTTAACCAAACCCAAAACACAAACATCAACTGTGCAAAAACATACTGTAAACAAAAACATTAATATCTGTTAACCTTTTCATAAAGCGAATCATTTGACCATAGTAAAAAGTGTAAATTGGCCCGTTTCAAAAGCTCAAAAACTGATCAGACCCAGTCAATTTTCAAAAGAGCGCAAACCGGTCTAAAGAAACAAACCAGTCATATTTAAGAGCACGATCTATGGAGACACCTTTACTCCAGCAAGTCATACATACAGACGAACACATTCATCTTTGCGGAAAAGATTTCTACGCCCACCCAACCGGCGCCCTCATCTGGCCAGCCGAAGAGACACTTGTGGTCGCTGATACCTATCTGCGAAGTGGATATGTGTTAAACGCTCTTATGGCCGGCACTAATAAATCTTTCGCGGCTCATATCATCAAATCCATTGAAGATCTGATAAGCACCAACAACATCAAGCAAGTCATCGCTGTTGGCCGTGTTTTTAGGAGATTAGACGACACCTATCATCTAGGAACCGAAGATCTAACACTACTCTACGATTTACAAAAGAAAGTAGATTGGATTTGGGTCGCTGGCTCAATGGCCCGCCAATTACCAAATCTCGTTGGCGGCATTAGAGCCGCTCATTATACTCACGCAGATATTCATTTTTGCGCAAACCCGAAAAGATCGGATGCAGTTAATGAAATCGCAGCCGGTATGTATCCCATGGCCCGAACAGAACCAATTAAATTCAACCCAATAACGAATGAAGAATTTCCCGACGAAGGCACAAAACCTTGCTTCGTTTCAAATGGCAAACGCCTACTCATGCCGGCCTTCGGTGGAACATTAGGTGCCAAAAACATACTGGGAGACGAATTTCTACCACTCTTTGGCTATGATGATCTACAAATACAAGTGGTCGACAGTTACAAAACATACCCCATCCCCCATCATGCTTTACTTGCTGGTTAACAGCGCGGTTGCTAGTGGGTAACCTGAAGCGCAATCAAGAAAGCACGGTTGCTAGTGCCGGATGCTTTGTGGGCATCTGAAGGCACTCTAAAAAAGTGGGCAACTTGAAGTGCCACAAAAGAACAATAGCCCATGAGAGAAAAAAGAAAAACGCCGCTAAAATTCCACCTACAACTTCTTACCCTGCATCAACAAAGGCACATCCCCATTCATGCCAGCAGCTTCTTTAACAAAAAATTCTTTTAAAGGCGGCAAACGATCTACAAGTCGCAATCCAAACCCACGCAACTCCCGCAGAAAATCATTATCATTTGAAAATAGACGCTTCATTCCATCCATCGCCAAAGCAGACATCACACCATCAAACCGCCGCCATTGCTGATAGCGCTCTAAAGCCACATTGCCGCCAATATCAAGCCCAAGTCGCTTGGTTTCCACGATCACTTCAACTAACGCAGCCACATCACGAAGCCCAAGATTCATACCCTGCCCCGCTAAAGGGTGCACGCCATGAGCTGCATCACCAACCAGCACCACACGATCACCAATGAAAGAGCGCGCCAGAACAAGAGATAAAGGAAAATGCTTGCGTGGTCCCGCTAACGTGGCAGTGCCAAGCTTGGGTGAAAACCTTAAATTCACTTCAGAAATAAAGTCCTCATCAGAAAGAGCACACATATCAGCCGCTTTTCCACGGCGCTCAGTCCAAACAAGAGAAGCCTTATCTCCAGGCAGAGGTAAAATAGCAAAAGGACCTGAAGGCAAGAAATGCTGAACAGCCTTACCGTTATGAGGTTGGCTCAAATCAACAGTAACAACAATGCCATCTTGCTCATAATCTGAGGTTATTGTCTTAATCTCAGCTAATGAGCGCACTTTAGACCCACGCCCATCAGCACCAATACAAAGAAATGTTGAGAAAGACACCCCATTATCAAGCTCAAGCTCTACATAACTCGCATGATGCTTCATGGCCTCTAATTGAGAGCCTTCAAAAATTTCCAAACTAGGTGCTGCGCGCAAAGCTCTATAAATAGGAGCCGCAAGTGGCTCATGCTCAATAATGTAAGCCCCCACTTTACCCAGCGCAATTTCACCACTAAAATTTAAAAAAATCGGCCGAAACGGACTATCAAGATCACTATCAGAAATATCAACTTCCTGAATAGGCTGGGCAAAGTCTTTCATTTCATCCCAAAGCCCGAGCACATCCAAAATAGCACGTGAGCTTTCAGACAAAGCATAAGCTCGTCCAGATGATTTAATCTCATTATTTTTCTCAAAATCAGAAAGATCTTCAAGCGAACGGCGCTCAATCAAAGCTTGACGAAACTGAGAGCCTGCAAATTTATCAAAACAAAGGGCCCCAACAGCACCAACAAGTCCACCACCAACAGTCACAACATCAAATCTTTGATCTGTCTCACTCATATTTTCAGACAATCCTTATCAAACTCAAAAAAATCACCCAGCAAAAGAACATAAGCGTCATAGTCAAGTACTAAACCCAAGCATCTACTAGGCCCTAGCCTCATAAATGATAGGGCTATCCAAACCTTCAACTTTATGACAATCTCAACCTATCAGCTAGGCGATTTGCGTCAAGCTGCATGAATGAAAGCCAAAACCAAAAACATCAATTATCGCAAACATCTAAAGCGCTAATTTCCAAAAAGGGCATAATAAAATGACAGACCACAAAAACCTGCTAGAAACCACCCTTAACCTCAAAGAAATTGCCCCTTTTGAATATGAAGCTCCGTCTCATAACCCTGGTTGGAATAGAATTTATGGTGGTCAAGTCATCTCACAAGCTATGCTAGCTGGCTCTTTAACAGTTGAAGATAAACTTTGCCATTCCGTGCATGCTTATTTTATGCGCCCCGGCAATCCAGATCATCCTGTTGTCTATAAAGTAAACCCCATCCGCAATGGCCGCAGTTTTGCCACACGCAACATAGAGGCCTTTCAGGGAGAAGAAGCAATATTAACCATGTCAGCCTCTTATCATAAAGAGGAACCCGGCTTTGACCATGCAGATCAAATGGGAAATGCCCCGAGCCCCGATGATTTACCGTCTATAAAAACCATTTTAGATCATTATGGTGATAAAATACCTGAAACAGTGCAGACTTATTTTAAAAGAGATCGCCCTTTTGAATTACGCCCAACAAATGTAGAAAGATACCTTGATCCAAAACCAGAAAAGCCAGAGCAATCCTTCTGGGTACGAGCCCTATTACCTTTAGATGAACGTCCAATCATACAACAAGCCGCCCTTGCCTATGCAAGTGACTTTACTCTTCTAGATACGGCATTAAAAGCCCATGGCAAACTACTTTTTGATCCCAAAATCATGGTCGCCAGTCTAGATCATGCCATCTGGTTTCACCGTCCATTTAAAATCAATGAATGGCTGCTTTATAAGCAAACTTCAAGCAATGCGAATGGGGCAAGATCCCTCTGTCAGGGCCAGTTTTTTGACCAAAATGGAACCCTAATTGCCTCAACAGCCCAAGAAGGGCTTACACGTCCTATCCAATAAAAAACATCACTCAAAACAAAGATCAAAAAATAGGCAATAACATATTTATGCCTATTTTTTATACATAAGAATTTGTTAACCTTTGCCCTCAAAATAGGCAATGCATTTATTATTATTGTATTTCAATAACTTAGAAAAGATGCCTTTTTTGGCACGCCCCTTGTAACGGTAAAAGAGCAGTTGCCCAATTAAGGCAGCATTTATCTTAGTCCAAAGATTAGGGGGATGAAATGAAACTCATCACAGCAATAATCAAACCTCACAAACTAGACACCGTTCGTGAAGCTTTAAGTGCCATTGAAGTCACCGGCCTCACAGTAACTGAGGTTAAAGGTTATGGCCGTCAACGTGGTCAAAGTGAAATTTATCGTGGCGCTGAATACAGCGTTAACTTTGTTCCAAAACTCAAACTTGAAATTGCCGTCGAAGCAGCTCGTGTTGAAGCAATTATTGAAGCTATCAAAACAGCTGCCGGTTCTGGTGAAATCGGTGATGGGAAAATCTTCGTAACGTCGCTCGAACAAGCCGTGCGTATCCGCACGGGCGAAACTAACGAAAACGCGCTATAAAAAATACAGGATAGTAAAATAATGTCACAGGTAAAAAAACTACTAGCTCTGGGCTTAGCCATTGCAACTGTTGCAATAGCCACCCCAGCATTAGCTGAGGAAGCAGCAAAAGCTGCCCCAAAAGCTGATCCAGCATTTCTTTTTAACACTTTATTATTTCTAATCGGCGGCATCCTTGTTGTATGGATGGCAGCTGGTTTTGCTATGCTTGAAGCTGGCATGGTTCAAACAAAGAACGTTTCTATGCAGTGTACAAAAAACATTGCACTTTACTCAATCGCCGGCTTAGTTTTCTGGCTTGTTGGCTACAACGTAATGTATGAAGGCGTTGATGGCGGCTACATCGGCACCTTCCTACCAAAAGATATCCCTGTCCCAGACAAAGACACAGCCAATGCCTATTCTGCGTCATCAGATTGGTTCTTCCAAATGGCATTTTGTGCAACAGCTGCCTCAATCGTATCTGGCACATTAGCTGAGCGCATCAAGCTATGGCCATTCCTGCTTTTCGTTGCTGTCCTTTGCGGCATCATCTACCCAATCGTTGGCGCATGGACATGGGGCGCCGGCTTCTTGAACAAAATGGGCTTCCTAGACTTTGCTGGTTCTTCAATCGTACACTCTACAGGCGGTTGGGCAGCTCTTGCTGGTGCATTAATCCTAGGTGCTCGTAGCGCAAAATTCCACGATGGCACAATCACACCTCTCCCAGGTTCAAATATGCCTCTCGCAACATTAGGTACTTTCATCCTATGGTTGGGTTGGTTCGGCTTTAATGGCGCGTCACAACTTGCTTTTGCAACAAACATCGACGCTTCAGCCGTTTCAAACATCTTTGTAAACACAAACCTGGCAGCTGCTGCCGGTGTTGTAGTTGCCATCGTCTTGTCACAGCTTCTATATGGCAAAGTCGACCTAACATTCGCACTTAACGGCGCGCTTGCTGGTCTTGTTGCAATCACAGCTGAACCTCTAACACCATCACCAGCTATGGCAATTGCAATCGGTGCAATTGGTGGCGCAATCGTAGTCTTCACTGTCCCTCTTCTTGATAAGCTAAGAATTGACGACGTGGTTGGTGCGATCCCTGTTCACTTGTTTGCGGGCATCTGGGGTACAATGGCTGTTCCATTGACCAACTCAGACGCAAGCTTTGCAACACAAGCAATTGGTGTTGGCGCAATCGGCGCAATGGTGTTCACAGTAAGCCTAGTACTTTGGGTCATCTTAAAGTTCACAATCGGCATTCGCTGCACACCAGAGCAAGAGCAAAAAGGTCTCGACATTACAGAAATCGGCCTGGAAGCTTACCCAGAATTCAAATAAGAGATTTGAGAATTCCAAACTCTTTCGCAATCAATCCATATGGGGGCTTTACGGCCCCCATATTTTTGCCCCCCACAGCACGATCCTAAATAAATAAAAACCAGCCACGGCCTCATAAAGCAAATAGACACCCTCATAAATATGCATAACTTTTGTGCATTGCCTATTTTTTATGCCTAAAAAATAAACACCACCTAGCCGCTCAAAAAACATGCAGATGCCTAATTAATTGATTCAATTGCTTAAATTTAATGCAAACATTTTGGCACGCCCTTTGAAACAGCTACATCCTATTGAAATTATAGAAAAAAATATTTTAAGGGGATTCTGGTTAGATGAACAATTTATCAACAGGTGGCGATTTATTCTTCGTCCTCATGGGGGCAATACTTGTTTTTGCCATGCACGCAGGTTTTGCATTCCTAGAAGTCGGAACAGTCCGTCACAAAAATCAGGTCAATGCCTTGGTCAAAATCCTGGTTGATTTTGCCCTCTCTACAATAGCCTACTTTTTCATTGGTTACTTCATTGCTTATGGAACTCACTTCCTCGTCGATGCTACTGTTCTTTCAGGAACAGCTGAAGGCTCATCATTTGAACCCCAAGGCCTAACCTTGGTGAAATTCTTCTTCCTAGCCACATTTGCAGCTGCAATCCCCGCCATCATTTCAGGCGGCATTGCTGAACGCGCTAAATTCTTACCCCAATGCCTGGCAACTCTGGCTCTTGTTTCGCTCATCTATCCATTCTTCGAAGGCATGATTTGGAATGGCAACTTCGGCCTCAATGGCTGGATTGAAGCAACATTTGGAGCAGAATTTCATGACTTCGCTGGCTCAATCGTTGTGCACGGTGTAGGTGGTTGGATTGCCCTTGCTGCCGTTATCTTACTTGGCGCAAGAGAAGGCCGTTATTCAAAAACCGGCCAAACAATCGGCATTCCACCTTCATCAATTCCATGGCTAGCCCTTGGCTCATGGTTGCTTTGTGTTGGCTGGTTTGGCTTTAACGTTATGACAGCTGGCTCATTAAAAGCAGCCTCAGGTCTTGTTGCTATGAACTCTCTCATGGCGATGGTTGGCGGCATTGTCGCAGCCTTAATCGCTGGCAGAAATGACCCAGGCTTTGTGCACAACGGCGCCCTTGCTGGTCTCGTTGCAGTTTGCGCCGGGTCAGACATCATGCACCCGGTCGGCAGCCTCATCACAGGCGCAGTAGCCGGTGGTTTATTTGTCATCATGTTCGGCTATTGCCAAAACAAAATGAAAATAGACGACGTACTTGGCGTATGGCCGCTACATGGTCTTTGCGGTCTTTGGGGCGGCATTGCCGCTGGCATCTTTGGCCTAACCTCGTTAGGTGGCCTTGGCGGTGTAACCTTCATGAGCCAACTCGTTGGTAGCTTACTTGGTTGTGCCTATGCCTTTATTGCTGGATTAATCGTTTATGGCATCTTGAAAGCAATTCTAGGACTTCGCCTCACCAAAGAAGAAGAAATCCAAGGTGCTGACTTGGCCATCCATAAAATCAGCGCCAATCCAGAACAAGAATTTGTTGGTGGCCGTTAAAACCACAAACAGCCTCCAAAACAAACTTCAAAGAACAAAAAAAGCCACCTGAAATTTTCAGGTGGCTTTTTTGTTTTTTTATCATTCAATATATCTACATATCAACCATTTAACCTAGGGCCCCAATCTTCCACTTCACCTCTAGCAAGGCGGCGCTCAGCTAACCGTCTCCAGCTCTCAGCTAAAAATGGTAGATTACGCAAACCTTCCAATGCCGCATAATTCTGCACATCGACATAAAGCAAATCTGTAACACGGGCCAAAGACCAATTAGGCGCAAGCCGTTCTTTTAATTGCAAACGATCACCAGCTCCCACCACGCCTTTTTCCAAAACGCGATAATACCACCCTGTTCGTCCAGTTGACTGAACTTGTCTTGCCATCGAACGTTCACCAAATCGTTCATTTAATTTCCAACAGGGTTGCCGCCCTTGAGATATTTGCACAACGCCCGTACCTAATTGAAATATATCACCAAGACATACCTCTTTTTCAGTTAAACCAATTGTTGAGAGGTTCTCACCAAAAGCACCGACCTCTGTTAAAGGGGCCCCAGGATAATCGTGCTCTTCTTTTAAAAAAACATCTGCCCAAAATTTATAATGATCAAACGGATAATGATGAATGGCCTTCTCAACACCACCATGCAAACGCAAATCTCCTTGCTCATCACCTTCCAGTCCGAACTCATCAAACGAAATCCGCCCCTCAACGGCAGACTTATCAATCCCACTAGGTGTTTGGCGCACGCCCAATGGTTTAACACTTCCTATTAAAACAGCCGATATTTCAATAACGTCCATCATGATCCCTAAAAAACAATCCAACGAGAAAATCGCTCACTCACAACATTAGATGCATATATAAAGCATAATAAAACAATGAAAAGAACATAATTGCTTCAAAAGACAAGAGACTTTATAAACGAATATGCCCTTCGGCAATTTAAACTCAGCACATTAAAATCCGTGTATTTTAAAATAGGGAAGTAACCAATGAGCATCATGCTATCTATTGACTATCCAGCCATTAGTGCCGAACAAGGCAATGCCATCAAAGATCAATTGCAGCGCCAAGATATTTTGGGTGATTTTGGCCCAGGGCTAAGCATTCTAGGCACTCTCTTGGGCAAGAAAAAACCGGAAATGACATGGTGTAACATCATCGAACCAAACTGGTTTGAAGGAAATTATGACGGCTCAGTCGATCGTGTACCTTTAACAGAAGAAGGCATGAATAATTTAAACACAGCCGTTCAAGCCATTTATAATGTTGCAAGTGGTCCAATCACTGTCCTTTGCCACAGACACAACGAAAACCCAAAAGGGCAAAAAGAATTAAATATTCAAGAGTTTAATAACATGCTCCATGCTGAAGGCTTACCATATCGCACATTGATTGTGCTTGATAGACGACTAACAGAGCGTAGCGACTAATCTAAAATAAAACTTGAGCAATAAATAATATCGCCACCAAACTAGTGAAAAGAACGCAAATGAATATCGACTTAATGCACCTGAACCAAGACGTAATGAAGCAAAACCTCATCTCAATCATCCGCGAGAAAAGCTTTCAAAAAGGAGAGGCAATCACTCTCGCTTCAGGCAAAAGCTCAAACCATTATTTCAACATGAAACCAACCATGTTGGACCCAAAAGGCTCTGTCCTCATTGCAAACTTAATGCTGGATGCCATAAAATCATTTGGTAAAAAGTTTGACGCTGTTGGTGGTGTTGAACTTGGCGCAGTCCCCATCGCTTCATTCATCGCCCCCCTTTCAGAATTAAGAAACGAGCCCATAAAAGCTTACATGATCCGTAAAAAACCAAAAGATCATGGCACAGCAAGCCTCGTTGAAGGCTTAACAAAAGAAGAAACTCTTGAAGGGCAAAATCTTGTTATTGTTGAAGATGTCACAACAACAGGTGGCTCAGCCTTAAAAGCCATCGCAGCCTGCAGAAATGAAGGCGCAAATATTGAGCATATCATCACAATCGTCGATCGAGAAGAAGGAGCCACGGACGCCTTTGAAAAAGAAGGCATCCGACTGACGAGCCTCTTCCGTGCTTCAGATTTTCTTTAGGGTAAGTTGAAACAAACGAATAAATTAAGCTTGCTTATTACCATGGGGATTATGCTTTAAAATTAAATCAGCCATAATCCCCTTGCGCTCAGACACATTCTCATTAAACAGCACGTGAATTTGCGTTGGCTTATATTCACTAATAATTTCATCAGCAATAGGGTTTTTACGAACCAAATCCATTCGATTAGTTTGGTTCACATAAACCAGTGAAATATCATCCGCAGATAAAGCTCTCACATAAAGAAAAATTGCACCCATAGCATCAAATTTTTGATTTAAACGATAAACCCAAAATTCATGGTCCCGCCCAGATGCGCCTGGCCAATTAAACAAGTCAGAATCCATAGCTAGCCCCCTTAAGCCTTCATCCAACCAAATTTTATCGGAGTAGCCCAATTCAGAATAATACCTGAAAAGTACACCCCCTATAAAGTACTAACTAGTACTCGCTAAAAGTAAAGAAATTATTCATTAAGCGGACAATTTTTCATTTAAATTATAGATTTAGACAAACTCATTAGATGAGAAGTTAATGAGCTTCATCCCAATTTTCTGCATGTCGCGCGTCAACTTTAAGCGGTACTTTTAGCTCAATAATAGGTGTATTCGCTTGCTCCATCACTTCGCAAATCAACGGCGTAACAGCATCAGCTTTCTCTTGTTCCACCTCAAAAATAAGCTCGTCATGCACTTGCAAAAGCATTTTAACCGGGCTTTCAAAATCAGCAAAAAGCGGCCCAATTCGCACCATAGCCCGGCGAATAATATCAGCTGCCGTCCCTTGAATTGGTGCATTAATAGCAGCCCGCTCAAAAAACGCTTTTTGTTGTCTATTATTAGTCTTCACACCTGGATAATGAACGCGCCGACCAAACAATGTCTCAACATACCCCAGGTCAGCTACCTGTTCCTTAATATTATTCATATATGTTTGAATGCCTGGGAACCGTTTAAAATATGTTTTGATATAATCACTTGCCTCAGAGCGTGAAATGCCAAGTTGATTAGCAAGACCAAAAGCTGAAATGCCATAGATAATCCCAAAATTAATCGCTTTCGCCCGCCGTCTTGTCATCGGGTCCATGTCTTTAAGCGGCACCCCAAACATTTCTGAAGCCGTGAGCGCGTGAATATCTTGCCCCTCGTGAAACGCTTCAATCAACTGCGGTATGTCAGCCATATGCGCCAAAATACGCAACTCAATCTGGCTATAGTCAGCTGAAAGTAAAACATTGCCAGAAGCCGCTACAAATGCTTTTCTAATCTCTCGGCCCTCAGCCGTTCGAATTGGAATATTTTGAATGTTAGGATCTGTTGAGGCGAGCCTGCCTGTGCTTGTTGCAGCAAGAGAATAAGATGTGTGAACTCGCCCCGTTTCCTCATTAATAAATTTCGGAAGCGCATCAGAATAAGTAGATTTCAACTTAGATAATTGCCGCCAGTCTAAAATGGTTTGCGGCAAAAGGCGCTCTTCTTCACTAAGCCCTTCATCAACGGCCAACCCTTCAAGCACACCAGCCCCTGTTGCCCAAGCTCCTGTTTTTGTCTTTTTTCCACCCTTATAATTGAGCTTCTCAAACAGAACTTCTCCAAGCTGTTTCGGGCTAGCAATGTTAAAGGTTTCATCAGTGAGTTGATGAATTTGCTCTTCAAGCTCTGCGAGTTTTTCAGCAAACCCTTTGCTAAGCCCTGCCAAAATAGAGCGATCAACAACAACCCCTTCCATTTCCATCTTCGCTAAGACAGAAACAAGTGGTCGCTCCAAAGTTTCATAAACCGTCATGCGTTTTGCAGCAGCCAAGCGCGCCTTTAAAACATGCCATAGCCGCAAGGTCACATCAGCATCCTCAGCAGCATACTTAGTAGCCTCAGCCACAGGCACCAAATCAAAAGTGATTTGCGCTTTACCCGTCCCTACAATCTCTTTAAAAGCAATCGGTTCATGGTCAAAATAATGTTTGGAAAGTTCATCCATACCATGCCCATGCACACCCGCATCAAGCGCATAAGACATCAACATAGTATCATCAATCGGCGCCATAGCGATGTCTTGCCGCGCCATAACCACCCAATCATATTTAATATTCTGGCCAATTTTCAAAACGGCTGGATCTTCAAGAAGTGGTTTAAGCAATGCCAAAGCCTCATCCATTGGCACTTGCTCAATCTCACCATCACCCAACAAATCAAGCCCATCCGATGAGCGATGAGTCAAAGGAATATAAGCTGCTTTCCCCGGAGTTAAAGCAAGAGAAATACCAACCAACTCAACGGACATCGCATCAAGCCCGGTCGTCTCAGTATCAATCGCAACAAAGCCTTGGTCTTTGGCAGCTGCTAGCCAAGCCTCAAGCTCACGAAGAGAAGTAATCGTTTCATAAAGAGAAGGGTCAAGTGGTACAGATCTCATCTCTTCAAGACTAGCTGCCGCAACAGCCTCTGCGCCGCCGCCTGGTTCAGTATCACTCCCCCCATCTTGAAAGGGAGATCCAGTCTTCGCCCCCTTTGCTAGCGCTTTGGCCGCCTTTGATGGTTGTTTCGGCTTTGGCGCCTCTACCCCAAAACTCGCAGCCACTCGTTCTGTTAATTTGGCAAAGCCCATTTCGCCTAAAAAACTTAACAGTCGCTCTTCTTCAGTTTCAGCTAAGGTTAAACGATCAAGTCCGTCTAAATCAGGCACATCTTGGCAAAGAGTTACAAGCTCACGGCTAATTCGTGCTTGCTCTGCAAATTCGATCAAATTTTCACGGCGCTTTTTCTGCTTTATAGTTTCAGCACCGGCAAGCAATTGATCAAGGTCACCAAATTCATCAATTAAAAGTGCCGCTGTCTTCACCCCAATCCCAGGAACTCCCGGCACATTATCAGAGCTATCCCCCGCCAAAGATTGCACGTCGATAACCTTCTCTGGTCCAACACCAAATTTGGCAACAACCTCATCCGGCCCAATCACTTTGTTTTTCATCCCATCAAACATAGTGACGCCTGGTTGAATAAGCTGCATCAAGTCTTTATCTGATGACACAATGACAGCCTCACCGCCTTCAGCCACGGTTTGCTTAACATAAGAGGCAATAATATCATCCGCCTCATAACCATCTTGCTCAATTCGGGGTAATCCAAACGCGTCAACCGCTTGACGAATAAAATCAAATTGCGGCACCAAATCTTCAGGTGCTGGTGGGCGATGCGCTTTATATTCAGGGTAAATATCAGAGCGAAATGTCTTGCGAGCCGCATCAAAAATCACAGCAAAATGCGTTGGCTCTCCGGCTTCCTTCGTGTCTTGCAACAGCTTCCAGAGCATTTGGCAAAACCCGTGAACAGCCCCAACTGGCATCCCGTCAGATGCTCGTGTTAAAGGTGGCAACGCATGATAAGCCCTAAAAATATAGCTAGACCCATCAATAAGAAAAACCCGCATGTTGTATGCTCCAGAGAAAAAACAAAGAATTGTCGCAACTATGGCATTAATAACAAAGAGGTCAAAGTAGGAAGGTAGATTTTACCAGACATATCCCCATAGCCTTAATTTTAATCCATTTGAAATGACAAACTTAAACGATCTCGTCAGCATCAATTAGGTCGTAAACTCATAAAATAGTTGATTTTGGCGCCTCTCAAGTCGTTCTTGGCTAGAAAAACAACTTATACGGGGTTGTTCCCCCATATAAGTTGTTTGACGACGTCAAGGGCGACTTGAGAGAGCGTCCTCAGGATAAGGCCAATTTGGTTCTAGCTAGCGGTTGCTTTGTGGGCAACTGAAGCCAAAGATAGTCGCAAAAACTTGAAAATAAACCATATTTCCTTCGCTTTCGCTCCTAATCTACAACCAAATTGGCTCTTACCAAAATTAACTATTTTATGAGTTTACGACCTAATTTATTTATAAAGACAACCCACTCAATCTTTCTTGGGCCGCGCAGCCTCTTCCCCAAACTTCTCAGCAATATACCCTTTGAAATATTCATCAAGCATAGGAAAACCTTTAGCGAACCGTTTAAAGTCATCTCGCGCCACCCAAAGACAGACAGAATCTTCCGTCGCTTTTACTTTGCCTGTCCGCTTGTCACGACCAAGAATAATCCGCTCACCAAAATGCTGCCCCGGGCCATACTCACGGTGAATATGTTTGCCAGTTTCAGCATCTTTAAAATCGAGCTCAAAACCGCCTTCAATCACCGTGTAAAAGCCGTCGGCAATCATCCCACGATCGAAAACAACATCCCCTTTTCTAAAGTGAACATATTTGGTTGCAGCCTTCGTTGGCGGTTCAATCAAAGATATATTGCGCGGCACAAATGAATGTAGCGTCCAGTTTAAGAAAACTCGCATCTTGGTCACAAAACCTGGCAAGAAGGAGAGATAAAATGAGCGCCATAAAACCCAAGCCATAAAGCCTTTTAATTTAATACCATTTACTTCAGCAACAGCTTTCGATGCTCCAAGAGACGCCATAGAGCCCTGGCTCACATAAGCAAATTCCTTAAGCTCCCAGCCATTAAGCACCCGGCGAATATTCAAGCCCAATTGCTTGCCTTCACGCACAGCAAATTGCGCCGTAGGCGGCGCAAAATCATGGCGCTCAGTTGGGGTATCAGAAAGCGGAATAAGCGCCGCATCACCCAGCGCCCATACATCTTCTTTCCCTGGCACACGCATGCAGCGATCAACTTTAATTTTCCCCCACTGCATCTCAAGTCCAAGTTTCTCAACAAGAGGGTTCGGGCCCGTTCCAATGGTCGCAACAACAGTTTTCGTTTGAATAATTTCACCAGTTGATAATTCAGCACTTGTCCCAGTGGCTGAGTTCACACCAACACCGGTTAAAACCTCAATATTGTGTTTCTCAAGTTGTTTCTGCGCATATTCACCTAACGAAGCTGGTAATTCGAGCAAAATCCGATCGGCAAATTCAATCAATTTCACATTAATCTCATCCGGCGAAATGTTCGGGAAAAATTTAAGCGACTTATCAATCAAGTGCTTCACTTCACCAACAGTCTCAACACCTGAAAACCCGGCACCAACCACAAGAAACGTCAAAAGTCGTTTTTTAATTTCAGGCACTTGCGCCACATCAGCATGCTCAAGACAACGAATAACATGATTGCGCAAGGTAAACGCATCACCCATATATTTCATGGTAAGTGCGTGTTCGGTCATGCCCGGAAAACGGGATAAATCAGCCGTTTGCCCCATAGCCAAAACCAACTGATCATAACTCACTTCAACCGGCATCCGTTTTGTGCCTTGTAAAACGGTAATCACTTTTTCATCAAAATTAACATCAATCACTTCCGCCAACCGCACTTGAATATTCTTCAAAAGCAAACGAAGAGATGTAATCGCATCTGATGAATTAATGCCACCGCCAGCGACTTCAGGCAATAGGGGTTGAAAGACAAAATAATTATCTTTATTGATCAACTCAATATCAGCATCTTTGCCCATTTTACGGCGAAGTTCTTTGGCGGCAAACACCCCAGCAAAACCACCACCAATAATAACAATTTTTTTCTTGGCCATAGATGAAATGCCCCCTCAAGCAGCCTTTTATGCGATTAATTTTAAAATCACTCTAATCAATGGCTCAAACCATGTCCATATGCCATGCCTTAACACTAAAGAACCAAATTAGATGCTTAAATAAAAAATACCGGCTCCCAAGAACCGGCATTTTAAGTGCACAAATAGTCTGCTAAAACCTAACGAATGTCTAAATAACGGCTGTTTACCCAACCAACGCGGCCACGCCACATAACTTTACACCAGTCAGAACCATAGCGCTTAATTTTACACCGCTTCACCCAAACATTGCGCGCATGACTAGGAATAGACCAAACAACCCGTGAGCGGCTGGCAGGCCAGCGACGCATATTCAAGCGGTCCCAATGAGCGACACGAACGACATCAGCACTGCGAAACACCTTATAACCAGCAGCCTCTGCCGATTGAGGCAAACTGGTCACAACAAACAGACCAGCAATCAACAAGACACCTGCTAAAACAAATTTTCTAAAAATCAACATATCTCATCTCCACAAAAATAATAATAAAACCAAAGCACCCCGCTGATTGATATTCAGCCTATAAAAAGTTGGCTGAATAGTTTTTGAGGAGATCATTCATTTTTTATTCATCGAAGAAAAGAGCTAAGCAACAAAAGCCGTTGCGAGAGAAAGCAAGTTCAGTTAGAGTGCAAAAATTATTGCTTCAAAGGAACAACAACACCCCTTTTAAGCAAAAACCTACCACACAAGCACCCGTAGCTCAGCTGGATAGAGCGCTGCCCTCCGAAGGCAGAGGTCGCACGTTCGAATCGTGCCGGGTGCGCCATTTTTTTTTCAGAAATGGTCGCTCCCTCATATAAAATTCGTTCGAACCTGGTTCGATAAGACACACCATTTCCTTAGAAATGGCCCTCGCTCTCTTAAAGGTTCTCTTCAGGCATTATTTCTATAAGCCAGAGCATTAATTCTATTAGAATGACTGCTCCCAAAAAAACTAGCTGTTGGGCCTTTAAATTATCAACTAACAATCAAAAACAAATAAGCTGAGATATAAAGGCCAAAACCAAAAGAACCATGTGCCATTAGGCTTCGAAATCTGGCAACATTTGGAGTTGGCAACTTAGACGCGGCAATCCCCATTCCAAAACAAGGCTGCATTAAAAAGAAAGGAAAGATAACAGTCCCCAGTCCAAAAATAAGTGCAGGCCATAGAGTAGGGTTTTGAAACCATCCCTCTCCAAGAATTAAAACAAAAACATATGCGAAAACCACACCTATTAAATAATGCATCACCCAACCAAGGCTAAGCTCAGCATTAATTGGTGAACTCTCTGATATAGCCTTATGAAACCATTTTCCTTTTAAAATATGCCCAATCCACCGACCAACTAATCCATAGTTTAAAGATGGTATTCCAAAACTTACCTTCAAAAACAAGGCCCATAAATCCATAAACACAGTGGCACCAATGCCAAGAAGAACAATATAAAAACTATCATTCAGCATATTATGCCCTCCTTAAACAATATATTCGGGCAATGGTTTCTTTAACTCTTGAATTCCATATTCTTCTGCTAATTGCGGACACTGGATATCTCGTCCGGCATCCATATCTGATATTTTGAAACCTGGTTCTACAATTTCACCATCCTTCAAAGTCATTTCTTCAACACCGGCAGAACTATAAAAAATTAACATACGAGCTTGCTTGTTTGTATTATTACGAAACCCACGAACAGAACCAGGAGGACAAGAAACAAAAGACTCTTTTAAGCCGACTGTTTCATGATCTTCCATATAAAAGGTCACCTCTCCTTCAAGAACAAAAAAAGCTTCATCTTCTCTCGTATGAATATGATAGGGAGCTCCTTGGCCAGGCTCTAAAATAACTTCCATCAAAGAAAATCGATCATTCGTTTGCTGACCTTCAGCTATAAGTCTGTACAAATTTCCTGCAGAAAGAACATGCGTACCGGTTCCAGCGTGGCAAATAACAACTGATGTATCTTGCGTCATAGTTTTTCCTTTATAACAAACATGAGACAGAGGAATACCTGCTCGCTCAACAATCTCTTCAAACTCAAACATCAAAAAATCAGAACTTAAAATAGCCCCACCCTCAAAGTTTTAACGAGTTGATAAAATCCAACATCACCAATTTCACACACAAAACAAATCATGAATTTTACTTGCTTTGATGTGCACTGAATAATTGATGAAACAATGATACAAGCTGAAGTTAACTTGAGGTCAAGCGGAAAAACAAACATCTTTTAGATTAAATAAAAAACAGTCTTGAAGAAAATTGCGACCTATCATTTTTATGAAAAAAGACTGCCCAACCTCAATTCAAAAACAATGTATGAAAGTGAAAAGAACATCAAACCAACATACACCATAAGCACTTCTCCGCAGTCACGCCTTGCCCCCCCTCGATATTTCCGACATACTTTTAAGAAACGATCAACGGACCAATAGAGGCTTTAAATGCTCCATGAAATTACAACACTTTCAGCTGACTTAGCTAATCTCACAAATTTCATTGATCAAAATCTCCTAACCAAATCCATGGCCATTGAACTCAGTCTCATTGCCATAGCACTTGCAATTGGCTGGCTCATATCTCATCTATTATTCAGCACGGCGGAAAAAACTTTTACCAAAGAAAAACACAAACCTTTTACGAATAAATTCTCCAAATATCATAAACAAATTGCAGAAATAAATGCCGTTCTCTGGCCGCTAATTTCAGGGATCATTTTATGGATAGCTTATAAAGCCTTACCCACTTATGAGATTTACATTGCAGGCCTCTTAAGCAAAGCCATCCCATTTCATGTGGTGAGAATTAGCTCTATCCTACTACTCGCTTGGGCTTTAATTCGCTTTGCTTCTATATTTATCAAATCGCCAGAATTATCTCGCACTTTCGAAATCATCACATGGAGCATAGCTGCACTCGCAATCATCGGGCTCTTATTCCCACTTATAAACACCCTAGATACAATTGGTATCAAATCGGGCAACACAAACATCTCAGTGTGGCGTATTTTCCAGGTGATTGTGTTACTCAGCCTGTTTTTCTGGTTAGCAACTGTCGCTTCAAATTTCATCCGAAAGCAATTGCAAGCAAGCACCAAAATAGCCCCGTCCTTAAGAGTGCTTTTTGGCAAAATTTCTTCCTTCGTCCTCTACACAGCCGCCATTATCTTTGCGCTTAATACGGTCGGCATTGATTTAACAGCCTTTGCAGTTTTCACTGGCGCCTTGGGTGTGGGGCTTGGTTTTGGGTTGCAAAAAATCATTTCAAATTTCATCTCAGGTATCATTTTATTATTAGATAAATCTTTAAAACCTGGTGATGTCATTGAAGTTGAAACAGGTAACGGGACAACATATGGCTGGGTTGAAAAACTAGGCCTGCGCTACACCTCAGTCACGACCAGAGATGGAACTGAAACGCTCATCCCAAATGAAACTTTTATAACCAATCCAGTAACAAACTGGTCCTTCTCAAATTCCAAAGTCCGCCGCAAAATGCCGATTGGCGTTGCCTATAATACAGATGTCGAAAAAGCCATGGAATTATGTATTGAGGCTGCCAATTCAATAGATCGCGTTATTGATACCCCAAGCCCTGTTTGCCAATTACGTGGCTTTGGTGACAGTTCAGTGAATTTAGAAGTTCGTTTTTGGATTGGTGACCCCCAAAATGGCGTGAAGAATGTAGAAAGCCAGGTCAATTTAAAAATCTGGAAATTATTCCAGGAACACAATATCGAAATTCCATTCCCGCAAAGAGATGTAAACCTACGCTCCGTTGATGGAACACCACTAGAAATCAGAGTAAAAGACAGCTCGGTTGCTGGTGGGCAACTAAAGCGCAACTAAAAAGCGCGGTTGCTTATGGTAGGAAACTGAAACCACATAAAAAAGAGCAACTAAAAAAATCAAAACTTAGCTCGTGCCTGCTTCAACTTAACGGCACGGCACATTCATGCATAAATTTCACGGCAGAAACATCAAACCCACTAAATCGCGGATTACTCAAAACCAATTTGCTATTCGCATCCTCAATCTTAACCCAGCGAAATTCTTCCATAGGCACACCGCGCGCATTCACAATTCCATCAAGCTCAAGCGCTAAAAAATTATCATGCTTGGAAACTGTCGAATGAGACGCTACCTGGTACCAAGGTCCCTTACCTTTTTCATCATCCGTCACATAAACATTAAACGTCTCATTCCAATTAATATCTGATCGAGGCTCATGAATGATGATGTCTGGCCCCTTCCCATTTTTAAAACACTTGCTTGGCCCAACAACAACATAACCTTCATGGCCTAAAGTCAGTGATCCTTCTAATGTCGCTTTCGGGCATCCAAGAACACGCCGTGCAGGGTTAACAAGACGAGACATATGCAAAGCCTTTGGTTCACGGTATCGGTTCCCAAAATCCATAGACAAAGGGCCTTTTAACTTGATCCAATAACCTGCAACAAAATCATGCAACAAACTAGCGTAAACACCATTTTTATCAGAATAATCAATCTTGCACGCCGCATGAGCCATTCGTGAAAAATTGAAATTCAAGCTAAGTAAAAGAAATAGAAGAATGAACAATCTCGTCATCAAACACTCCAAAAATGCAAAAGCTCAATAAGAAATTATATAACCATTCATAAATTTCTCAGAGTAAATAAATCTTACATTTTTCAAAGAGCCTCATTTAAACATTGAATGAGAGAAAAATAGCCACACTATAAAAAAGGTCAGCAATGAAAACCAAACAGACCTTCAATTGCTAACCTTAAAATTTGTAGTAATTAAAACTAGTTTTTAAAAATGCTCAATAGAAAATACGTGTTGTGTATCTTTCAATGGCGCATGACATTCAGCACATTTAGCTAAATTCTTTTTAGCAATTGAACCATCTGGTTTGAATGTAGCGAAATCCCAATCACCATTATTAAGGTCACCTTTCCATTTTTTCCCAGCGCCTTTAATCTTTTCCATAACCGCAACAACAGCTAATTTACCCTCTAAACGACGCCCAAGTGTACTCTCAATAACTTCACCATCTTTATCTTTTTTAGCCTTATAAACTTCTGCTGTGAGCACTGATCCATAAGGGAATTTGCCATCCTTTTTCATTCCTTCAATGGCAATATCATTCGCATAAAGACGAATGGTTTGACCATCATTCGGAGAAAGGCGGTCTCCAGTGTAATAAAGTTTATGCGACTTATAGTCTTTTGGAAATTGTATTTCGGTTTTTTTCTCATCTGCCACGGCCCCAGCTGCACCAAGAGCAAATGTCATACATAGTAAAACTAGTAAACGTTTCATCAATGACTTCTCCGTTGATTATCTCATATGCTTCTATTAAATTATTTTTATTATGAAGCTTACAATAAGTCTAAAAAACAATAATAACAATAGTTATTGTCATTATTGACCTTTAGTCTAATTTTATGTAAAATTGTGTTGATCGAATTAAAACAGCCGGATACAAATTAAGTCTATGACAACCAAAGATAAAATTCTGAAAACTCTCCGTGAGAACCCAAGAACAGTTTCAGAATTAGCTAAAGAATTCGGCTTAGCAAGAACAGCTATCACCACCCAATTAGATCGATTATCTTCTGATGGATTAATTGAAAAAGGGACGATGCGATCAAGCAGTGGCGCCGGAAAACCAGCACAAGAATATAAAACTGTAGCCGGCACTGAAGACTTCGGGTCCTCAGCTTACCTCCCCTTCGTCACAACACTACTAGAGCATTTGCCAAAACATCTCGACAACAAACAACGCAAAAAATTACTGCAAACAGTCGGAAAAGACATGGCTGAAAAGGCAGGCCTTTTAAGTGAAAAAAATAAAAGCAAAACGCTAGAGGAAAAAATTGAAGCTGCAATCGCTGTTGTTAATGAACTTGGCGCTACAGCAAAACTAATTGACAATGAAAACGACATCACTGTTCGTAATGTAACCTGCCCCCTCGCCAGTGCAGTTAGAACTGAGGCATGCGTCTGTGACGCTGTGGCTGCATTTTTCCAAGAGGCAACAGGGGCAAAAACCAAAGCCGCCTGCGACAGAGGTGAAAACCTCGTTTGTCGTTATGTCATTAAAAAATAACCCCCTCAAACTCATCTCCAATTCACCTATCAATTCACTATTTTTAGTAAAAACAAAAACTCATTTTACTCCCGCTTTAGCTCAAAATTCTTGGCACAAATCATCAGCAAACGCATTTTCTGCTCTGCAGCATTTGCATAGCTCCCTTGCGCAACAAAAGGGTTCTCAAACTCAGTAAAAATGCTTAACTCAAGAGAAGATGAAAATTCATGTTCAAGAAGGAGAATGATCATGGCTATTCAAGCAAACCCTCAAATGCACCAAAATCTCGGCGGTTTTAAAGGTGGAATGGGGTCTAAAAACACATTTTTCAATGCTATTGCAGAAAAAATCACGGCAACATTCTCCAGCTTTAAAAAGTCAATTCAAGCGTCTAAAGACTTTGATGAGCTAAACAGTCTGTCAGACCGTGAGCTACGTGATCTTGGCATTTATCGTGGTGATATTCCTTATATCGTCAACAACCAAAATCACACAAAATAAATTAGACTAGACCAAATCCTCCCTAGCTAGTTATCTATCAAGGCGCCCTACAAACAGGGGCGCCTTTTTTATTTCGCTTTTCCAAACTTGTAAAAGAAAATATGATGCAGAAAAACTCAAAGGAAATTGATAAAAATGCAGGGTTCATTAACGGATCTAAACCAAGCCAAAACCATCATTACACAAATTTGGCAAGAAGCCGTCAACGAAGTAAAAGGCGAAAAAGCCGTTAAAAAGGTGCTCGAAAACAAAGAGCTTGTAAAACCAGATCAAATTATCGCCATCGGTAAAGCAGCCACATCAATGTTCAAAGCCGCTTTCGATCACTATGATCAACAGCTTCAAGAAAATGAAACATTAGGCGGTTTAATAATTACCAAATATGATCATACTGAAATTGTCCCATCACATATTGAGCAGTTAGAATCAAGCCACCCTATCCCTGATCAAAATTCATTAAATGCAGGACAAGCAGCATTAAACCTCGTTAAATCAATGAAAGAAGACAGTCACCTACTGCTCCTTGTCTCAGGTGGCGCTTCATCTCTAGCAGAAGTTTTAACAGATACAAAAACTCTAAAAGATCTCTTCACTTTAAATTCTGAGCTACTAAGCTCTGGCGCTGATATAGAAACCATCAATACAAAAAGAAAATTAATATCTGAGATAAAGGGAGGGAAACTCTTAAGCAACTTTAAAGGAAAACAAATCACAACCATCGCCATTTCAGATGTTCCAGATGGTAACTTAGAAATCTTAGGGGGCGGTATCGGCAGCGGTGTTTTAATCAATAAAGAAACAACAAACTTCACCTCACACCTGGCAGCAACAAATGAAATAGCCCGAAGCAAGGCAGCAGAGACAGCAAAAGTTTTAGGTTTTGAAATCATTGAAAATTCTGAAAATCTTTATGAAGATATTATTCCTCTTTCAGAAACACTAGCTCAGCGGTTAAAAACCGGACCAAAAGGAATTTACATTTGGGGCGGAGAACCAACCGTTAAACTCCCAGAAAACCCTGGCAAAGGCGGAAGAAACCAAGCCCTTGGATTATTACTTGCAAAAGAGATTAATGATCTAGAAAACATCTGCCTTATCGTTGCCGGCACTGACGGAACAGATGGCCCGACAAACGCAGCCGGCGCTATAATAGACGGGCAAACCTTTCAAAATCCGGACATTGGTGAAATAGCAATTAAAGAAGCTAATGCTGGACCATACTTAAAATCCAACGATGCCTTATTCACATCCGGCCCAACTGGCACAAATGTTATGGATCTTATAGTCGCACTGAAATTCTAAAAGTGAAGCGAACTTTTTTAAACAGGCAAAATCATATTCAGCTCACATTTTTTTGTCTTTTTATTCTTACAAAATTTCATCACAATTTCCGTGCCTAAGTTAAAAAAGATACCAGAAAAAACAAAAGATAAGGAAACCAATTATGCCTCTTAAAAATTTTATCAAATCTATTTGCCTCTCTCTCGCACTTATAACCCCACTTAGCATGAGCACAACAGCAAACGCAGCTGAATTAATTAAAAAATCCAGCCCCCATTCAGTAAAGCAAACCATAGATAATCTCGAAGCAGCTGTTAAAAAAGCAGGCGCTACAGTTTTTGCTCGTGTCAATCATGCAGCGGGTGCAAAAAAAGTTGGCTTAACTTTAAGACCGACAGAAATGCTTATGTTCGGAAACCCTAAATTAGGAACACCAGCCATGAACCTTGCTCAATCAGCCGGGCTGGACTTACCCTTAAGAGTGGTCGCTTTTGAAGATAAAGATGGCAAAGTTCACATTGCTTATCACGCACCAAGCACACTTTCAAAAAACCATGGCATTCCAAGTGACGCAAAAGTGCTCGCAAAAATGACCGGCGCTCTTAATAAACTCACAAACGCCGCTATCAAAAAATAAACGATTATTTCAAGAGACAACACCACTTAAAACAAAGCTGGTGTTGATCTCTCTTTCAACCAAAAAAAATCAAAACCCAAAGCACTCATTTACGTTTTTTGTTTTTTAAACTCGCTTCGACCAACTGCTTCGCTGCCCTACCAGCCGCTTCAATATATGCACTATCATGATGTACCATCATCACAGCAAAAGAACCATCAAGAAGCAAAACAACTTGCCGTGCTAAGCTCGGGGCATCATTTAATTTCTGATCCTTAAAAACCTCAGTTAACCAAGTCTCAAATCGTTTCTTATGAGCAGCACCCGCCTTAATCGCAGGGTGACCGGGCATGTTGGCCAATTCTCCAGCTGTCCTTAAAAAACCACACCCCCGCCATTTCGGATGTTGAGAAGATTGAACAACACCATCAAAAATCGCATAAACCTTATCAGCTATTGAACCTTCCTGCTCATCAAACCATTTGCGCATGGCATCTAAGTTGGGTTGATCTCGAGACATAAGATATTCAGCAACAAGGTCATCCTTACTTTGAAAATGATAATAGAGAGTTTTCTTAGTTAACCCCGCCTTTGCCGCAATAGCATCAACACTAACAGCCCTGATCCCCTCAGCATAAAACAAGCCATTTGCCGCCTTTAAAATACGTTTTTTTGTATCTTCCGAATTACGAACCATAGTTATGTATACTCATCAGTGAGTTTCCTTTTGTGAAACATAACTCTACCCTGGATTTAAATCAAACAAAACGAAGGAAACCACATGTCAAATTTAATCTTAATCAATATAGAAGATCAGATTGCGACCCTCACATTTAACAGGCCTGAAAAATTAAACGCTCTCAACTATGCAACAAATGATTATTTACTAAAATTACTCGATGATCTTGAACATAATAATGAAGTAAGAGCTCTCATTCTAACGGGCAGTGGAGATAGAGCTTTTTCAGCTGGTGGAGACATCCACGAATTCACTAATTCAATTAAAGAAAACCCAGAACAAGCCATAAATGACTTCTGTAGACGCGGCCAAAAAATGACAGCCCGCCTCGAAGACTATCCCAAACCAATTATCGCTGCCATTAATGGGATTGCATTTGGTGGGGGCTGTGAAATTACAGAAGCCTGCCATTTAGCCATTGCCAGTGAAAAGGCAATATTTGCTAAACCAGAAATTAACATCGGCATACCACCAACCTTTGGTGGCACACAAAGGCTACCACGCTTAGCAGGCCGCAAAAGGGCACTAGAGTTATTACTAACAGGAGATCAATTCTCACCTGAAAGAGCTTATGAAATGGGGCTGATAAACAAAGTTGTTTCACATGAAAATTTGCAAAATGAAGCTGTTCAATTAGCAAAACGCATCTTAAGACATTCCCCTTTAGCAGCTGCACGGATCATTACAGCAGTTACAAGAGGAATTAATACAACCATCGCAGAGGGCCTCTCAATTGAAAAAGAACAATTTGCAAGAATGCTCAAAACAAAAGATGTAACAGAAGGGTTAAATGCCTGGATAGACAGAAGAACACCAAACTACTCAGGTCAATAACTTGAAACTCATAAATGGGTGGCAGCGAATAGGAGATAAACTGCCACCCTTTCACAGCGGATAAAATTTAAGCCGCTGCAACTCCTTCTAAAAACTCATCAACAACCCGGCTTAATTCTTCAACATCACGCGTCACCCCATCACTAGCTTTAAACATAGTGTCAGAACAATCTGATGTTTGCTCAACAGCTCGCGTTACCGTTTCCATATTACTGCTAATCTCAACTGCTCCTTGTGCAACCCCTTCAATATTATTACTAATCTGCAATGTAACAGC